>CANIEV010000020.1 GCA_947466535.1 Betaproteobacteria bacterium
GCCGCGTGCGGTGATCGACACGTTGCATGCCCAATCGGTGCGCATCCTGCGCGATCCCGCGCTGGTGAGCCTTCTGCAGAGCCAGTATTTCGAAATCGTCGCGAGCACGCCCGCGCAGCTCGCGGCGCGAATCCGCACCGACCGCGCGCGCTACGGCGTGGTGGTGAAATCGGCGGGTATCAAGGTGCAATAGGCTGGTCGCACTACCGTAGGTTGGTCGCGCTAACGTAGGTTCGTCGTGTTACCGGCACAAGGAACAGGCAGGACATGAAACTCGCCACGATGCGCACGTCCGCCCGGGACGGAAAATTGATCGTTGTCAGCCGGGACCTGCGGCGTGCGGTCGCCGCCGACGGAATCGCATCGACATTGCAGGCGGCGCTTGATGACTGGGATGCGGCCGCTCCGCGACTGCAGGCGCTCCAGCAGCAACTCGAGACGGGCTCGGTTTCGCAGGCGTTCGATCTCGACATGAACAAGCTCGCGGCGCCATTGCCGCGCGCCTATGCCTGGATCGACAGCAGCGTTTATCTCAATCACATGGAGCTCGCGCGCAAGCTGAGGGGGGTCAAGCCGCCCGAGGGCTACAAGGAGATCCCGACGATGAGCAACGGGGTCTGCCATACCTTTCTGGGCGCACGCGATACGCTGCCACTGCCTCCGGGCGATGTCGGTCTGGACATTGAGGGCGAATACGCCGCGATACTCGGCGATGTTCCAGCGCGCACGCCGCGCGAACAGGCCGGAAAGTACATCCGCCTGTTTATTCTCGTGAACGACTCGACCCTGCGCACCGTGTTTGCCGAGCAGGTTGCCAAAGGTTATGGCAACTACCAGGGCAAGCTCCTGGTCACGATGTCGCCCGTGGCGGTCACGCCCGACGAACTCGGAACCGCGTGGGACGGTGCGAAGCTGAGCCTGCCTCTCGAATGCCGTATCAACGACCGCGTGCTTGGCATGCCAAACACCGGTGTGGACATGTACTTCGATTTCCCGACGATCATCTCCAGGGCAACCACGATGCGCGGCTTGCCCGCGGGCACGGTGCTCGGCTCAGGCACGATCTCCAATCACGACCGGGCCGCGGGTTTTGCCTGTATCGCGGAACAGCGGATGGTCGAGACCATCGAACACGGCAAGCCGCGTACCGAATACCTGAAACCCGGTGACAGGGTGAGCATCGAGATGAAGGACGTCGATGGCCACAGCATCTTCGGGTCGATCAGACAGACGGTGGGCGAGCCCGGCGTCGCCTGAAACGACAGGGGCCGGTTGTCCGGCCCCTGTCGTCTGCTTACCGCACCAGCCGGGAAAGTGGTTTCCCTACTTCCAGAGCTTCTTCGACGCAATCTCCGCGCCTTCGCGCAGTGCCTTGAACTTGGTCCATACCACCGTCGGGTGCACTTCCGGGTGGTAGGCCGCCTGCGAGCAGAAACCGCAGTCGGCGCTTGCGATCACGTTTTCGCGGCCGACGCGGTCGGCAAAGCGGATCAGCCGCTCGGCGATCAGTTCGGGATGCTCGACGATGTTGCTCGAGTGGTTGAGCATGCCGGGGATCAGCACCTTGCCCGGGGCGAGCTTGACCTTCTCCCAGATGTGGTACTCGTGTTCGTGGCGCACGTTGGCCGCCTCGAAGCTGTAGCCGCCGACGTTGATCCGAAGCATGTGCTGGATGTACTTGTCGATACCGGCATCGAACACCCGCGGACCTTCGTTGATGCCGTAGCAGGTGTGAAAGCGGATGCGCTCTTCGGGCAGGCCCTTGATGCTCGCGTTGATCGATTCGACGTACATCGCGGCACGGCGGTCCATGCCCGCCGCATCGAGGTCCGGGTCGGCGTAGATATCGGTGAGGAAGGGATCATCTATCTGCAGCAGGAATCCCGCATCGAGGATCGCCTTGTATTCGGTGCGCATCGCAGCACCCACCGCGTGGAAATATTCTTCCTCGGTCTTGTAGTACTCGTTGAAGCCGACGCCGCTCGGGGCGATCGAGGGCATGAACACTCCCTTCACGTCGAGGCCCTGGGTCGCCGCTTTCAGGTTGGCGATGTCGCGCTTGAGCGTCGACTCGTTGGCGTAGGTAATCGGCGCGACGCAGACCAGCGGCACCAGCTTGGCGACGGTGTTGCCCATCATCGCCTGCTTGAGGTAACCCTCGTAGTACTCGGGATAGGCATTGGTCTCGAGCGGCCAGAGTTTGTATTTTTTCTCCGGTCGCGCCTCCAGCCCGCCAAGGCGCTCACGCACGTAGGAAAAGAAGCCTACTTTCGACTGCTCGCCGTCGCTGATGATGTCCAGGCCGGCGGCCACCTGTTGTTGCACGCATTCGGCGACTGCGGTCTTCGTGCGCGCCTCGAACGCGGCGGGATCGAACCCGACGCCGATTTCGCGCGCCTTCATCATGTCGAGAAGGTCCTTGGGCCGCCACAGGCTGCCGACGTGGGTGGTCTGGATGCGGTCCTTGTTTTGCAGAACGGTCATGCTGTCTTCCTCCGGATTTGTTTTATTTGCGGGACAGCAAGGCTACATCGCCGCACGCATGATTTCCACGTAATCTTCAGGCGTACCCTTGCGCGCGAGCGCCGCGTTGAAAAAGCTCGCAGCAGCGTCCTTGCCCATCCGTGGCAGAACCGCTTCGGTCACGCCCATGGCGGCCAAGCCGGTGGGCAGCCCGATGCGGCGGTTGAGGTCTTCCAGGCCGTCGGCGACGTCACGTGCACCGAGTGCATCTGCGAGTGCAGGCAGCTTTTCCTTCACTGCCGGCGCAAGGAAGCGCACGCCGTGGGGCAGGATCACACCCACCAGCGTCCCATGATGCAGGTCGAGCGTGTCGAGCGGGATCGACAAGGCATGCGCCGGTCCGAGTCCCTTCCAGAAGCACATGCCGCTTTCGAGCGCGCCCATCATCACTTCCCAGCGCGCATTGCGGTCGCTGCCATGCGTCACCGCGCGTTCCAGGTGCCGGCTGATGCGGCGGATCGCATCCAGCGCGACCGCATCCACCGGCGGGTTGATCGAGGGCGAGAGATACGCCTCGAGCGCATGGCTCAGCGCGTCGATGCCGGTGCCCGCGGTCATCGCGGGCGGCAGCGACAGTGTGAGTTCCGGATCGCAGATCGACACCTTCGGGATCAGGTTCACGCTCGCGAACACCGGCTTGATGCCGTGTTCCTCGAGCGCAACGCCCGCGCCGCGGCCGATGTCACTGCCGGTGCCGGCGGTGGTGGGAATCGCCACCAGCGGCGCGATCTTCGCGGTGATCTTTCCGCTGCCGTTGTTGTCAGTGCTGTACTGCGAAAGCGGCGCGGGATGCGTGGCGAGCAGCGCGATCACCTTCGACAGGTCGATGGAAACGCCGCCGCCAAGTGCGATGATGCCGTCACACCCGTCGGCGCGGTAGATCGCAAGCGCGCGTTCGGCCGCCGGCAGGGCCGGATGCCGCGGCGCTTCTGCGAATACGCTGCGCGGCCTGTTGCCGAGCGTGGCAAGCACTCGATCGAGGATGCCGCTTGATTTCACGCCCGGGTCGGTGACGACAAGCGGCCTCTGCACGCCAAGCATTTCCAGCTCGGCGGGCAGCGTCGCGAGTGCGCCGAAGTCGAACTGGATGCGCGCGATGTACTGGATCAGCGCCATGTTTGCAGGCTCAGTCGAGCTTGACGTTGGCGGCCTTGACAAAGCGGCCGTATTTTTCCTTGTCCGACACCAGCACGGCGGCGAAATGCTCCGGTCCCGGCGGCGCCGCTTCCAGCGAAACCGAGGTGATGTACTTGTCGCGGAACTGCGGTTCGGTGACGATCTTGCCGATTTCTCCTGCAAGGCGGCGGATGATTTCTGCCGGCACTTTTGACGGCGCAAGGAAGCCGAACCAGACCTTGGAATCAAAACCCTTCAGCCCGGCTTCGGCAAAGGTGGGCACGTTGGGCAGAACCGCCGAGCGCTCGTTCGACTGCACGCCAAGCGCCTTGATGCGGCCCGACTTGATATGCGCAAGCACCTGGTTGGGCGAAGTGAACAGGACCTGGATCTGGCCACTGAGCAGCGCCGGTGCGACTTCAGCCGCGCCCTTGAAGGGCACGTGCGTCAGATCTGCGCCGGTAGCCTGTTTGAAGGCTTCGGCTTCGATATGCCCGTTGCTTCCGAGGCCGAAGGATCCGTAATTGAGTTTGCCCGGGTTGGCCTTGGAGTAGGCGACGAGCTCCTGCAGGGTATTGACCGGCATGTCGCCGTTTACCATCAGAAACTCGGCTACATACGCGGCGATGCTGATCGGCTGGAAGTCCGAAACGCTGTACGGAAGCTTGGAGTAGAGAAGCGGGTTCACCGACAGCGTGGCATCCGCGGTAAACATGAGCGTGTAGCCGTCTGCCGGGGCCTTGGCGACGATCTCGGCACCGATAATGGTGCTTGCACCGGGGCGGTTCTCCACGAGAACCGGTTGGCCCCAGGCTTCGGTGAGTTTGAGTCCTACCGCGCGAGCGAGCGTATCTGTCGGTCCGCCTGCGGGGAACGGGACAACCATTCGTATGGGTTTGTTCGGGTACGTCTGCCCGAGCGCCGGCAAAGTGAACGACAGGCCTAAAACCGCGGCGAACGAGACGACAAGTGACGGCAATACACGATGCAACATGGAACTGCTCCTTTGATTTTTTCCTGAACGGATTTTATCTAGGCTGGCCGAACAACGGATGCTTATGTCGCGGCGCCTGGCATTTTTGAGGTGTCGAGGGCACCCTACGATACGTTTCGACCAACTCCCGCCCAAAACGGCGCGCGCAGTGCCTTCTTGTCCACCTTGCCGTGGGCGAGGCGCGGAAGCGACGCAACGAACTCGATGCTTCCAGGTTTCTTGTAGCTTGCGATCAGCGTGCGGCAATGCGTGACGAGTTCCGCTTCTTTCGCGTGCATGCCTGCTCGCAGCACCACGAAGGCCTTCACGGACTCGCCCCACTTCGGATCGGGCACGCCGATCACCGCGGTCTCGCCGACCGCGGGGTGCGCGAGCAGGGCTTCTTCCACTTCACGCGAATAGATGTTCTCGCCACCGGAGATGATCATGTCCTTCTTGCGGTCGACGATGAAAAGATAATCCTCGTCGTCCATGAAGCCCATGTCGCCGGTGTGCAGCCATCCATCGCGTATCGTCTGCGCGGTGAGTTCCGGGTTGCGGAAGTAGCCGCTCATCATTCCCGGCGAGCGCACCACCACTTCCCCCACCTCGCCTACGGCGAGGTCGCGTCCGGCATCATCGAGTATGCGGATCTCGGTGTCCGGGTACGGCTGGCCGGCGGACGCCAGCCGCGCGATGTCGCGTTCGCTTCCATCCAGCTTCTGCTGGTAGGGCAGCAGCATCGAGGAGAGCAACTGCTCGGTCATGCCGTAGAGCTGGGTGAAGATCGGGCCGAAGGCGGCGACCGCGCGACGCAACTCTTCCACCGGCGCCGGGGCGGAACCGTAGTGCACGTTCACGAGACTGGACAGGTCGTGCCGCGTGCGCGACGGATGCTCGACCAGGGTCTTCACCATGGTCGGCGCCATGTGGGTCAGCGTCACGCGTTCGCGGGAGATTGTCTCGAACACGGTGTCCGGTTCGAACTGGCGCAGCACCACCGCCGAGCCGCCCATGTATTGCAGGGACAGCCACTCGATCTTGGCGCCGACGTGGAACAGCGGCATCACCAGCAGGATCCGGTCGGTCGGCCGCTCGCCGGCGAGGCAGGCGATCGCGGCGGCGGAGGCGAGCAGGGCGCGATGGCTGAGCATCGCGCCCTTGGCCCTGCCCGTCGTGCCGCTCGTGTAGATGAGATGCGCGATGTCCTCCGGTTTCGGCCGGTGGGTCGGTGGATGAGGCGCACCGCGCACGAGCAGGGCTTCGTAGTCGGTGGCCCCGTTCGCGGTGCCGCCGATGCACAGGAGTTTCGGCTTTGCTTCCAACGCTGATATCAGCTGCGTCGCCACGTCCGCGTATTGCGCCTCAAACACCAGCACCGAGGGTGCGCAGTCACGCAGTATCGCGAGCAGTTCGGCGGGCGCGAGGCGCCAGTTGAGCGTGGCCAGCACGAAGCCGCCGGCTTCTGCCGCACCGTAGAGTTCAAGGTACTCGCTGCGGTTCTGCGACAGGACCGCGATGCGCTCCTGCGGCACAAGGCCGTCGGCGGCAAGCGCATTGGCGAGTCGCCAGATGCGCTGCGCATGTTCCAGGTGGGTGTAGCGCCGGCCGTCGTTCGCCACCGCGGGGCGGTTCGAGTGCTGGCGGGCGTTGCGCTCAATCAGGTCGGCAAGGGTCTGCATTCCCCGACTTTACCGGATCGCCTTTTCAGCGAGCCGGCTCGATTGCCTAGTCGGCGAACCGGTCGATCGCGCTTTTCCCCGAGAGCAGGTCGCCCGCGATGATCATGCGCTGCATCTCCGACGAGCCCTCGGTGATCAGGCGCGAGCGCGCGTCGCGGAACATCACTTCGAGCGGGAATTCCTTTGACAGACCCATGCCGCCGTGGATCTGGATCGCACGGTCCACCACCCGCATGAACATCTCGTCGCAGTGCAGTTTCACCATCGCGGCTTCGGCGTGGTACGGCTGACCCTGATCAGCCTTCCATGCGGCGTGGTAAGTCAGCAGACGCGCAGTGTGTAACTCGACCTGCGAGTCGGCGATCATCCACTGGATCGCCTGCCGCGAGGCGATCGGCGCGCCGAAGGTCTTGCGCTGGTTGGCCCAGTCGATCGCAAGCCGCAGCGCGCGCGTGGCGCGGCCTATCGACTTCGGTCCGTGGATGAGGCGGCCCATGCCGAGGAACTCGCGAGCCAGATCCCAGCCGCGTCCTACTTCCCCCACGATTTGTGAGGCGGGTACGCGAACGTTCTCGAAAATGAGTTCCCAGGGCCGGTCGGGCGACATCAGCTTGAAGTTCTGCCCGAGGCGCATGCCGGGTGTGCCCTTGTCGATCAGGAAGCAAGTGATGCCTTTGCGCCCCTTCGCCTCGTCGCCTTCACCCGTGCGTACGAAGACCTGGACGAAATCCGCCTTGTCCGCGTGCGTGATGAAAATCTTGGTGCCGTTGATCACCCAGTGGTCGCCATCGCGCACCGCGCGGGTGGCCATCGAAGTCGGATCGGAACCGCCGCTGTTCTCGGTGAGCGCAAAGCAGGTGCGCTTGTCGCCGCGGATCACCGGCATCAGATACTTTTCCTTTTGCGCCGCATTGCCGTGAAACAGCACCGGGCCGAGGAAAGGCGTGAATACCGAGGGCGCGCGGAAGGCAGGTACGTTGCATTGGGCGAGTTCCTCGAACACGAGGCACATCCCGAGCGCGCCGACGCCGCCGCCACCGTATTGCTCGGGAAGGTCGAAGGCCCAGAAGCCGAGCTCTTTCGCCCGTGCCTGCAGACGCGCACGAACGTCATCCGGGATGTCGTGCGAGTCGGCGTGCTCAGCCTCCAGCGGCATCAGTTCTTCGTCGACGAAGCGTCGCGCGGATTCGCGCAGACGCTTGAGTTCTTCCGGGATATCGAAATTCATCCGAGCAGCCCCTGATCCCGCAGAGCCTTTACCTTTTCAGCCGACAACCCGAGTTCGCGCAGCACTTCGTCGGTGTGCTCGCCCAAATCGGGCGGCGGGCGAAGCTTCGCCTCGCGCTGTCCGTCGTAGGTCACCGCACGTCGCATCCCCTTTACCTTGCCGTATCTCGGATGTTCCTGTTCGTAGAACAGGTTTAGGTGCTTTATCTGTTCGTCGTCCGCGAGATCCGGAATTTTTCGCTCGGGCGCGAACGGCACGTCGTGTTCCTCCAGCCGCTTCATCCATTCGTCCCGGGTGCGTTCACGGAACACGAGCGCGAAGTCGCGGCCGACTTCCTCATAGCGCTCGACGCGGGAGTTGCGGTCGGGGTACTTCTGCAGCAGGTCCGGCCGCTCCATTGCGCGGGTGAGCGCTTCCCAGAACTTGTCCGGCGAGGACATGTGCAACCCGACTCGCTTGCCGTCCTTGCATTCGAGCATGAAGGCCTGCGACATCGCGCCGCGCGAGTAGCGCGTCGGTGCCGTTCCGGTCGCGAGGTACTGGCCGATCGGCTCTATGCCGAAGGCCATGGTGGCTTCGAGCATGCTCACTTCCACCTTGCGGCCGATGCCGGTGCGTTCGCGGTCGAACAGCGCCCCGAGCATGCCCATGCAGGCGTAGACGCCGGTGAGTCCGTCCGAGACTGCCGGACCGCCGACGCGTGGATCGTCGCCGTCGTGATACAGCGACAGCCATCCGCTGAGTGTCTGGCCGACGTTGTCGTACGCGGGGCGCGCCGCATAGGGGCCGTCCGGTCCGAAGCCGGTGATCGCGCAGTACACAAGCCGCGGATTCAGCGCGTGCAGCTTCTCGAAGCCAAGGCCCATTTTGTCCGAAACTCCCGGACGATTGTTCATCACCACCGCATCCGCAGTCTTTAGCAGGTCGAGAACGATTTCCAGTCCGGCAGGCTTGGTGTAGTCGATCGCGATGCTGCGCTTGTGGCGGTTGTGAGACTGATACTGAGGGCTGTATAGGCCGCCCTTGAAGGATCGGAACGGATCGCCGAGGCCGGGGCGCTCGATCTTGACGACATCGGCGCCGTATTCGGCGAGCAGCATCGCTGCATAGGGTCCGGTGATGAAGTTGCCGAGGTCGATGACCCGGATTCCGTGAAGCACGTTCATTTGATCTCCTGTGGCCCGCTCTGGCGGGCAGATAATTGTTCTATCGTTTCATTACTCGCCACGCGCACCGGTGAGTTTCACCATGCGCGCGTAGTGTTCCGCGTCGCGGCGCAACTTTGCGGAGAATTCCTCCGGAGTCATCGGCAAGGGTATCAGCCCGAGCGCGGCGAATCGCTGTTGCATGTCGGGCGCACGCAACGCACGCGCGACTTCCTGGTTCAGCCTTGCCACGATGTCCGCAGGTGTTTTCGCGGGGGCGACGAGTCCGTACCAGGTCGAGAAATCGAATTCCCGGTAACCCGATTCCGCGATGCTCGGGAGGTTCGGCGACGCGGGCAGGCGAGCCGAGGGTGAACTCGCGATCACGTTCAGCCGTCCGTCCCGGCCGTATTGCAGTCCGGTGGATGCGCCGACGAACATCAGCTGTATCTGTCCGCCGACATTGGCGGCGAGCGCCGGGGCCGAACCCTGATAGGGGATGTGCAGCAGGTCGATCCCTGCAACAAGCTTGAACCATTCCATCGCGAGGTAATGCGGTCCGCCGAAACCGAGCGATCCGTACGCGAGCTTGCCGGGATTCGCCTTTGCGTAGGCAACCAGCTCCTGCAATGTCTTTACAGGGACCGACGGGTGCGTGACCAGCACCATCGGCACGGTGACCAACGTCGTGATCGGTGTGAAGTCGTTGAGCGAATCGTAAGGCAGGTTCTTGCGGAACACCGGGTTGATCGAATGCGAGTCGGTGATGAAGCCGATCGTGTAGCCGTCCGGTGCTGCCTTCGCGGTGATCTCGGTGCCGATGATCGTATTCGCGCCCGGCTTGTAATCAACCACCACCGTCTGGCCGAGCGCCTGGTTGAGCTTGTCCACCAGCGGACGCACCACCAGATCGCCGCCGCCCCCCGGCGGGTAGGGCATCACCAGGCGCAGCGGCTTTGAGGGCCAGCCTTGCGCCTGTGCGGGCGAAAGCGCGAACAGGGTGGCTGCCGCGGCGAGTGAGGCACAAAACGATCGCTTGTTCATCCGGTGTTCCTCCTCAGGTTCCGGTACGCTGGTCGTCCAATCCGGTTGCTATGCGGAATAGCGTCCGTCAAGAATTTCGCGTGCGATCAGCGTGCGCTGGACTTCGGTGGTGCCGTAGCCGATCGACATGCCGCGGACGTCGCGGAACATGCGCTCCATCGGGAATTCCTCGGACAGCCCGTAGGCGCCGAAGAGCTGCATCGCGGTATCGGTCACGCGGCGGGTCGCCTCGTTGATGTACACCTTCGCGATCGAGGCATCGATCGCGTTGCTCTTGCCCATGTCCACCCGGTTCGCCGCGCGATAGAGCAACGCGCGGCTGGCCTCGAGTTCAATAGCCATGTCGGCAAGCTTCCACTGGATGCCTTGCAATTCGGCAAGCGGCTTGCCGAATTGCACGCGCTCCTTGGTGTGCGCGACTGCGGCTTCAAAGGCGGCCTGCGCGATGCCGAGGCAGATCGGCGGATTGGTCGCGATGCGGTCGGCATTGAACACCTGCAGCAGCTTGCCCATGCCGCCGGCGGGCAGCAGCAGGTTTTCAGCGGGTATGCGGCAATCCTCGAACACGAGTTCCGCCATGCCGGTGCCGCGAAAGCCGATCAGGTCGAGGTGTTTGCCAACACTGAATCCCGGCGTGCCGCGCTCCACCAGCACCGCTCCGACGCCGCGAAGACCGGGGGCGGAGTCCAGGCGCACCAGAACAAGGAACAGATCGGAGGCCTGTGCTCCCGAGCACCAGAGCTTGGCGCCGTTGATCACATACTCGTTGCCGTCCTTCACCGCCTTGGTCTGGATATTGCCGATGTCGGACCCCGCATTGGCCTCGGACATGCCCCAGGCGCAGAGCAGATCGCCCTTGGCGATTTTCGGCAGGTAGGCCTGTTTCTGCTTCTCGGTACCGAGGTGCAGGATCGCGCGCGGTGTCGCACCGTCGGTACAGCCGACCATGATCGCGGTGTTGGCGCAGCAGCGGGACACTTCCTCGACGATGATCACGATATCGACGAGGTTGAGACCGGGGCCGCCGTACTGTTCGGGGATGAATACACCGGTGAAGCCGTGTTCGGCGAGGATCTTTACATGCTCCTTCGGGGGACGCCTGGTCCGGTCGATCTCCGCCGCCTTGGGTTTGAAATGTTCTTCGGAGATCGCGCGCACCGAGGCGCGGATCATTCGTTGTTCGTCGGTCAGTTCGTAGTCGCTCATTGCTGCTCCAGGTGGCCAGGTTTCATTTCTTCATTGATTGTCGATAATTGCGCCGATTGCTTCGAAGCCCGATATGTCGGCGGCGCTGAAATTCCAGTCGGCGAGAGCGGAGACACCGCCTTCGCCGGGGCGGGGTGCAGTGCGTGTGCGCTGACCCGGGGTGCGCGACAGGCGCGGAGCGGGCGCAGGTTCCGGATAGCCGTGTTCATGCGAAAACACACCGCGCGAGCGATGGTGCGGATGTTCGGGAACTTCGGCGAGGGACAGCACCGGTGCGAAGCAGGCGTCGCTGCCCTCGAACACTCGCGTCCACTCGTTGCGGGACTTCTTCCTGATGGTGTCCGTGAATATCTGCCGCAGTGCCGGCCAGTTGTTGCGATCGCCGCGTTTGGGCAGCGAAGCGGGGTCCAGCCCCATGCGGGAGAGCAGTTCATCGTAGAAGCGCTGCTCGATGGCGCCGATCGACACGAAGGCACCGTCGGCGGTTTCATAGGAGTCGTACCAGGGCGCGCCGCCATCAAGGCCATTGGCTTCGCGTTCGTCCCGCCAGAGGCCGGCGGCGTGGCGTGCGAAAAAGGGCGCCATCAACAATGCGGTTCCGTCGCTGATCGCGGCGTCCACCACCTGGCCCTTGCCTGAGCGCTGCGCCTCGAGCAGCGCGCAGACCACACCAAAGGCGAGAAACATCGCGCCGCCGGCGAAATCGCCAAGCAACGCAAGCGGCGGCACCGGACCCTCCTTGCGGCCGATCGCGTGCAAGGCGCCGGTGATCGCGATGTAGTTGATGTCGTGACCTGCGGTGGGCGAGAGCGGGCCGTCCTGGCCCCATCCGGTCATCCGCCCGAACACCAGTTTCGGATTTCTTGCGAGGCACTCGTCCGGTCCCAGTCCCAGTCGTTCCAGTACACCGGGACGAAAGCCTTCGATCACCGCGTCTGCCCGATCGACGAGCGACTGCGCGATCTTCACATGCTCCGGCCGCTTGAGGTCGAGCCCGACCGAGCGTTTGCCGCGACCAAGCACGTCGTACTTCGGGTCGATACCCTGGCCGAGTTCCACCGGCTGCGCGCGGTCAAGGCGCAGCACGTCTGCCCCCATATCGGCAAGCAGCATGCCGCAGAACGGTCCCGGCCCGATGCCGGCGAACTCGATGACGCGCAGGCCTGTTAGCGGACCGTGACGGGAGGCACTCACTCGGACGTTTCCGCCGCGGTTGTCGTTCGAATCATCAATTGACGGTGATCTTCGCGGTCTTGATCACGTTTCCCCAGATCTGGATTTCATGGCGGATCAACGCGATGAACTGGTCCTGCGGCAGTGGGGACAACTCGATGTTCAGTGACTCGGTGCGCTGGCGCAGGTCGGGCGAGTTGAGCGTCTTCGTGACATCCGCGTGTATCCGGTTGACGATGTCCGCCGGTGTTCCTCCCGCAACCGCCATGCCGTACCAGGTGGTCATGTCGAATTCGGGATAGTCGCGCGCAATCGGCGGGATCTCCGGCGCACCGGCGATGCCTTTCGCGGGCGTGGCACCGATCGCTCTGATCTTGCCCGAGCGGATCGCAGCCGAACCTCCGCCGAGGCCGGTGAACATGACCTGCACTTCGCCTGTCTGCAGCGCGACCATGCCGGGACCGACGCCCTTGTAGTTGATCGCGACGATATTGGCGCCGGTGACGCTCTTGAACCATTCCATCGCCAGACCGTGCGGACCGCCGGTGCCGAAGGAGGCGAAGTTCAACGTGCCCGGTTTGGCCTTGGCGAGCGCGACCAGTTCCTTGATCGAATTCACACCGATGCCTGGATTCACCACCATCACCAGCGGAACATTCACCAATCGCGTTATCGGAATGAAATCGCGCTCGGTGTCATAGGGCAGCTTGGGTTGCAGTGCTGCATTGATCGCAAGCGAGTTGCTGATGAATCCGACGGTATAGCCGTCCGGCGTGGAGCGGGCGAGCGCCTCGTTGCCGACAATCTCGCTCGCACCCGGGCGGTTTTCCACGATCACATTCTGTCCCATGATCTCCTGCATCTTCTGCGCGATCATCCGGCAGGTGATGTCGGCGCCGCCGCCCGGCGCATAGGGAACGATGAATCGTATCGCCCGGTTCGGATACGCCTGTGCGTGCAGCGATGCGACAGGTGCGAGCAGCCCGGATGCGAGCGCTAGGGTCAACAGGGTTTTCCTGATCATGGCGTGTTTCCTCTTTTGGGAATCGCGGTGACGCATCGCCCGTTTTGCCCGCCATAGACGGGAAACGACGGGCGATGCGCGACGGGCAGGGCGGTCTGACTAGACGCCCTTGGCTTTCTTCTCTGCTTCAAGGCCGGCCACCATGACTTCGTGGTCCAGACGCGCCCAGATTTCGCCGGCGATCGGGTTGCGGATCTCTTCTGCGATATGGCCCACCAGTCCGACCGCGCGACTCGCGACAACGATGCCGCGGCAGAGGCGCCAGTCGATGCCCAGTTCCGAGGCGATCGCGCCGATCGCGCCCGACACGTTGAGCGGCAGCACGCGGCCGCTCGCCTTGGCGGCCTCTGCCGCAACCAGCTCCATCAGCCGGATGTAATCACCCGAATAGCCGTTTTCGGCGGCGATGCGGAACAACACAGGCGAGCGCGGATCAATCGGCTTGTGCGTCGGATGGCCGAGGCCGGGAACCGGACGCTTGCGTTCCACATAGTCTGCAGCGATACGCTTTGCGAGTCCGGGGATGTCGTCACGAGCACCAGGCTTGGCGAGAGCATCCTGCAACATTTTCGCCGCGGTCTCGGCGGTGCCGCCGAACACCGACCCCATGCCGAGCAAACCAGCAGCTATGGATGCCTGGACTGCATCGGGCGAGCCGAGGTTGGTCAGGCGCGTCGCGATCGCCATCGGCGTCATGCCGTGTTCGACCAGCGTTACCAGCAGTGCGTTGAACACCGTCGACTGCTGCGGCGTGGGCAGCTTGCCCATGATCTCCAGCCAGGCCATGTCGCCAAACGAGAGCTTTCCGAGAATCTGGGTGCAAAAATCCATGCCCTTGATCGTGATCCGGTCGGGCAGGCTCCAGCCCATGTCCGAGGTAATGGGTTTGTTCGCACGTTCCATGGTGATGCTCCGTTCTGTTGATTGAAGGGTTTGAGTTCGAACAGGCGGCGTCCTCTCGGGCGCTGCCTCAGGTGCTCGTTTCAGACGGCGTGACGCTTGACTGCATCCCAGTCGACCAATGCAGCTAGCGAGGGGGTGTCGGGAAGCGTGATCGCGCCTTCACGAATTACCATCTCCGTTGCAAGAATCTGCTTTGTCATTTCGAGGTACCAGGTCACTTCCGATGCGAGCGCATCCGGCGGCAGGGTGGCGGCAAGTTGTAATGAGGACAGTGTGCCGAGCAGGCTTTCGCCGAACAACCCGACCACAGTTCTGCAGCCTGCTGCGCGGGCGAGATCACGCATCACCGTGCCCTCGGTCAGCCCGATGCGTCCGGGCTTGAGACTGATTGCCCGTGCGCCGCGCTCGATGAACAAACGGGTTGTGTCGGGCGAAGGACAGTTGAAATCCACCAGCACCGGAACCGGGGAGGCGGCCTGCAGCGCACTGAAGCTTGAATCGGGAAACAGCGCGCAGGGATCCTCCACCACAACCGCGCCGGCGTCGGCCATGCGCCTTGCGTAATCAGGCCCCTGTTCGCGGGAGTAATACGAGTTCGCGTCCACGTAGAGGCTCACCGACTCGCCGACCGCGGCACGAATTTCCCGCATGCCTGTCACGTCGGTGTCGATGCCCTGTCCGCCTTTGACCTTGAGCGTGCGAAATCCATGGCGCTCGACCATCGCGATCGCCTCTTTCGCCATCGCCGCCGGCGCCTGGCGTGTCACTGCCCACGAAAGATCCACTGTCTTGCGCCCGCCCCAGGTTTTCCAGAGGGGCTCGCCTCGTTTGGCCGCCGCAAGATCCCAGAGCGCGTTGTCGAGCAGTGCTTTTGCGGCGAGGTTCTCGGGCACGGGATCGAAGCGGCGACGGACCGGCGCGGGATCGGAAAGATCAACTCCCTTCAGCAAGGGGAGCAGCAGGTCCTCGAGCGCGGCGATCAGGCTTCGCGGCGACACCCCCGCCCAGGTGGCCTTGATCGTGGATTCACCCACGCCAACCGCGCCATCTTCGCCCTCGAGCCGCAACAGCACGAACAGCGCACCGTCCTCGACGATATCGCTCCAGCGCACCGGCCGGGCATAGGGCAGGCGGTAGGTATGAAAAGACCAGCGGGCGAGTTTCATCGATTGGGTATTGGGTGGTTCAGTCGGTCTTCGAACCGGTATCGCGGATCAGTTTTCCCCATTTGGCCGAATCGCGAGTGACAAAATCCAAAAGGCGGTCTCCTCCAAGGTAGCTTGGCTCGGCGCCCAACTGGATGATCTTTTCCTTCACATCGGGCTGGTTCAGCACCTTTTCGATCTCGCCCGAGAGGCGGGCGACGATGTCACGCGCCACGCCGCGCGGAGCGAACAGCGCATACCAGGCGAGCACTTCGAAATCGGGATACCCGGCTTCCGCGAGCGTCGGCACCTCCGGCGCGAGCGCGCTGCGTTTCAGACTGCTGATGCCAAGCGCGCGCAGCTTGCCGGACTTGATCAAGGGCAGCGTCGCGGGCGGCGTGAAGAACATGAAATCCACGGTGCCGCCGAACACGCTGGTCACCGCCTCAGGGCCGCTCTTGAAGGGCGCATGCACCGCGTCGATCTTCGCGATGCTCTTGAGAAGTTCCGCGGCGAGGTGTCCGGACGTACCGTTACCGGCCGACGAGTAGGTAAGCTTGCCCGGATTTTCGCGGGCGAGCTTCACCAGGTCCTGCAATGACTTCACCGTCGATGAACTGTTGACCACCAGGAGATTGGGCGCCGCCGCGAGCATTGCCACCGGCGGCACATCACGCATCGGGTCGTACTTCAGGTCCTTGAACAGATGCGGGCCCACGGAATGCGTCGGCGCCCCGCTCATCAGAAGCGTGTAACCGTCGGCCGTTGCGCGGGCCGCCATCTCGGAGCCGAGGTGGCCCCCCGCACCCGCACGGTTGTCGAAGATGAAGGTCTGGCCGAGTACCGGCGTCAGCCGTTCGCCCATCAGCCGCGCGAGAATGTCGGCGGTGCCGCCCGCGCCCGAGGCGACGATCACGCGGATCGGTTTGGACGGCCAGGCCTGCGCCTGCGCAGGCCGCGATACCAGCGTTGTCGCTGCAAGAGTGAACGCGAGCCCCAGGACCAGGATTGCAGGGCGCTTGAGTGCCCTGTTGATCGCGTTCATTCGCATTCCCGGTCAGTCGAGTTTCACGCCGACGTTCTTGATCCGCTCCGCGTACATCTCGCGATTGGATTTCAGGAACGCGTTGAACTGGTCCGGTCCCATGATCAGGGGCTCGAGGCCGACGCCGCTGATGAACTTCTCGTCGAACGCCTTCTCGATGACGATCTTGTTCACGTCCGCCGCGACCTTGTCGATGACCGCACGCGGCGTGGCGGCGGGCGCGACGAGGCCGAACCAGGCGCGCGACACGAAGCCGGGGGCGCCGGATTCGATGAAGGTCGGTACGTTCGGAAGTGCTGTCGAGCGGGTGTCACCCGCGTGCGCGATCGCCTTGAGCTTGCCGGAGCGTAGAAGCGTAAGCGCGGGCGCGACGCCGGAGAGAGCGACGTCGATCTGCCCGGCCAGTACTGCTGGAATCACTTCCGCGATGCCTTTGTACGGGACATGCAGCATCTTGATGCCGGTGATTCTCATGAAGGCTTCGGTGTCGATATGAGTCGAACTGCCCGGGCCGAAGGTGCCGTAGGTGATCGTGCCCGGCTTGGCCTTCGCCATGGCGATCAGTTCCTGCAGGTTGTTGGCCGGGAACGACGGGCTGGCAACCAGTGCGCTCGGCACGCCGACCAGGTTGATCACGCCGGTGAAATCCTTCACCGGGTCATAGGGCAGCTTGTTATAGAGGTACTGGTTGGACGAAAGCGCGGCGTCGGTCGCCATGTACAGGGTGTAGCCGTCTGCCGGCGACTTCGCCACGGCTTCGGAAGCGATGATGGTGTTGGCGCCCGGGCGATTCTCCGCGATCACCGTATGGCCCCACACCCGGGAGAGTTCCTGACCGAGTCCGCGGATCAGCACGTCCGACAGCCCGCCCGCGGGGAACGGGATGATGATCTTCACCGGCTTGGACGGAAAGGCTTGCGCCGCCGCGCCACCTGCAAACAGCGCGAACGCCAGCGATGCGAGTACGGTCCTGATCTTGCGATGATTCATGTGAGTCTCCTTTGGATCTGTTGGGGATGCGTTACGACACCTGGCGATCGCGTCCGGCCCAGAAGGGCTCGCGCATTTTCTTCTTGTCGATCTTGTTGGTGCTGAGAATCCGCGGAAGCGCAGGCATGACTTCCACGCTCTTGGGCTTCTTGTAGCTCGCGATCGAGGCGCGGCAATGCTCGATCAGTTCGGCCTCCGTGGCACTTGCGCCCGGCTTGAACGAAACGAAGGCCTTGACCGATTCGCCCCACTTCGGATCGGGCACGCCGATCACCGCGGCTTCGGCCACCGCGGGATGCAGGAGCAGGGTCTCCTCGACTTCGCGCGAATAGATGTTCTCGCCGCCGGAGATGATCATGTCCTTCTTGCGGTCGGCAATGAACAGGTAGTGGTCTTCGTCGAAAAAGCCCATGTCGCCGCTGTGCATCCAGCCGTTGCCAATCGCCGCTTCCGTCGCTTCGGGGTTGCGCCAGTAACCCTTCATTAGGCCGGGTGACTTTCCCCAGACTTCGCCGATCTCGCCCACCGCGCAGTCGCTGCCGTCGGGCCGCACCACCCGGATGATCGAACCGAGCAAGGGCTGGCCTGCGGAGGCGAGGCGGCCGGTTTCCCCGGGCGTGCCTTCGAGGTGATGCTGGTGCTTCAGCAACGCGGTCGTGGGGCCGCCCTCGCTCATGCCGTAGATCTGCATGAAGATCTTCCCGAACACCGCGTTGGCGCGGCGCGACAGTGCCACCGACATCGGCGCCGAGGCATAGCAGACGGTATGCATGCTGGAAATGTCGACCGGCGCGGTCTCCTGGATTTCGAGCATCATCTGGATCATGGTCGGCGCGAGATGCGCCGAGGTGATGCGATGTTTGTTGATACTTTCGAGAATCACCCGGGCGTCGAACGCGCGGTGCAGAATGATGGTCGCGCCGACCGCGAAATACGTCAGCAATTCGGTGGTGCCGCCTATGTGATAGAAGGGCATCACGATCAGCATGCGGTCGATCTGCTGCGCGCCGGTGACCAGGGCCTGCATCCGCGCCTGTTCGAGCTGTCCGACGTTTGCGAGCATCACGCCCTTGGGCCTGCCGGTGGTGCCCGAGGTGTAGACGAGAAACACGATGTCGTCTTCGTGCGCGCGCAGTGCGGGCGTTGTGTCGGGTGCGCTCATCAGCACGGTCTCATAGCTCTCGGCGCCGAATTTCTTTGCATCACCCGGCGTTTTCTCGATGCAGATCAGACGCGCGTTCTTCGGTACGCAGGAGAGCAGCTCCGCTGCACGCCCGGCGTATTCCGACTCGAACACGAACACCGCGGGTTCGCAGTCGGTGAGGATCTGCGCCTGCTCGGGTGCGGCAAGCCGGTAGTTCATGCCCACCGCCATGAAGCCGGAAATGCCCGAGGCGCCGTGGATTTCTACGTATTCGGGGCAGTTCTGCGCCAGGATCGCGATTCTGTCTCCGCGCTTCACGCCACCGGCGGCGAGTGCATTCGCCAGCCGTTTGGAGCGCGAGTAATACTCGCCAAACGTGATCGTGCGGTTTTCGTACACGATCGCCGGATGATCGCGATAGCAGAGTGCATTTTGCTGGTACAGATCGTCGAGAATCATGCCGCGGCTCCCGGGTTCGCAAGACGCACCATCGTGCCGACGATGCCTTCCTGCACCGCCTTGCCGGCCTGGTTGATCACCTTCATGCGCCGCTCGATGATCGCGCGCTTGCCGTCAGACGTGACGCGCTTGGATTCGATGATGGTCTCTATATGAACGGTGTCGCCTACGGTGAGCGGTCCGCGATAAGTCCATTCGCGCAGGCCGGTCGCGCCGATTACCGGGTCGGCGAATTCGGGCATGTGGGTGGACATGCCGGCGGCGAGCAGGATGCCGAAGGGGCCATGGAGAATGCGCTTGCCCATCGGCGTGGTTTTGGCGAATTCCTCGTCGGCATGGATCGGGTGCCAGTCGCCGGTGAGCATGCAAGAGAGTGACAGATCGGTCTCGGTGATCGTGCGCCCGTGGCTTTTGTAGGTGGCGCCGATTTCGAGGTCGTTGAAAGCGATCGGGTTCATGCAATTCCTTTAAGCAGGGCGTGGGCGCCGGCTGGCGTTCCGCGAGCCGAACGCGCATCCATCGTCGTGGTTTATGCGAAGAGGGCGCGAGACAAACCTGACCGCGGCCGTTCGCAGCAGGCCGGTCAGTTTCAGGCTACCCGTCAATTGACCTCAGCATACGTGCTGGCGTTTAACAGGCAACCCGTTGATTAACGAATCAATTCACGTCGCGGCTGGTGATGCGGTCGCGGCGAGCACTGACTTTCCTTCAGTACTTGAGCGGGCAATCCTTGGCGTAGGCGTCGGCATGGTCCTTCAGCACCACGCCGAGGGACTTGTTGAACAGCCGTCCGTCCGGACCGCGGCTGACAACGCGCAGGTAGTAGTTCTGGATCGGATACCCGTTGACGTTGACCTTGTACTCGCCCCGAACGGACTTCGCCTTGACCGTGTGGATCGCCTTCATGAACGCCTCCCGGTTGGCGAGATTGCCCTTGACTGCCAGCACCGCCGCATCGATGCGCAACGCGGCGTCGTAGGCCTGGGCCGCAAAAGCCGAAGGGAGTCGCTTGAATTCGCGGTCAAAATCAGCCACGAAGCGCTTGTTCTCGGGATTGTCCAGATCCAGCGCCCACTGCGACGTGTTGAACAGGCCGAGCATCGCGTCGCCAACTGCGGGCAGAATGTCCTGATCCGACGACGTTCCGGGCAGAAGAAGCTGTATGTCCTTGGACAGGCCCGAGGCGAAGAACTGCTTGACGAAGTTGATGCCCATGCCGCCGGGCAGGAACACGAACGCCATTTCCGGTTTGGCGGCGCGCAACTGGGCGATTTCCGCCGCGTAATCGAGCTGGCCGAGTTTCACATAGGCCTCGGTTACGATCTGTCCCTTGTAGGTGCGCTTGAAACCGCTGAGTACATCCCGACCCGCCGGGTAATCCGGCGCCAGCAGGTAGGCGTTCTTGTAATTGCGCTGGTTGGCATGGTGGCCGGCCGCCTCGTGAACGTTGTCGTTCTGCCAGGAGGTGGAAACGAACCACGGACTGCATTCCTTGCCCGCGAGCTGCGACGGTCCGGCGTTGGTGGAGATGTATGGCGTCCGGTTCGAAAACAGCATGGGGGCGGTGGCGAGCAGGGCGGCGGAATTGATCATGCCGGTGGCGACGTCGACCCGGTCGCGTTTGACGAATCGGTCGATGATCTGTTTCGCCACTTCTGGGTTGAACTGGTCGTCGGTGACCTGGAGGTCCACAGGCAGCCCGCCAAGTTTTCCGCCGAGGTGCTTGATCGCGAGGTTGAAGCCGTCGCGGGTGTCGATGCCGAGCTGTGCGGTCGGTCCCGACAGCGTGGTGGCCATGCCGATCTTGATCTTGTCGGCGGCTTTGTCCATGGCTTTATCCGCGGCCTGAGCGGGGCTGACGAGCAGCAGGGGAATGGCGCAAGCCAGCAGTACGAAGGTCTGACGCATGGATCTTTTCTCCTTTGTGGAATCCGGATCAGCCCTCCCCCGAAAAAGGGGATTCGGGCGCATGAAGTCGCGCCGGGCCCGGTCAAGGCGGTTATTCTGCACGTTGCGCAGCTGCGCGACAAAAAAATCGCCGTGCAGTCCGGGCGGGGCGTGGCGATTGATTCTCCAATCAATCCCTTGCCCCGAATTCCGCGGCCTGCCTAGACTCCGCTCCCTTGCCCGGGGTGTGTGAGGATCGTTCTGACCGACACGCCTCTGCAAAGAAGAAGGAATCCAATCCATGTCCAACAAGCCCATGCTGTTCTCGCCCTTTCGCATGCGGGAGCTCGAACTGCCCAACCGCATCGCCTTCGGCCCGATGTGCCAGTACGACGCGATCGACGGCGTGGCGAGCGACTGGCACCTGATGCATCTGGGCAACATGGCGATGTCGGGCGTGGGCCTGGTGATCGCCGAGGCCTGTGCGGTCGAGCCGCAGGGCCGGATCTCGAACCTCTGCCTCGGACTGTATTCGGACAAGTGCGAATCCGAGCTCAAGCGTGTCGTGGACTTTTGCAAAAACTACGGCAACGCGAAATTCGGCGTGCAGCTCGCGCACGCCGGCCGCAAAGGCGCGGTGACCGCATCCTTCATGGTGCGGCGGCCGCTTACCAAGGAGGAGGGCTGGTGGCAGCCCGAGGGGCCTTCGTTCATCGATGATGGCATCCACTCGTCACCGGCGGTTCTTGATCAAGAGCGCATCGAACGCATCAAGCGCGCCTGGGTGGACTCCACTCGCCGTGCTGACCGTATTGGTGTCGACCTGATCGAGCTGCATTTCGCGCACGGTTACCTGATCAATCAGTTCCTCAGTCCGCTCACCAACTTTCGCGACGACGAATACGGCGGCACGCGCGAGAAGCGCATGCGCCTCGCGCTCGAAATCTACGACCTGTGCCGTGCCGTTTGGCCGGCTCACAAGCCGATGGGTGTGCGCATCTCCGCGGTGGACTGGGTCGAAGGGGGCTGGGACATCGAGGACTCCGTGGCCTTCGCGAAGGAACTCCATGCCCGCGGCTGCGACTACATCTGCACCAGCAGCGGCGGAGTCACGATGAAGCAGAAGATCGTCTCCGGACCCGGCTACCAGGTCCCGTTCGCGCATCGCGTGCGGGAAGGATCAGGCATCGCCACCATGGCGATCGGTCAGATCACCGAGCCGAAGCAGGCGGAGGAGATCCTCGCCAGCGGTAAGGCCGACATGATCGGCATGGTCAGGCGCCTCACCTACAACCCGCGCTGGCCCTGGCATGCGGCGGTCGAACTCGGTGTGCATGTCGACTACCCGAAGCGCTACCGGAGCTGCCATCCGGCGGTCGGACCGGCGCTCAAGTTCGCGGAATCGAAAGAGCAGACCGAGGCACTACAGAAATTGTGGGGCCTCAATCAGCAGGCCGCCGAGAAATCGGGCGCAGGCAGCTAGACCCCCGAGAATACGAAAAAAGCGCGGGAGGGAATTCCCTCCCATTTTGTTCAGCACCCGTAAGATCCACAGCAGTCGACAACGAGGAGACAACAATGAGCTACAACTTTGAGACGGTGAAGGTAGAGATCGCGGACAAGGTGGCGAAAGTCATTCTGAACCGCCCCGAGAAAAAGAACGCGATGAGCCCGCAGATGCACCGCGACATGACCGCGGCGCTCGACCAACTGCGCTACGACGACGACGTGAAGGTGCTGGTGATCACCGGCGCCGGCAACTCCTTCTGCGCGGGCATGGACCTGAAGGGCTTCTTCAACGAGCTCAAGGGCAAGGACCCGGCCGAATACGACCGCATCACCCGCATGGCCACCGAATGGCGCGGCCGCACGATGCGCTACTTCCCGAAGCCCACGATCGCGATGATCAACGGTTTCGTTTTCGGCGGTGGCTTCTCGGTGGTCGAGGGCTGCGACCTCGCAATCGCAGCGGACGAAGCGACCTTTGGCCTGTCCGAAATCAATTTCGGCATGTTCCCCGGCGGCGCGGTGTCCAAGTCGCTCGCCAACACCATGCATTCGCGCGACGCGCTTTTCTACGGCATGACCGGCCGCACCTTCAACGGCAAGAAGGCCGCCGAGATGAAGTTCGTGAACTACTCGGTGCCGCTTGCGCAGCTCGAAGCCGAGACCATGACCGTTGCCAAGGAAATCGCGGGCAAGGAACTCTCGGCACTGCGCGCGACCAAGGATGGCTACCGCTTCTCGCTCGAAATGACCTGGGAAGCGTCGATGAGCTACACCGCCGCCAAGGAGCAGGAAGTGTTCATGGCGCAGAAGGGCGGCTGGCTTGAGAACGGCATCGGCAATTTCCTCAAGGGCGACTACAAGCCGGGCCTGGGCGACCAGGGCGCCGCAAAGAAGAAGTAAAAGTCAATCACCGCGGGAGAGCGACGTACCGCGTTAGTTGAATTTCCGGGCCCGGGCAGATGCAATGCCCGGGCCTTCGCATCTTCTAGGAGTGTTCCCATGGATTTTGAATTCACCACCGAACAGAACATGCTTCGCGACAGCATCGCGAAGATGATGGACAAGGTCGCGACACCCGAGTACATCCGCCGGCTCGACCGCGAGCAGGCCTATCCTTACGAGCTATATGACGCATGGATCGAGATGGGCCTGCTGCGCATGTGCTTTCCCGAGGAGTACGGCGGGCTCGGCGGCAGCGTCATGGACATGGTGGTCATCGCGGAGGAGCTCTCGCGCAAGAGTTTCGACTTTTTCACCGCGTTCGGTGGCAGCGTGTTCAACGGCCTGAACCTGGTGAACAAGGGTACCGAGGAACAGAAGCAGTACTGGATTCCGAAGCTGCTCGCAGGAGAAATTCGGCTGTCGATCTCGATGTCCGAACCCGACGCGGGTTCCGACATCGGCGCGATGCGCACCACGGCCAAGCGCGACGGCGACGACTGGGTGATCAACGGCCAGAAGATCTGGGCCACCGGCGCGGGTGCGAAGAACAATGTCATCTGCTGTTACGCCAAGACCGATACCTCGGTGCACTACAGGAAAGGCATGTCGCTGTTCCTGATCGACAATGACGCGCCGGGCGTCACCTTGCGCAAGCTCGATATGCTCGGGCGGCGCTGCGTGGGCACCTACGAGATTTTTTTCGACAACGTGCGCGTGCCGGCCGACCGCCTCGTGGGCGGCGAGAACAAGGGCTGGGAAGTGGTGCTCGCGGGCCTGCAGGTCGAGCGCATCACGTCGACCGCCGGATATTCGGGCGGTGCCCAGGCGGTGGTGGATCTTGCGCTGCAGTACTCTAAAGACCGCAAGCAGTTCGGCCGTCCGATCGGTACCTTTCAGGCGATCGGCCACATGCTTGCCGACATGCAGACCGAACTCGAGGCGGCACGGACCCTGATGTGGCGCGCCGCGTGGATGGTTTCGCAGGGCAAGGACGCGCTGAAGGAGATCTCGATGGCCAAGCTGTTCGGCTCGGAGATGTACGCACGCGTCGCCAACATGGGCATGCAGATAATGGGCGGCTATGGCTACAACATGGAGTTCGACATGCAGCGCCATTTCCGCGACGCGCGCAGCGGTACCATTGGTGCAGGCACCTCGCAGATCCAGCGCAATCTCATCGCGAACCTGATGGGGCTGAAGGTGCAGTAAAAGCGCAAAACAGGGAAGTCACACAATGCCCCCGGCAATGCACCGGGGGTGATTCGAACGAGGATTGAACATGAAACGGAACCCCGGCAATTCCTTTCGCCTGCTGATCGGCAGCGCGCTCGCGCTGGCGTCGTCGATGGCGATTGCGCAGGCATGGCCCAACAAGCCGATACGTCTGGTCGTGCCCTACGGCACGGGCGGCGCGCCCGACGTGATCGCCCGCACGCTCAGTCCGCGGCTGGGCGAGATATTCAGCCAGCAGGTGCTGGTGGACAACCGGCCCGGCGCGGGCGGCGCGATCGCCGCCGAGCACGTGGCGAAGTCGCCCGCTGACGGCTACACGTTCTTTGTCGCCGACACCGGCCACTTCGCGATCAACCCCGCGCTGTACTCAAAGCTGCCCTACGACATCCTGCGCGACTTCACGCCTGTCATCCATATCGCCTCCACGCCGCTGTTCCTCGCGGTCGGCACCGCGGTGCCGGCGAAGAACATCCAGGAGCTGATCGCACTCGCCAAGGACAAGCCGGGCGGCCTGTCCTACGGCTCCTCGGGTAACGGCAGTCCCCACCACCTCGCGCTCGCGCAGATCACCGCGCTCACCCGCGCCAACTTCGTTCACATTCCGTTCAAGGGTGTTGCGCAGTCGGTGCCGGCGGTTCTCTCGGGCGACGTGGCCGTGATCTTCGTCGGCCTGCCCTCGATCCTGCCGCATGTGAAAAGCGGCAAGGCGCGGATCGTTGCGGTGAATGAACCGAAGCGCACCCACCTGATGCCCGAGGTGCCGACGGTGGTCGAATCGGGCGTGCCCGACTTCACCGTGAGCGTGAGCATCGGATTCCTCGCGCCGGCGGGAACGCCGTCCGAGCCGATCACGCGCATGAACGCCGAGGTCAACAAACTGATCAACCTGCCCGACCTGATCCAGCGCTTCACCTCGCTTGGCATCGACAAGATCGGAGGCACGCCCGAGCAGTTCGGCCAGGCCATCCGCGCCGACCTGCCGCGCTTTGCAAAGGTGGTGAAGGAGACTGGCGCCAAGGTGGATTGATCGGCCCGGCTCGGGCACAAACTCGAACATTTTCACCAAAAGCCCAGTATCGACGCCTGAAATCGGGCGATCAGCGTACAGAAATGGTTCAGTGCTTGGCTAATGGCGGGGCCAATTTCAGGGCCTGATGCGCGGGCGGGGCGCCCGGTTCTCCTGCGATCTTTTCCGGATCGAACAGTCCGGTTCAAGTTCGCCGCGGCACGTGCGGTGCACCGCGAAACTCCTGCACGCCGCGCCGTCCAGCGGCGCGGCGTGCGGAGCCCTCCTCTCCTCCTGCTTGTCCTGTCCCGTTGCTTCGGGTTCCGGCGCCTTGAAGCACCGTCCCGGCGAGATATGTCTGACGCATCAAATCGCTGTCAGGCGCCGCATGTTGCTCACTATCCCGCCCGGATACAATAGTAAAAGCGCGCTACCTGCTATGCAGAAGTCGCATAACCCATTTTTACCCAAATTACGCAGGAGCCGGGATGGATCTCGAGCAGTTGCGCTACTTCGTGCGCGTCGCCGAGCAGGGCAGTTTCAGCAAGGCGGCGGTGCTGCTCGACATCGCGCAGCCGACCCTCAGCCGCAGTGTGCGTGCGCTCGAAGTCGAGCTCAAGGCGAGCCTGTTTCACCGCAACGGCCGCGGTGTGCTGCTCACCGACGACGGGCGTGTGTTCCTCAATCACGCGCGCGGTGTGCTGCGCGGCGCGGACGCGGCGCTCAAGGCGGTGGGGCGAGGCGAGCCGAGTTATGCCGGCAGGGTAGCGGCGGGATTGCCGCCCAGCCTGAGCAAGCTGATCATCCTTCCGCTGGTGAACACTTTTCTCGAGCGTTTCCCGAGGGCGTCGCTCGGCGTGGTCGATGGCCTCTCGAGCGCGCTCTACGACCAGCTGCTCTCGGGGCGGCTGGATTTCGCCATCCTGCACAACCCGGCGGCATCACCGCAGCTCGCGATCGAGCCGATCGTCACCGAACCGCTGGTCCTGATCGGCAACCGGCAGGTGGGTCGCCGTGCGGGAAGCGTTGGCCTCGCCGATCTGGAAGGTTTGCCGCTCATCATGGCGAGCGCGCCGCACGCCCTGCGGCCGCTGATCGAAGCGGCGATGGCGCGTGCGGGGCTGCCGATGCGGGTTGCGATCGAAGTCGATTCGATTGCTGCGATCATCGATCTGGCGGCCGCGGGCACCGCCTTCTCGATCGTCTCCGAGAGCACGATTGCCGTGGTGCCTGCGTCCCTCGGGCTGCACCGCCAGCGTATCGACGCCCCGGGGCTGGAGACAACACTGTGTCTCGCTGCGCCTGCGCGTCAGCCGCGCACCCCGCTTCCGGTGGAAGTCGCACAGCTTTGTGTCGAACTGCTGCGTAAGGCGCTCGGCCTGCGTCGCAGGCCCGCACGCATCAAGGTCTGAGCTGGGCGAGCCCCGCGACGGCACGCCGCGTTCTAGAATCCCGTTCCCATGGCGACAGAACGATCCCGATCCGGTTCCAAATCGGCCCAGCACGACCCGGCAGGACGCCCCACGGCCGCGCGCGCGATTCCCGGCGTTTCCGAAGAGATCACTGCTCGCGGCGACTATCTGAGTCGCGACGAGGTTCTCGAGCATCTGCATATAAAACCGCAGACGCTGTATTCGTACGTCAGCCGGGGATTCATTCGCAGTGTGCCGCAGCCCGACGGCCGCTCCAGCTTCTACCTGCGTGAAGACGTCGAGAAGGTGCGCTCGCGCAGCGTCGCCCGTGCCGGCCACGGTCCCGCCGCGGCAAGCGCGATGCGCTGGGGCGAGCCGGTCATCGTCACCCGGCTCACCGAACTCACCGACGCTGGACCGCGCTATCGCAGCCGCCTCGCGGTCGAGCTTGCGCGCACCCGCGTGCCGTTCGAGAACGTCGCCGAATATCTCTGGACCGGCGAGCTGGCCGAGGACACGCTGGTGTGGCAGCAGACGCCCGATCCCGCCGGTCTCGGCAGGTTGCTCGCATCCGCCGCGAAGCTGCATTCGCATGCGCACATCCTGCAGCTCATGTCGATGACGGTGCACGGCCTGGGCATCGCCGAAGGCAACCGCCGCGAGCGCATCCGACTCGGCTCGACGCCGACTACTG
This sequence comes from Betaproteobacteria bacterium, assembly GCA_947466535.1. Taxonomy (GTDB): domain Bacteria; phylum Pseudomonadota; class Gammaproteobacteria; order Burkholderiales; family SG8-39; genus CAMBSA01. Next base: position 27,484 of record CANIEV010000020.1, read on the forward strand.
CCGGGCGCCGTCTGATCCGCGCCTTCGCAGCCACGCTCGGGTTCCTCTCGCCGAAACAGGCGTATTCGCCGCTCGAGGACGGTGAGCCGGTGGCGGCGGGCCTTGCCCGGATGTTCGGCATATCCAACGATGCCCTGCACCTGAACGCGCTCAATGCTGCGCTGGTGGCAGTGGCCGATCACGAGCTCAACCCGGCCACCTTCGCCGCGCGCGTCGCTGCATCGGGCAGCGCGGACATGCATTCCTGCATCGGTGCTGCGCTCGACACCCACTACGGCACGCTGGTCGGACGCACCTGCGACCGCGCCGAGGAACTGTTCGAACCGCCCGCCGATCCGGAAATCGTGTTCGAGCGCGCGATGGCGATGCGCGCCGCCTCGCGCAGCCTGCCGGGGTTCAACCATCCGCACTATCTCAACGGTGACCCGCGCGGCCGCCTGATGATGGAACTCGCGATGCTGGTCGGCGGTTCGCGGCGCGTCGTCGGCAACATGATGATGACCCTGCGTCGTCTCGAGGAAGAATGCGAGGCGCGCCCGACGGTGGAATGCGCCCTCGTCCTGCTCTGCCGCGCGCTCGGCATGCCCGATCGTTCTGCTGCCGGCCTCTATGCCCTTGGCCGCACCGCCGGCTGGGTCGCGCATGTGATCGAACAGCGGCTGGCAGGTTTCATGATCCGGCCGCGAGCGCAGTTCGATCACGCGGCCGACTGACCCGGGGGATTTACAAGGGGGCGTAGCCCTCTTGTTCAAAGCCGGCATGATCCGGCCGCGGGCGCAGTTCGATCACGCGGCAGACTAGCTCGGGGGACCTGCGAGGGCGCGTACGCCCTCGCTCGTGACGCTGCTCAAGGGGGCGTAGCCCTCTTGTTCAAGCCACACATGATCCGGCCGCGCGCGCAGTTTGACCACGCGGCCGACTAGGCGGCGCGTTTGCGCGGGGATCGGTCCCCGTCGTTCAGGCCCTGCGGCCGAGCTTCATCTGCTCCAGCACCGCACTGCCGATGAGGCCGTAGGGATTGCCCATGGTCTCGATGATCTCGAAATGGTTGTATTCCTCGCCGACCAGAAATCGGACCGGTTTGCCCGCCGCCTTGACCGCGGCGGCGAATTCGCGCGACTGGCGCTGGAACTCGGGCGTCTCGAGGGAGCCGTGCACAACCAGAAGCGGAGCGCGGAGCAGGTCGAGGTGGCGTTGAGAGCTGAGCGCCTGCTCCATCGCGTCGGTGAATTTGACATAGGAACTGCGCGCCGACAGCCGCACGGGCTTGAGGTCGAACATCCCGCTGCAGCACAGGCCGCCCTTCACCGTGTCGGCGGGCAGGTCGAAATCACGCCGCCAGTCGGTGGTCAGAACGACGCCCGCGAGATGACCGCCGGAGGAGTGGCCGGACACATAGATGCGGTTCGGATCGCCGCCGAAACTGCGCGCGTTGCGATACACCCAGGCCACCGCCCGGCGCACCTGCTCGGCCATCGGCAGGAGGCTGCCGCCCGCCTCGATGACGGACACGAAATCGGGCACCACGAAATGCGCACCCGCGTTGACGAACATTTCCGCGGCGTAGGCGTTGTCTTTCGATGCGCCCGAGCGCCAGGCGCCGCCGTGGATGAAAACATGGACAGGGGCGTTGCGATGCTTCGTGGGGTAGATATCCAGCGCCTCGATAGCGGTCGGGCCGTAGGCCACGCGCTTTGGCGCGCCAAGACGCGCTCGGGCCGCTTCGCTGTTGGCCGTGTAGCGTTTGAGCACCTGCTGCAGATTGGGCGCGTACTTGCTCTGGTCGTAGGCGGCATCGAGCGCGGCCTGATCGAGATCGAGCCAGACCGGCGGTCCCTTGAGGGCGGGTGCCGTCGCGGGGGCGCCGGCCTGCTGCGCAAGCAGCGGTCCGGCTGCCGCGACGCCGGCAAGCGCGGCGCCGACGCCAAGGAATTCACGGCGCGTCGCGCGGGCACGGGCAAGCGTCTCATTCGGGCTCATACGAGTCTCCATCGGTCAGTGGGCGTGCCGGATTGTGATCTTTTTCCCTTCGAGGCGCATCGACTTCCGCCCGGCGGGCCGTGCGGATCGAGCACCATGTGATGCACCGTGTGCCCGAAGAACATTGGACCTTGTGTAGTCCATGTGCGCCGGGCTGTGTCGGAAGTCAGGATGAACGTGCCCTTGCGGGTAGCCACAAGCAGCGTCACCTGTCCGGTGTCGGGTGCGGGAACATGAAGGGTGGTCGCGCTCATGAGGCGGGCTCCTTTTCGAAGGTCCTTGCGAAGCAATTCCCCGCCAAGCTCGGCGGGGCGAATCAGCCTAGGGAAGCTCTGATCAAGTCCCAAGTGCGCTACGAATCGAACGGAGCGTCCCTCCGGAGTGGGGGATACACAAGGGGGCGAGGCCGCCTTGTTCAGATATTCCCTGGCGCAATCCCCTGTCTGACGCGGCGGGCAGGCTCATGACCTGCGGTGGGCGCAAGGCGCTTGGGCGGACGGTACTTCGCTTCGCGTCCGATTACTCGAAACCTTTTTCTTTGATGACTGTTACCGAAGCCGGTGAGGCAAGGAAAGCAACGAACGCACGGGCAACACCCAACTGCTGGCCGTTCGCAACCAGACCTGAAGAAAACAGGGTGTAATTCTGGAGCGCGGCAGGCAAGGGACCGACCAGATCCACACTCGGAACCGCCAGAATTTCGCTCATCTGATTGAAGCCGATTTCTACATCGCCGCGGGCAACCGCCGCGAATCGCTCCGAACGCTGTTTGAATGCAACTGTCTTTGGCGTCATCGCACTTGAAATACCGAGCCGTTCAAATGCCCCGATCAGGTAGATGCTGACCGGCGCGCCGGCGGCCGGGTCGTTATAGCCAATGGATTTTGCCGCCAGCATGCTTTGTTTGAACGCTTCTACCGTTCCGATATCCGGCTTCGACGCGCCCTTGCGAACGAATACGCCTACCCCCAGTTTTGCCAGATCGGCACGGCTGCCTCGAACAACCTTGCCCTGTCTTTCCAGCGCGTCGATCTGCTCGCCCGACACGATTACAAGGTCGGCGGCTTCGCCGGCCTCGATGCGCCGGGTCATCTGCCCAATCGCACCGTCGAGGTCGGCCGACACCCGGTGACCCGTGGATTGTTCGAAGCGGGGGATCAGCACCTGCATCACCGGTTCCAGTGCCGATCCCGCCAGCAGGCGTATATCCGCCGCGATGGCGAGGTGGCTGCTCGAAACGAGCAGGAAACCCGCGGCGGCATTGGGCAGCGTTGCGGCAATACAGGCGGCGATCCTCAAGCCGGGGCCCATGTGGAACGGGGTGAAAAGCATGGGTGGGAAGCTTACCTATTCCTTGCCGCGTGCGTTCGGTTACGCGGGCAAGCCAGCCGTGTTTTGCCGTAAATTTCTGAAGATTTATTTAAAACCCCCAGCACCCACGCATTAAAGAAGGTGATTCCAATGCCGGATTCGGAATACCCGCGAGTGCATCACTCGACGATAAGTCCGAGCTTCCTGACCACCGAGCCCCACCTCGCGTGGTCGGACCTGAGCGTCGCTGCCGCTTCCTCCGGCGTCGAGGTGAGCGGCGTCAGGCCCATCTGGGCGAAGCGCTCCTGCAGTTCCTTCGATTTCACCGCAGCAATCGTGGCGGAATTGAGCCGCATCACGATGTCGCGGGGAAGCCCTGCCGGCCCCTCGAGCATCGCCCAGGTGGCCACCTCGTAACCCTTGAGGCCGGCCTCTTCCGCGGTCGGTACATCGGGCAGAAGCGAGCTTCTGCGTGGCATCGCCACCGCGATCGCACGCAGTTTTCCCGATCGCACCTGCGGCAACGCGCTCGGGATGGTGTCGAACATCACCTGTATCTGCCCGCCGAGCAGGTCGGTCAGAGCCTGTCCGCTGCTTTTGTAGGGAACATGGGAGATCTTCGTCTTCGCCATGTCGTTGAACAGTTCGCCCGCGAGATGCAGGACCGCGCCCACGTTGGAGCCGAAGTTGAGCTTGCCCGGGTTGGCCTGCGCGAACTGGATCAGCTCCTTCAGGTTCGTTGCCGGCACGTTGGGGTTGACCGAGATCATCATCTCCGAGGCAGAGACCATCGAGATCGGCGTGAAGCCGTTGATCGCGTCATAAGGCACCGTCCGGTAGACGTGCGGATTGATCGCGTGGGTGGACGCACTCGCGAAGATGAGCGTGTAGCCGTCGGGCGCGGACTTCGCGACGTACTCGACGCCGACGATGCCGGTCGCGCTCGGCCGGTTCTCCACCACCACCGGCTGCCCGATGACCCCGGTCATCGACGCGGCGACTAGGCGAGCGGTTGCGTCGGTGGAGCCGCCCGCGCCGTAGGGAACGATGATCCGGATCGGTTTTGAAGGAAAGCCCTGCGCCAGGACCGAACCGGCATGGATGGCTGTGAGCGTCATTGCGGCTGCGGCGGCTAACACTGCGTATTTTTTCATTTGACTCTCCTGTTGTCGTTGGGCCGCGAGGCGTCGAAGGAGCCCTCGAAGGCAAAACCGAAATATCCCGCCGCGCCGCGCACCACGCGGCCCGCGGTGGGCGCGGGGAAATGCGCGGGCATGACGAGGCTGCCGCTCTCGAAGCAGCGTTCGAGGAAAGCCTTCCGCATGCGCCGCGACTGTTCTCCATCCACGCAGAAGCAACTGTTGAGCGAGGGCTCCGCGATCTGCAGCGCGTTGTGCATGAGATCGCCGCTCATCACCGCTTCCTGCGCGCCACGGGTGATGCGAACGCACAGGTGGCCCGGCGTGTGTCCGGGGCTTGCTTCCACACGGACGCCCGCGTCCACCTCGTGGCCGTCGTCGATGAGCACGATCTGCCCGGATTCGAGCACCGGAAGAATACTGTCCTCGAAATACAGGTCCTCGTTGTAGGCACGCCGGTTCGCTGCATCGACCCAGTAGTTCCACTCGACCCGCGAGACGAGGTACTTCGCCTTCGGGAAGGTCGGCACCCACTTTCCCTCCACCAGCCGGGTGTTCCAGCCGACGTGGTCGCCGTGCATGTGCGTGCAGAGCACAAAGTCCACGTCCTCGGGCCTCACGCCGATCGCTGCCAGCCGTTCGAGATAAGGATTGCGCGACATGTGGTAGCGGGGCCGGTTCGGCCGGTGCTTGTCGTTGCCGCCGCAGGTGTCGACCACGGTGATGCTGCGCGGCGTGCGCACGATGAAAGAATGAAAGGAACTCATCAGGCGCCCGGTGGCGCGGTCCAGAAGCCCGGGCTCAAGCCAGTGGCGATGCCGTTCGAGGATCTCCGGCGTCAGGTCTGGCAGCAGGACAAACGGGTCAAGGCCCGGACCGTCGAAGTCGAGCACGCGCTCGATGAGGATATCGCCGTAGAGCCAGGGTCCGGCCTGCGATCCGCCCGGTGCGGTGCCACGCGGCGTCACCATGCGCCGCGTCCCTCGATACTGAAAATCGTCTCCAGCCTGTCGCCGCGAAACCCGAGCAGGAAATCATGAACCGCCATCGCGGTGTCGCAATGCGGCACATGGCATTCGACCAGGGTGCCGACCTCGGCCCGGAAGGCGGGATCGACAAATTCGAGCCTCCCGAATTCATCCCCGGCGTACTTGTAGGTCGTGCCCTCGGGCGCGCCTGCAACGACCCGGGGCGCCGCGGGGCCGTCCGCCGGCATCGACTTGTGCCCGCCGTCAGTGGTCGCCACGCCGGGGTGGGGCGCCGAAATGATCCGGGTGAAGAACCGCAGGCCGGTGCGGAACGGGCCGGCATCGTCAGCACCGATCTGCACGCCGGCGTACTGCGCGTCCATATACAGGTAGGAACCGGGCTGGAGTTCGGTGAACACGCCCGAGGCGGCATCAATCGCGATCGTGCCGGTGCCGGCCCCGGTCACCGTTTCGCAAGGCACGCCGTTCGACTCCAGATGCGCCCGTACCGCGCGCAGTTTCTGGTGCGCTTCCGCGCACTTGGCGGCGCGCTCATCGAACGACACGATCGCCTGCAGGTTGCCGGCGTAGCCCTGCAGGCCGCCGAATCGCAGGCCCGGTGAGGCCTCGATGTGGCGCGCGAGTTCGAGTGCCGATTCGGGTGTGGTAACGCCGGTGCGTTTTTGCCCGATATCCACGTCCACCAGGACAGTGAGCACGCGCCCGTCCGCGTTGGCAACGATCGCCCGGAGACTCTCCACCGTCCGGGCCTGGTCAACGACCATCGACAATCGCGCAACGGACGCGAGCAGTCGCCCGATGCGCGGAAGCTTGGGCGCGGGAAGCGGCGCGGTGATCAGGATGTCCCCGATTCCTCCCGCTGCCATCACTTCGGCCTCGCCGAGGGTGGCGCAGCACACGCCCACCGCCCCGGCATCGATCTGCATCTTCGCAATGCGTGGAGATTTGTGCGCCTTGCCGTGCGGCCGCAGTGCCATGCCGTGGGCTTTTGCAAGATCGCTCATGCGCCGGATGTTCTGCGCCAGGGCATCGAGATCCACGCCGAGCGCCGGCGTGTTCAACTCGCTGCGAAAGCTCGCGCTCCCGATCAGCGCTTCATTGGGATTTGAGTTCACGTCTTTCCTTGGCTCATGGGCGCGCGGATTGTCGGCGCCCGTCATTCAATCGTGTGGAGGCGCTCGCATCGAAGCAAAGCGCCTCGAACGATTCTACGCAGGATTCGCAGCCGAACTGCGCCGGTGTCCCGGCGCGGCCCGTGGACCGGTCTCAGGCCTTGAGGACGGAAAGTACCTCGACCGAATGTTTCTGCGACTCGTTCGCCGCTACCTCGTGATACGAGGGCCGGCCCTTGAATGAAAAGCCGTGGTTGGCGCCGGAGTAAATGTGGATTCCGACTTTAGGATTTTTTTCGAGCGCCGCCTTGATGCGCCCGACTTCGTCCATCGGCACCAGCGGATCGCTGTCGCCGAAGTGCAGGCTGATCTTCGCGTCCGTTTTCCCGGCTTCGGCGAGATGCCTGTCGATGCGGCAGCCGTGGAACGCGGCGATCGCGCCCGCGCCAAGGCGCGTGGCCGCGAGGAACGCGAGCTCACCGCCCGCGCAGTAGCCAAGCGCGCCGAGCTTTCCGTTGCTGCAGGGGGATGACGCAAGCCGCGCCACCAGCGGGCGCATGTCCTCGATCGCCTGCGCCGCGTCCAGCTTTTCCCAGCGCGCGAATGCCTTCTTTCGGTTCTCCTCGTCGCGGCCGAGCGGGCCGGGCGTGATGCGGAAGAAGTAGTCCGGCACCGCGACGATGAAGCCCCGCGACGCCCACTCGTCGGCGAGCACGGTCATGTCCTCGTCGACGCCGAAAATAGGCGTGAACACGATCACCGCCGGGAGTGCCGTGCCTTGCTTGCCCGCAATGTAGGTATCGTAGGTCGCGCCGTCGGGCGCGGTGATCTTCGTCAGTGTTCCGTTGGCCATGCGCGGTGTCTTTTCCGTGTCATTCGTCGTGGTTCGTTGAGGATTCGAGCAGCACCAGGTCGCCGTCCGCATTGCGGCCGTGGCGCTTCGCGAAGCCGAGCTTGCGCAGCGTCGGCTCGTCGCTCGAGATGAAGATCACCGCGTCCTCGGTGGCGCTGAGGTTGGTGTGCTGATGCCACTCGCCGCCGGGAATGCAGAAGGTGTCGAAGTTCTCCCAGTCGAAGGTGGCGGTGTTCTTTCCCTCGCCGATCACGCTCCGGCCGCGACCGCGATAGACGGTGCAGATCTGGTTGGCGTTGCTTCGCACCGGCAGCAGCTTTTCGCCCGGGCGCAGCAGCTGCACGAAAAAGCTCACCGTCTTGTACACCGGCCCGCCTTTCACCGGATCCACGTACTCGACGAGGATGCCCTCAAAGGGGCTGCCGTTGTCGTCGCGCAGTCGCGCGAGCAGCGCTTCCGTGTTCTCCCAGCGGTAGACGAACATCGGCGAGCTGGTGCCCGCGCCGCGCGAATGCGACACATGCCGCGGCACCAGGCCCGCGGTGCCGTAGATGCGCTGCGAATAGTCGTCGGTCACCATCGCGCTTTGCACCTTCTTCTTCTCCACCTTGCTGCCGACCTGCTCCTTGTAGTCATGGTCAAAGTAGGTGGCGTTGAGAAAATTCACCAGCGGCATGTCGAGCACCGAGAGATTCACCGAGGCCTCGTCCGGGCCGTTGCCGTGGTTGTGCCAGGTGTCGTGCGGCGTGAGTACCATGTCGCCCGGGCCGAAGGTGATGTTCTCGCCGTTGACGGAAGTAAAGTTGGTGTGGCCGGTGAGCCCGAAGCGGATCGCATTCGGCGAATGCCTGTGTGCGGGCGCGATCTCGTGCGGCACGTTGATCCGGTAGGCGGCGAACATCGTCGTCACCGTGGCGATAGCCGGTCGCAGCGACGGGTTGGTCATGATCAGCGAACGCCGCTCGGACATCTCCAGCGGAATCAGCTTCGCCGCCTCGAGCAGGCAGGGCCGGACCTCGCTGTATTTCCAGTGATAGGGCGCGGCCGCCACCCGGAACTGCAGCCGGTTGGTGGCCTGATGCTCATCGGCAGGGTCCTCGCCCCAGAATTCGAACAGCGACAGTTTCGACGTCGCTTCATGCAGCTTCGCCAGCTGCGCTTCGCGCAGGAGTACATCCGGACCGGCGTTGCGCCCGGCGGCGTTGATGATGTGTTTCGGGGCGGGTTCGTTCATGCGGTTCTCCTCCGGGGAAACGCCACCTTAGGCCCGGGCGGTGATATCGTCCAATAGTGAATTGACATCGTGGTGATACGCTAAACGCATAACGGGAAATAGATAACGGGAGAAACGACCCTGGAACTTCGCCAGCTCCGCTATTTCACCGCGGTGGCCGAGGAGCTTTCCTACAGCCGGGCCGCGGCGCGCATCCATGTATCGCAGCCTTCGCTCAGCCGGCAGGTCGCGGCGCTCGAGGCGGAGATCGGCGTGGCCTTGCTCGATCGCGACAAGCACCGCGTCAGCCTCACCGCGGCGGGGCGGGCGTATCTCGAGCGGGCACGTGAACTGCTCGTCGGCCTCGATCAGGCGGCGGACCTCGCGCGTCGCTCTGCAAAGGGCCAGGTCGGGCGGCTTGCGCTCGGCTTTGGCGGCTCGGCCGCCTACACGCTGATGCCGGCAGTGCTGCGGCGATTCCGTGCACGCTATCCCGAGGTCGAGGTGACGCTGCAGCAGTTGCCGCTTACCGCCCAGCTCGATGCACTGCGCGAAGGCCGCGTGGACGTCGGCTTTCTGCTGCTGCCGGTGGATGATCCCGCGGTGCGCACCGAGCGCCTGATGCGCGACCGGATGGTGGCGGCGGTGCCTTCCGACCACGCGCTCGCGCGCCGGCGCGAGGTCGCGTTGCGGTCGCTGTCGGATGAAGCCTTCGTCGCGTTTCCGCGCGAGGGAGGTCTGGGCTATCGCGACCGCATGGTCGAGCTTTGCCTGAAAGCGGGGTTCACCCCGCGCATCGTGCGCGAGGCGGCGCCGCTTGAATCGATCGTGGGTTTCGTCGCCTCAGGCGCGGGCATCGCCTTGCTGCCCGCGATGGCGCGTCGTTTGCGCGTCGCCGATGTGATCTATGTCCCGGTGACGGAGCGATTTGCGTTCATGGATTTTGCGCTTGCCTGGCGTCCGGATGCGAAAATGCCCGCCATCGACGCGTTTCTTGCGACTTCGCGCGAGC
>CANIEV010000021.1 GCA_947466535.1 Betaproteobacteria bacterium
GCATCACCGCGGCGATACCGTTCATCACGCCGAGGAAATTCACCTCGAAGGTCGCGCGCACCGTGGCCAGATCGAACTCCCAGGCGCGCATCGGGGTGTAGGTGCCCGCGTTCAGCATCACCAGATCGATGCCGCCGAGCTCCGCGACCATGCGCTTTGCCGCGGCATCGAGCGCAGCAGAATCGGTCACATCGAGCGGAAGCACCAGCGCGCCGGGGACCACCTCGAGGAGCCTCGCTTCGTTGCGCGCGCTGAGCGCAAGCCGCGCGCCGCGCGAGGCAAGCAGCCTCGCGGTCGCAGCGCCTATCCCGGTGGATCCACCGACGATCCAGACGCGCCGGCCTTGCCAGGAATCGATGCGCGGATTCAGGCCCACGCGGTTCCGATTCCCGCGAACGGCAGCATCAGGTCTTCGCCGCTTCGTTGTGCCCGGGCACCGGATGCGCCACGGCACCGGGAACCGGATGCGCCAGCGAACCGGGTACCGGATGCGCCAGCGCATCGGCCTCCTCCTTGTCGCCGATCTCGCGGAAGGTGAGCCGCGTGGCGAACCAGTCGAGCCAGATGTAGACCACCGGCGTGAGGTAGAGGGTAAGGAACTGCGAGAGCACGAGACCACCGACCACCGTCAGGCCGAGCGGCATGCGCGTATCGCCGCCCGCGCCGATGCCGAGCGCAATCGGCAGCGTGCCCGCGAAGGCCGCGAACGTGGTCATCATGATCGGCCGGAACCGGATGAGACAGGCCTTGTGGATCGCGACCACCGCAGTCGACCGGGTCGCCTTGCGGTATTCGATCGCGAAGTCGATCATCATGATCGCGTTTTTCTTCACGATGCCTATCAGCATGATCACGCCGACGAAGGCAAACAGGTTCAACTCCACGTCGAACAGAAACAGTGTGAGCAAGGCACCGAGGCCGGCGGCCGGCAGGCCCGAGAGGATCGTGAGCGGATGGATGAAATTCTCGTACAGGATGCCAAGCACGATGTAGATCACGATCACAGCGAGGATCAGCAGCCAGCCGAGGCCCTTGATCGAGGACTGGAAGGCCTGCGCGGTACCGACCAGATTGCCGCTGATACTCGCGGGCAGGCCGAGTTCGCGCTCCGCCTCCTTGATGCGATCGACAGCGGTGCCGAGCGCGGTGCCGGGCGTGAGGTTGAACGAGAGCGTCACCGCCGGTAGCTGGCCGAGGTGGCTCACGGTGAGCACCTGCGACTTGCGCTCGATCTGCGCCACCGTCGACAACGGAATCAGCTTGCCCGCATTGCCGCGCACATACAGCCGCGACAGAGCCGCCGGATCGGAGAGGAACTCCGGCCCGAGCTCGAGGATCACCTGGTACTGGTTGGCCGAGCCGTAGATCGTGGACACCTGCCGCGAACCGAAAGCCGAGAGCAGTGCATCCTGTACCTGCGCCATCGTAAGGCCGAGCGGCGCAAGCTTGTCGCGGTCCACCTGTACCGCGAGTTGCAGGCTGCGGTTGTTCAGGTTGGTCGCCACGTCCTGGATGCCCGGCACCGACTGGAAACGCCGGAAGGCACGGTCGGCCCAGAGATACACCTCGTCGAGATCCAGACCGGTGAGGGTGTACTGGTATTGCGCCTGCGTGAGTTGCCCGCCGATGTTCACCATCGGGGGGTTCTGGATGAATACCCGCACGCCGGGAATGCCGCCGGTCTTGCCGCGCAGCTGCTGCACGATCTGGTCGGGCTTGAGCGCGCGTTCGTGCGAGGGTTTGAGCTTGATGAAAATCTGGCCGCTGTTGCCCGAGGGACGGCTGCCACCGACGCCAACGGTGGAGTTCACCGATTCGACGTTCGGGTCCTGGATGATGATGTCGGCCACCGCCTGCTGCAGCTTGGACATCGCCTGGAAGGAGACATCCTGTCCGCCCTCGGTGAAGGCGATCAGCCGCCCCGAGTCACCGCTGGGCAGGAAGCCCTTCTGCACCATTCCGAACAGGTACACCGAGCCACCGATCGTACCAAGGAAAACCACCAGGACGACTGCCTGGTGGCGAAGCGTCCAGGAGAGCGTCGCATCGTAGGCATCGCGCATCGCATCGAAGAAGCGCTCCATCATGTTGTACAGCCAGCCGTGCTTTTCCTCCTGCGGCGGGCGCAGGAAGCGGCTCGCCATCATCGGGGTCACGGTAAGCGACACCACCGCCGACGCAAGGATCGCGCAGCAGATCACGATCGCGAATTCGTTGAGCAGACGCCCGACGATCCCCGGCATGAACAACACCGGGATGAACACCGCAACCAGCGACAGCGTCATCGACATGATGGTGAAGCCGATTTCCTTCGAGCCCACCAGCGCCGCCTGCAGCGGCTCCATGCCCTCTTCCATGTGGCGCACGATGTTCTCGAGCATCACGATTGCGTCGTCCACCACGAAACCCACCGCGAGGGTGAGCGCGAGCAGGGACAGGTTGTCGATGCTGTGGCCGAAGAAATACATCAGCCCGAAGGTGATGCCCACCGAGATCGGCAGCGCGATCGAGGGAATGAGCGTGGCCGAGAGATTGCGAAGGAAAAGGAAGATCACCAGCACCACCAGAACGCCGGCAAGCGCGAGGGTGAATTTCACGTCGTCCACGCCCTCCTCGATCGTCACGCTGCGGTCGTACATGACGCGCATCTGGATGGATTCGGGAACCTTCTCCTGAAACGAGGGCAGCAGCGCGCGGATGCGCCCCACCGTCTCGATCACGTTGGTGCCCGGCTGGCGCTGGATTGCGAGCACGATCGAGCGCTCGCCGTTGAACCAGCTCGCCACCCGGGTGTTCTCGACGCTGTCGGTGATCTCGGCGATGTCGCCCAGGCGCACCGGTGCCCCGTTGCGGTAGAGCGCGATCAACGGCCCGTAGGCCGAGGCGTTCTTCAACTGCCCGTCGGAGCGCACCGACAGGTTCTGCCGCGCGCCATCGATCGAGCCGGTGGGTTTGTTGACGTTGCCGTTGGCGATGGCCGACTGAACTTCATCGATGCCGATGCCCAGTTGCGCAAGCCGGTCGGGATTCACCCGCACCCGTACCGCGAATTTCTGCGAACCGAACACGCTCACCTGGGCTACACCACTCACCGTCGACAGCCGCTGCGCCAGTTGGGTCTCGGCGTACTCGGCGACCGTCGACATCGGCAGCGTCGAGGAACTCATCGAGATGAAGAAGATAGGGAAGTCGGCCGGGTTCACCTTGCGCAGCGTCGGCGGCGCGGGAAGCTCCGGTGGCAGCCGGCGCGCGGCGGCGGCGATCGCGGTCTGCACGTCCTGCGCCGCGGCGTCGATGTCGCGGCTGAGCGCAAACTGCATGGTGATCTGGGTGGTGCCGAAGGCGGAGTTCGAGGTCATCGTCTCCAGTCCGGGGATGGTGGAGAACTGCCCCTCGAGCGGCGTGGCCACGGACGAGGCCATGGTTTCCGGCGAACCGCCCGGCAGGTTGGCGGTGACCTGGATGGTGGGGAAATCCACGTTCGGCAATTCGCTCACCGGCAGCTTGAAATAGGCAAGCGCACCAAAGAACATCGATGCGACGGTGAGCAGCACCGTCATCACGGGACGGCGTATGCAGAGCTCGGGCAGGTTCACGATTTGGCTCCGGATTTGCCGCCGCTCTCGCCGGTTCCTGACTTGCCGGCGCCCTCGCCCGTGCCAGACTTGCCCGCGCCACCCTTGCCGACCTCGCCGCCCGGCGTGCGCGCCTCGATGCTCGCACCGGGGAACAGACGCAACTGCCCGTCGATCACCACCCGCTCGCCCGCCTGGAACCCTTCGGGCACCACCAGCATCGAGCCCGCAGGCATGGACTGCTTCACCGGACGGATCTCCACCTTGTTGTCGGCGGTGGCCACGAACACGATGTTGCCGTTGGGGCTCATCTGCATCGCCTCGATCGGCATCGCAATCGCATCGGTCATGATGCGCGTCACCAGCTTGACATCGACGAACTGTCCCGGCGTGAGCCGAAGGTCGGCATTGGGATAGGCCGCCTTGAGCGTGATCGTGCCGGTGCTGGTGTCGATCGTGTTGTCGATGAATACCAGGCGGGTGGCGAGCTGCGTACGGGACCCGTCACGGGTCTCGACCTGCACTCTGATCGGCCCCTTTTTCTGCAACGCGCGCACGCCGTCGAGCTGGCTCTCGGGGATCGCGAAATTCACATAGATCGGCTGCATCTGGTTGAGCACCACCACCACCGTGTCGTTCGCCTTCACGTTGCCACCGGGAAAGACGAGTATTGCGCCGGCAACACCGTCCATCGGCGCGCGCACCGTGGTGAAGTCGAACTGGAGCTTCGCGAAATCCACCGCCGCCTGATCCAGCTTGACCGTTCCTTCGAGCGCCTCGACCGCGGATCGGTAGCCGTCCACCGCCGAAGGCGACACGAAGCCCTTCCTGGCGAGATCGGAATAGCGATCAAGGTCGGCACGGGCCTTGGCGAGTTGTGCCTGGTCGCGCAACAAATTGCCCTGTGCCTGACGGAACTGCGCGTCCGCCGGACCGGAATCCAGCCTGAACAGCGCCTGCCCCTTTTTTACGAACTGCCCGGGCTGGATATCCACCGCCAGCACCTGGCCATCCAGCCGGGAACGTAAAGACACCGTGGAAAACGCCTCTGCCCGGCCCACCGCGTTGAGCGTGATCGGAACGTCGCGCTTTTCCACCGTGGCGAGCACCACCGGCACCGGCCTGCCGCCGCCTTTGCCCGCGCCGCCCTTGCCCTGTCCGCCCTTGGGATCGCCCGACTTGGCGACGTCCTTGCCGGACTTGTCGCCCTTGCCTGCGTTGGCCGCAATCGACGCGGTCGCCGTCTTGTGATTGGAATAGTAGTAGGTCGCGCCACCGGCCACCGCCAGGACGGCAACGATTGCGGACAACTTCAGGAATCCGATTTGCATGGCTTGCAGTGCTCTATTGGATACGGGGAAATGAAGAGCAAATTTTACGCCCGGAGCGTGTCGAATGCCTGACAAGCTGCCGCGGCGCCGGCATGCACTCTCTCAGCCGGGCGAGGCAGGCGATACACCCCGGCGACGGAAGGACAACGTCACCTCACCCAGGTTTATTCCCCATTTGCTCATCGCCGAGCGGTTCAGCATCACCTCGCCATCCATCTGGTACATCCAGTCGTCGAAGTCGACGTTGTAGATTTTTCCGTCCACTGGCAGCGCCATCACGTAACGCCAGCGAAGCGCGTTTCCCGACGCCTGCCCCGAAGCGGTGCCGACCACGTCCGCAGCGGTGCCGGAATACCGCCCTTCGCCGGTGCGGGTGATGGTCCACACGCGCTTTTGCGTCGTGCCATCCGAATAGGTAAAGGATTCGTCGAGCACGCCGACATCGCCCGTCCATTTCGCCTCGATGACAACGTGAAAGCGCTTCACCACCTCGCCCGAGCGGTCCTGGAACATGCCCCAGCCGTCGATCGTCCCGTTGAAGTAGCGCGCGAGATCCAGCACCGGCTTCTCCGCGGCGTAGCGCTCCACCGGCGTGGACGAGCAGCCGGCCAGGGCAAGCGCAGCGGCGAATCCGCCGGCAAGGGCGGCAAGGCGGTTTTTCAGGCTCATCATTCTCTCCATGCGAGCGGCGCGAGGGGCGGCCGGTACCAGAGCAACGCGGCCGAAACGAGTTTGAGCAGACAGGGCACGAGGCAGTACACCGCCGACAGCGCGGCCCCGCCCGAACCAGTGCTGCCCGGCGTATAGCCGAAAGCCGAGACGAGCGGCAACGCGAGGCCGGCTGCCAGCGCGAGGTTGGCCTTGGAAGCAAAATTCCAGAGGCCGAAATACGCCCCCTCCCTGCCCTCGCCGCCCTGCTCGTCATCGATCACGTCCGCGAGGATC
This sequence comes from Betaproteobacteria bacterium, assembly GCA_947466535.1. Lineage (GTDB taxonomy): Bacteria > Pseudomonadota > Gammaproteobacteria > Burkholderiales > SG8-39 > CAMBSA01. The sequence continues at coordinate 5,852 of CANIEV010000021.1, forward strand.
GAAGGCGGCAGCGCGAGATCGGCGCCGAGCGCGGCACCCGACGCAATGCAGATCGCGAGGAACGCCCAGGTGTCGCCGGCACCCAGTGCATAGGCCCAGATGAATGCCATCACCGCGAGCGCCATCGAAACCGTCCATGCGACCGACTTGCCGGTGCGACGCGAGAGCGCGACCCAGAGCGGCATCGAAAGCGCGCCCGATAGAAAGTACGCGCCTAGAAATGCCGGCGTCCAGGACGCCGCGCCGAGCACATCCGCCACGAAAAACAGCACCAGCGTCGACGGAATCGCGGCCGCGACGCCGGAGAACATGAACAACGCCAGCAGTCGGCGGAAGGATCCCTGTTGCAGGGGCGCGAACAGGTCGCTCAATTGCATCGGCCGCACCTCGGGCGAAGCGCGGGCCGGCGCGGGCGCATGCGTGAGCGTGAGCAGCACTCCGGCGACAAGGATCGCCAGAAACACCCAGCCGAAACGCCCCATCTGCTCGAGCGTGCCCTCGCCCAGCGCGGCGGGAAGCACCGATGCGATGATCACCCCGACAAGCGTCATCGACTCGCGATACGCGGTGATGCGGGTGCGCTCATGCACGTCACGGCTGAGTTGCGCACCCCAGGCCTGGTAGCCGATCGACCCCATCGAAAAGCCCAGGTGAACGATCACCAGCAAAAGCATAAGCAGCGGAATGCGGCCGGTATCGGTGTCGAGAGGATGAAACAGCCCCCAGATGCCGATGCCGAGCAGCGGCACGGCGCACGCGACGAACGCGCGGCGCCCTCCGATTCCTCGCCCGTCGGCGCCCCAGCGGTCACACCACAATCCAAGCAGGGGATCCTGGATCGCATCCAGCGCACGTGCGGCAAGCAGGATGAAACCCAATGCCGTGAGCGAGACGCCGAGTTCGCCGTAGAAACGCGGCAGTTGCACGTAAAGCGGCAATGCCGCCATGGCCAGCGGCAGTGCGAATGCACTGTAGCTGGCGAGTTGCCAGGCACTGAGGCGATTCGCACCCTGGTTCACGGCGCTGCTCATCGAAAATTCGCGAACCGCGCGGCGGACCGCGTGGCGGCTCGGCCGGGCATCATTCCGTGCCGAGCAGGCGGCGCCGCAGGTCGCCTGCGCGGGTGCGCGGGTCGAGCCAGATCGCGAAAAAAGCACCTGCGAATTCCGGATCGTCGATGCTGCCGATCGCAACGCCGTCACGGAAAAAACGCGCGCCGCGGCCGGGCTCGTTCACACCTATGAGTTCGGTCCCCGCCTTCACGTCGGGGAAGAGCTTTTTCATCGCCTCCAGCCAACGAGCACGCAACTCCTCGGTGCCGATGCCAAGGCGCGCGATCTCCTCGTCGCTCTGCTTTGCGATCCGCTCGCCGGCGAAGTCGCGTGCGTAGCGCAGGCCGAGCGCGAAACGCCCCGCCGGATCGAAGCGCGAACCGGCGCTCCAGAGCCGTGCGTCGTAGATGTGGAAGCCGAAGAAGCGGAATTCGCCCGAGCCGCGTTCGCGAAGGTCCGCGTGCAGGGCAGCGACTTCCTTCGGCAGGGTCTGTGCCAGAGCACAAGCCGCCGCCGCGGCAAGCACAAGCCCCGCGAAAAGGCGGGCCGACGCGTGACCGGCCTGCCCTAGGCGTGATTCAGTTCGAACTGGCATACGTCGGTACATCCACTGTCAAAGCCTGCTTCACAGTAAGCGAAATAGAATTCCCACATGCGCACGAAGCGCTCGTCGAAGCCAAGGGACCGCACCGCCGGTAGCGTGGAAAAGAACGACGCGCGCCAGCGGCGCAGCGTCTCGGCGTAGTCGGCGCCGAACGCATTCGCCTGCGACACCTCCAGCCCGGCCGACTTCGCCTCAGCGGCAAACCGCTCGGGTGAAGCCAGCATGCCGCCGGGGAAAATGTACTGCTGTATGAAGTCGGTGTCGGTGCGGTAACGCTCGAAGAGTTTCTCGCCTATCGTAATCGACTGGATCAGCGCCCGACCGCCGGGCTTGAGCCGGTCGGCGACGGTGCGGAAATACGAGGGCCAGAAACGCTCGCCCACCGCCTCGAACATCTCGATCGATACCACATGATCAAAGCGGCCCTTCATATCACGGTAATCGACGAGTTCGAAATTCACCCGGTCGTCGAGCCCCGCTTCGCGAATCCGTTTTTTTGCCCAGGCAAGCTGCTCGTGCGAAAGCGTGATGCCGGTGACGCGGCAGCCGAAGTCGCGCGCCGCGATCTCGGCGAATCCGCCCCAGCCGCAACCGATCTCGAGGATGTGGTCGCCGGGTCGCGGGTCCAGCCGCTCGAGAATCCGGCGGATCTTCGCGGTCTGCGCCTGTTCGAGCGTCTGAGTCAGGTCCCCCGAGAAAAGCGCGCTGGAGTAGGTCATCGAGGGATCGAGCCAGAGTTTGTAGAAATCGTTCCCGAGGTCGTAATGCGCCTCGATGTTCCTGCGACTGCCGCTCTTGGTGTTGGCGCGCAGCAGGTGGCGCAGGCGCGCCGCGAGCTTGCGCAGGAATCCTGCGCCGTACACCGCCGGTTCGAGCGCATCGCGGTTGATCGCGAGCAGCGTCAGCAGGGCCGACAGGTCGCGGCTGCACCAGGCACCGCGCAGATAGGCTTCGGCAAAACCGATATCGCCCGAGGCGACGATATCGGCGAACACCTGCCAGTCGCTGATTTCGATGCCCGCGTCCGGCACACCCGGCGTAGTCACACCGAATCGCGCCTGCGCTCCGTCGGGCAGCGTGAGGTCGAGCCGGCCGCGCGCGATGCGCGACAGCAAGGCCAGCACGGTACGCGCCTGCCAGGTCTTGCCGCGGACGGAAGAGCCCGGCCGGGCCGAGGGTCCTCCCGGATGTTCTATTGCGCCCATCGAGTGATCGCCTTTGCCGGAGGTACGGGTTTGGTGATGAAAGGCACGCGCCGCAACCAGAGGCGCAGCGCCTGTAAGTGGATGCGCAGGATGACGCCGAGCGTCATCAGCGGATAACCGAAGAACGCGCGCAGCAGGGCGCGCGTAGAAAGCGGCGCGGACTCGCCGGAAATGCTGGTGTGGAGCATGTCGCCATCGGAATCGGCGTAGTCGATGCGAACGAGGCAACGAGTTCCGCTCTCGACAAAGCGGAACCGGTACCCGCCCTCGATCTTGAGAAAGGGCGAGACATGAAAATCCTTTCGCGCCTCGAGCACATCGCCCGCACCGATTGCACCACCGTCACTGCGCGCAAGCAGGTAGGCGTGGCTCTCGCCAAAGGTGTTGCGCACCTCGGCCAGCACCGCGCGCAAGGCACCCGCCTTGTCATGGCAGAGCCAGAAACTCACCGGATTGAACACATAGCCGAGCACCCGCGGAAAGGTCTGCAGCACGATTTCGCCATCCAGATGACCTAAGCCCTCACGCGAAAGCAGCCCGCGAATCCATTTGAGCGGATCCCCGCCGATGCCGTAGTCGGCATAGCGCAGGCTAAACACGTTCCATCGGTTGATCGAGAACAGCGTCGAGCCGGCACGGGCTATCGTCGAGAGAGGCAGACGCAGGAAGAACACGCCGTAGACAAAGCGGTTTTCCACCGGCCGCAGTCGACGATGCATCACCTTGCCGAAAAAAATTCTCGGCCCGGATGCCGCCGCTGAAAGCGCGTCGGCCTCAGGCCGCCGCATCCGCCGTCTCGGTAATCCACGGTTCGACCACGCCCAGGCCTCGCGCAACGCCCAGGGCCGACTTCAGCCCGTCCTCGTGAAAGCCGTAGCCGCACCATGCACCCGCAAACCACAGGCCGCGTTTGCCCTGGATCGCCGGCAACAGGGCCTGCGCGTCCACTGCGCCGTGATCGAACACCGGGTGCGCGTAGTCGAACTCCGCGACAACCAGAGCGGGATCGGGGTCGCTGGGCGGGTTCAGGCTCACGATCACCGGCCGCTCGAAGGGCACCGGCTGCAGCTTGTTGATCAGGTAATGCACGCCCACCGGCCGGTCGCTCATCGCATCGCGCGGCGCACTGTAGTTCCATGCCGACCAGACGCTCTTGCGCCGGGGCAGGAGCGCGGCATCGGTGTGCAGCAGCGCACGGTTTCGCTGATAGGGAATCGCGCCGAGCACGCGTCGCTCCTCGTCGGTGGGCGATTCGAGCAGGCGCAGTGTCTGGTCGCTGTGGCAGGCCATCACAGCCGCGTCGAAGCGCTCGACGCCGGAACGGCTGGCGATGCGAACGCCGTTCGCATCGGTCGCAACCGACGCCACCGCCTCGTCCAGCCGGATATCCGGGATGCCGGCCGCAAGGCGCTTTACGTACTCCCGCGCCCCGCCCCGCACGGTGTACCAGGGCGGCCGGTTTTCCACCTGAAGCAGGCCGTGATTGGCGCAGAAATTCGCAAATGTCGAGAGCGGGTAGTCGAGCATGGTGCGCGTCGGGCAGGACCAGATCGCGCCCGCCATTGGCAGCAGATACCAGTCGCGAAACGGCTTGCCGTAGCCGCCGGCATCGAGAAACTCGCCAAGCGCGAGCGCACCAAAGTCACTCTCGCCGCGCGCCACCGCCTGCGCCTCGCGGTTGAAACGCAGTATGTCGGCGAGCATCGACCAGAATTCACGCCGCAGGAGATTGGACTTCTGTGCGAACACGGAGGCGAGGCTGTTGCCCGCCCATTCGAGATCGAGCGATTCGATCCGCACCGAGAAGCTCATCTCGCTTTTCGCTATCGGCACGTCGAGATGGCGAAACAGCGCACGCAGGTTCGGATAGGTGCGGTGATTGAACACGAGAAAGCCGGTGTCCACCGGATGGGTGATGCCATCGACCGTGATGTCGACGGTGTTGGTGTGGCCGCCGAGGCGCGACTCGGCCTCGTACAGCACCACCTCGTGACAGCGCGCAAGCAGCCAGGCGCTCGCCAGTCCCGCAATCCCCGATCCGATGACCGCAATCCTCATGCAACCGATCCTTCAAAATACAAACGAGGGGTCACTGCCCCTCGTTTCCTCTGCAGACAACTCAGGCGCGACGGGCTTTCTTGTCGCGTCTGATCAACGCGTACGCCGAATGGTTGTGGATCGACTCGAAGTTCTCCGATTCCACCGTGTAGGCAAACACCCGGTCATCCGACTCGAGCGCCAGCGCCACGTCGCGCACCAGGTCCTCGACGAATTTCGGGTTGTCGTAGGCGCGCTCGGTGACGTACTTCTCGTCCGGCCGCTTGAGCAGGCCCCAGATCTCGCACGATGCTTCGGCCTCTGCGATGCCGATCAGGTCTTCCAGCGCCGGCGCGTCTTCGCCCACGCTCGCGTCGATCGTGATGTGCGAGCGCTGGTTGTGCGCGCCGTACTCGGAGATCTTCTTCGAGCAGGGGCAAAGACTCGTCACCGGCACCACCACCTTCACCGACACATCGATGTCGGCGGTGGAGCGCGCCTCGACGGTGAACTCCACCTCGTAGTCCATCAGGCTTTCCACGCCCGACACCGGCGCGCGCTTGGCCACGAAATACGGAAAGCGCGCCTTGATATAGGCGGTCGGCGCCTCCAGACGCTCGAGGATCTGCCGCGCGAGCACGCGCATGCCCGCAGGCGAATAGTCCGCGCCGTGCGTGTGCAGCACTTCGACAAAGCGCGACATGTGCGTGCCCTTCACGCTGGCCTCGAGCCCGACGTACAGGTCGAACTCGGCAACCGTCGAGAGCGCGGCCTGCCCCGCACGCGCCACCTGTATCGGAAAACGCAGCCGCCGGATGCCGACGCGATCGATCGCGAGTGCGCGGTTGTCCGCAAAAGCCTGAACGTCGGGCAGGAAAATCTTGTCTGGTGCATTCATGATTGGTTGATTCCTGAAAGGGAGTTTTCGTTTTGCGCGACGCAGGCGCCGGCCGAGCCGGGCTGCGTCGCGCGCAGAGGAAGTCCCGCGGCGTCCTGCGCCTACTTCGCCGCGAGCAACCGTTCGACTTCTCCGATCAGCTTCGAATCGGAGGGGGTGACACCGCTGTCAAAAGCCAGCACCTTCTCGCCGCGGCGATCGATCAGGTACTTGTGAAAATTCCACGAAGGACGGCTGCCGCTCGCTTTCGCGAGCTGTACGTAAAAGGGGTGCGGTGACTTGCCCGATACCTTGGTCTTGGTGAACATCGGGAAGGACACGCCGAAATTCGCCTGGCAGAAGTCGGCTATTTCCTTGTTGCTGCCCGGCTCCTGCCCGCCGAAGTCATCCGACGGAAAGCCCATCACCACCAGGCCACGGTCCTTGTAGCGCTTGTAGAGTTTCTCCAGTCCTTCGTACTGCGGGGTGAAGCCGCATTTGCTGGCCGTGTTCACCACCAGCAGGACTTTTCCCTGGAACTGACACAGTCCGGTGGGCTGGTCGAGAAGGCTCGGAACCGTATGGTTGAGCAACACGGGGCACGCACCCGGTGCGGCCGCCGCCGGACCGGCAGCCTCCGCAGGAGGAACGATCGCGCAACCGAGCATCAGCCCGGCAACCGCGGAAATCCTGAAAAGCCCCATGCGCGCCTCCATTTGTCCTAGTCAAATCGACCGTACTTGGATTAGAATACGAACTATCATGAGCAAAGTCAATTTTTGTCCTAGACAAACAATCCAAAGCCGCAAAGGATGCTCCCGAGGTGACTGTGGGTAACCAGGCGCTGCCGCTCCTGCCGATCGGTTCGGTCGAGCGCGACACCGGCCTTTCCAAGGACACCTTGCGTATATGGGAGCGCCGCTACGGTTTTCCCACCCCCCTGCGCGATGCGCACGGCGAACGCGCCTACCCGCCCGAGCAGGTCAAAAAACTTCGTGTAATCAAAGGCCTGATGGATCGCGGCATGCGTCCGGGGAAGATCATGTCGCTCGAGCTTGCGGAATTGCTTTCCCTTTCCGAGCCGAGTTCCGGCGGCGAGCTCCCGGTTGCAAACGAGAACGTCGAGGCAGTGCTTGCACTGGTTCGCGCCCACCAGGTGGACAAGCTTCGCCACGAACTCTCGCAGATCATGATGCGCCAGGGCGCGCATCGCTTCCTGATCGACACCGTAAGCCCGCTCAACTGGGCGATCGGCGAGGCGTGGATACGCGGCGAACTCGAGGTATTCGAGGAACATCTTTACACCGAGGTCATCCAGGGCCTGCTTCGAGCGGCGCTTTCCAGCATGCCGCGCGGCGGGGACACGCCGCGCGTGCTTCTCACCACCCTGCCCAACGAACCGCACATCCTCGGCCTGCTGATGGCGGAGATCATGCTCGCGATCGACGGCGCCCGTTGCGTCTCGCTCGGCACCGAGACGCCGATGCGAGACATAGTCCGTGCGGCGGCGAGCCAGAACGCGGACATCGTGGCCTTGTCCTTCTCCGGCGCCTATCCTTCAAGCCAGGTCGTCGACGCACTTTCCGAACTGCGCACCCGGCTGCCGGCGACAATCGAACTCTGGGCAGGCGGCACGAATCCGGCGCTTGCCCGATGCAAATTACCCGGCCTGAGCGTGGTGAGCGGCCTCGACGAGGTCAGCTTGACGCTAGGCGCCTGGCGCGCAGCCCATCCTATAATGTATTAAGGAACATCTGAACAAGGGGGAATCGCCCCCTTGGATGTTTTGAACACAGGGGCATGCCCCTTTGCATGCGTTTTGAACAAAGGGGCATGCCCCTTTGTATGCCCCCCACTCCAGAGGAAAGCCATGTTCGATTCGTTGCACTATCGAGACCTGATCAGGGCTTTCTCAAGTAAGTGATGGCACACCACAAAACAACACTTCCGGAAAAAAACTGCCTCGACTGCAAGCGGCCCATGGCCTGGCGCAAGCGCTGGCGCGCCAACGGGGACAGCGTGCGCTATTGCTCGGACCGGAGCCGACGCACCGGGGCAGGAGCAGGCGCATGAGCACAAAACCGAAACGCACCGCCGCCGTGAAACCGGCGAGCGCCCGAGCAGCACCGTCCAAGGCATCGCGTGCCGCACCGTCCAAGGCATCGCGTGCCGCACCGTCCAAGGCATCGCGTGCCGCACCTTCCAAGGCGCCGCGTGCCGCACCTTCCAAGGTGCAGCGTGCCGCACCTTCCAAGGTGCAGCGTGCCGCTGCGTCCAAAACACCGAGGGTTGCCGCAGGCAAAGCGCCTGCCATGGCCCCCGGTACCGCCGCACTCGTCCTGGGCGACCAGCTCTGGGCAGGCAACCCCGCGCTCGCGGCGATCGAGCGCGGCCGGAATCCGGTGCTGATGATCGAGGCACCCGGCGAATCCACCCACGTGTGGAGCCACAAGGCACGCACCTCGCTGTTTCTCTCGGCGATGCGGCATTTCGCGGCCGACATCGCGAAGGCCGGCCATGCGCTTCGCTACATCCGGCTCGCTGATCGCAAGGAAAACGACTACGGCGACCGCCTTTTCGCCGAACTCAAGGCCGCGAAAATCAAGCGCCTGCTCGTCACCGAACCCGGCGACCACCGCCTGTTGCTCGCGATTCGCGACGCATGCAAACGCAGCGGCACCGCGCTCGAAATCCTGACCGACACCCACTTCATCGTCGACACGCCCACCTTCCAGCGCTGGGCGGGCGACCGGCCGCACCTGCTGATGGAGAATTTCTATCGCGAGATGCGGCGCAAGACCGGCATCCTGATGCAGGGTGCCGAGCCCGCGGGCGGCGTGTGGAACTTCGACAAGTCCAATCGCGACGGCTTCCCGAGCATCGGCCCCGGCTCGATCCCATTGCCGAAGAAATTCAAACCCGACGCGATCACCCGCGAAGTGATCAAGGAAGTGACAGCGCGTTTCCACGACCATCCCGGCGAACTCTCCAGTTTCGACTGGCCGGTGACGCGCGCGGACGCGCTCGAGGCGCTGGACGATTTCGTTCGTCACAGGCTTGTCACCTTCGGCAGGTATCAAGACGCCATGTGGACCGGAACACCGTTTGCATGGCACTCGCGCCTGTCGGCCGCGCTGAATCTGCATCTTCTCGATCCGCGCGAGGTGATCGCAGCCGCCCTGGTGCGCCTGAACGAACACCGGCTGCCGCTGCCCGATGTCGAGGGCTTCGTGCGGCAGATCCTCGGCTGGCGCGAATTCGTGCGCGGCATCTACTGGCTCGACATGCCGAAGCTGGAAAAGCTCAATCATCTGAAGCACACCCGCGCGCTGCCCGCGTGGTACTGGACCGGCAAGACTGGCATGGCCTGCATGCAGGACACCGTCGGCCAGACTCTGAAGCACGGCTACGCGCATCACATACAGCGCCTGATGGTGACCGGCAACTTCAGCCTGATCGCGGGACTCGATCCGGCGCAGGTCTGCGACTGGTATCTCGCGGTGTACGTGGACGCGGTCGACTGGGTGGAGCGCCCCAATACCGCCGGCATGGCGCTCTATGCCACCGGACCGCGCTTCACCTCCAAACCCTATGCCGCCTCCGGCGCCTACATTCGCCGCATGAGCAACTACTGCGAAGGCTGCCGCTACAAGAGCGACATCCGTTCGGGCGAGAACGCCTGCCCGTTCAACGTTTTCTACTGGGACTTCCTCGACCGCAACGAGAAGATGCTCTCGGGCAATCCGCGCACCGCGCTGATGGTGAAAAACCTCGAGAGGCTCACCGCCGACGAACGCCGCGCGATTAGAGAGCAGGCCAAACGCTATGCCTCGAATCTGGACGCCCTATGAGTGATTACGGATTGCTGCCGCCGAGCGATACCAAATTGCGCGCTAGCGCACAGAAAATCGCATGCGCGAAGGCCACGATAGTCCACTAGCCGATACTCGACCGCCATGCTCTATCCCGACCTGTTCAAGACCTTCGAGCGCCTTCGCTGGAACCTGTCCAAGGACGTCCCCTGGGAGAGCTTTGATCCGGTTCTGCTCACCGACGAGCAGGCACTCACCATCAAGATGAACGCGATCACCGAGTGGGCGGCCCTGCCCGCCACCGAGATGTTCCTTCGCGACAACCGCCATGACAGCGACTTCTCCGCCTTCATGTCGGTGTGGTTCTTCGAGGAACAGAAGCACTCGCTGGTGCTGCTCGAATACCTGCGCCGCTTCCGCCCGGACCTGATGCCCACCGAGGACGAACTGCACGCGGTGCGCTTCGAATTCGACCCGGCCCCGCCGATCGACACCCTGATGCTGCACTTCTGCGGCGAACTGCGCCTGAACAACTGGTACCGCTGTGCCGCCGAATGGCATACCGAACCGGTGATCCGCGCGATCTACGATCTAATCGCCCGCGATGAAGCGCGTCATGCCGGCGCCTACCTGCAATACCTCAAGCGCGCAGTGCAGCGCGGCGGCGACGCCGCGCGCGCGTCGCTCGCGAAAATCGGAATGCTGATGGCGAGTTCCGCCCGCTCGGGCAAGCCGCTGCACCCGACCAACCTGCACGTGACAAAGTCGCTTTTTCCCAACGACACCGTGCAATCGCGGCTGCCCGACCCCGGCTGGCTCGAACGTTGGCTCGACACCCAGATCCGCTTCGACAAGTACTGGGAGACCAAGGTGATCGATGCGATCCTGCGCAACCTGTCGGTGCTGCTCGAGCGCAGCTTCACCACCGTGCAGGAATTGAACCGGTATCGCAAGAGCCTCGTCCTGTCGGCTCCGCAGCCTGCCTTACAGGTTAAGTTGAACCAGTTCTGAACGCGAATCGCCTTCTTTGCATGGCGGATACTGGGGGTTTCTGAAAAATGTTTGACTTTACGACGGAAAATCGTGCCGGACCGGCAATCCGCCTTGTCCGCGCATACACGGGGTGCTAGCGTTCGCTTCTCCATACACTCTGCCGCGCCGCCACCCAGGCGACGTCCAAGCCACTTGAACGCACAATCAGCCACAGGACGGCGTCACGCCGTCGTCTCCGGGCACCCGCTCGCCACCGAACATGCACTCGCGGTGCTCGCCGACGGGGGCAATGTCGTCGATGCGGCGATCGCGGGGGCGGCGACGCTCACCGTGACCCTGCCCCACGCCTGCTCGCCCGGCGGCGATGTGTTCGCGCTTGTGCATCGCGACGGCGTCAGCTACGGCCTGAACGGCTCGGGCACCGCGCCCGCAAAGCTGCCCGCCGGCCTCGCGCCGGAGCAACTCGCTGGAGGCGCCCTGAGCATCGGTATCCCCGGCGTGGTGGGCGGCTGGGAAGCAATGCACACGATGTTCGGGTCGATGCCCTGGCGGGACCTGTTCGCAGGCGCGGTCGCGCTCACGCGCCGCGGCTTCGCGCCCTCGCCCGATCTTGTCGCCGGTCGCCGCGCCTTCGATGCCGGCGTGCGCGCCGACCCCGGCACCGCCGCGATCTACGGCTCGATGCTCGATCCGGGCGCGACACTCGTGCAGCCGGCGCTGGGCGACACGCTCGACACGATCGCACGTGAAGGTGCCTTCGCGTTCTACGAAGGCGACATCGGCCGCTCGATGTGCGACGCAATCCGGTCCCGCGGCGGCGTGCTCGATCGCGCGGACCTCGCCGCGTACATGCCGCTCTGGGTGGAGCCTATCGAAACAACCTACCGCGGCCACACGGTGCGCGCGATGCCGCCCAACTCCTACGGCCTTTTCATGCTGCTGCAGTTGGCAGCGCTGGAAGGCATCGATCTCTCGGCCGAACCGCGCGGCAGCGCATCGCGCATCGCCTGCCTGATCCGCGCCGCGCGCGCGGCCTTCGCCGCGGGCGATTCCTATGTGATGGATCCCGCGAATGCGCCGCGCGTCTCCGATGCACTCGGCGAGAAATCGCGTCGTGCCCTGCGCGATGCGATGCGCACCCGGGGCGATTCCCGCGCCGGCGCCTCGCCCTCGAACGGCACCGCGGTGATCTCGGTGGCGGACGCCGCGGGCAATGGCATCACGCTCGTGCAAAGCGTATTTATGCCCTTCGGCGCAATGGTGGCGGATACCGCCACCGGCATCGTGATGAACAACCGTCTGCTCGGCTTTGCCACCGATCCCGCGCATCCGAACGCGCCCGCCGCACGCAAGCGCCCGGCGCACACGCTCAACCCGGCGATGGTGATCCGTGACGGTCGCCTGCGCTGGCTGATGGGCACGCCCGGCGGTTCCGGCCAGACGATCACGCTCACCCAGGTACTTACCCATTGCGTCGACGACGGCCTCGGCCTGGCAGACGCGATCACCGCGCCGCGCTGGTCAATGGACCTCAAGGGCAATGCGCTGGTCGAACCCGAGGCCGAACGCGGAATCATCGAGTCGCTTGCGGCGCTCGGCATCACCGCGCGCGATGCCGGAGCACAGCGCTCCTTCTTCGGCTCGGCCGAGTGCATCTCGTTGGAGCCCGACGGCACGCTCGTCGCCGCCGCCGATTTCCGCCGCGACGCGCATGCCGGCGCGGTTTGAGGCCTGCGGCATGAACAAGACCCTCGCCGACAGCGTGTACTACAACGGCAAGATCATCACCGTCGATGAGCAGTTCAGCATCCGGCAGGCGATCGCGGTGGCGGGCGAGCGCATCCTTGCCACCGGCAGCGATGCGGAGATGCTTGCGTTCGCAGGCAGCGATACCCGGCGCATCGACCTGCTCGGCAAGGCCGTCATGCCCGGCCTGATCGACACGCATGCGCACATGGACCGCGAGGGCCTGAAGCAGGTGTGTCCTTCGCTTGCGGGCGCGAAGTCGATCGACGACATCAAGCGAACGATCGAAGCGCTTGTTCGCGACGCAAAACCGGGCGAGTGGATCGTCACCATGCCGGTGGGCGACCCGCCCTCCTACTGGGATGTGCCCAACACGCTGAAGGAAGGCCGCTTTCCCAGCCGCCACGACCTCGATGAAGTGGCCCCCGACAATCCGGTGTTCATCCGGCCGATCTGGGGCTTCTGGCGACACCGCCTGCCGCTGACGTCGATTGCCAACTCCGCCGCGCTCGCTGCCTGCGGCATCGACCGCAATACGCCCAACCCGTGCAGCACCGCCGTGATCGAGCGCGATGCCGCGGGCGACCCCACCGGTATCTTTACCGAACAGACCTACATGTCGGTGGTGGAACTCACCCTGATGCGTCCCTCGGGCGGTTTCACCCACGACGACCGCGTCGGCGCGCTGCGCCGCTCGATGCAGGCGTACAACAGCTTCGGCACCACCGGCGTGTACGAAGAGCACGGCGTCGCGGGCGAGGTGCTGCGCGCCTTTCGCACCCTGCGCGAACAGGGTCCGCTGCCGGTGCGCGCCAACCTGCTGTTCAGCCCGTCGTGGAGCACGGTGGCGGATGTGCCGCCGGAGGAACTGCTCTCCACCTGGGGCGCCTGGCTCGGCGGCCGCGGCCTGGGCGACGATTACCTGCGCATGGGCGGCCTGTATGCCCTGCTCGACGACGAGGGCGACGATTCGCGCTCGCCGATCGAGAACACGCTGCGCGCAAGCGCCCGCCCCTATACCGGCTGGGCGGGGTTTCACTACGACGCCGGCCTGCCGCGCGCGAAGCTGAAGGAAGTGCTGATCGCCGCCGCGCGCAACGACATCCGCTGCGCCGGGCTCACGCCCGATCTGCTCGAACTCTACGAGGAAGTGGACAAGGTGGTCCCGCTCGTCGGACGCCGCTGGATCATCGGCCATGTGAGCGTGCTGAATGCGGACCAGATCGCCCGCATGCGCGATCTCGGGCTGGTGTCCACTTCCCACACCAACCGCTACATCTGGCGCACCGGCAGCAGGGTACTCGGGCAGATCGGCGAGTCCCACGAAGCAGAGATATCGCCACTGGCGAGCATGCGCAGGCAGGGACTGCGCTGCTGCCTTGCCACCGACAACGTCCCCGTGTCGCTGTTCTACCCGATCTGGCAGGCGGTGGCGCGACGCGACCGCGACACCGGGCGGGTGATCGCCGCGGAGGAAAAACTAAGCCGCGAGGAGGCCCTCCGTGCGGCTACCATAGACGGCGCCTACCTCACCTTTGACGAAGCCATCAAGGGCTCGATCGAGCCGGGCAAGCTGGCGGACTTCGCCTGCCTCTCGGACGACCCCCTGCGCTGCGACGAGGATGTAATCAAGGACATCAGCGCCGAACGGGTGGTGGTGGGCGGACGCACGGTGTACGAAAAAAACAACCAGGACTCCCTTTAATGCGCTACTCCCCGAATGCATCGCTCGTCGGCTTCCCCGGCAGCGCAAAACGGATCACCACGCCGGCACTGATGGTCGATTACGCGAAGCTCAAGGCCAACATCGCCCAGATGACCGAACGCTGCCGCGAGGTGGGCCTCGCGTTGCGGCCGCACGGCAAGACGCACAAGTGCACCCGACTCGCCGAACTGCAGATCGCCTCGGGCGCCGTGGGCGTCTGCGCCGCCACCGGCCGCGAGGGCATCGCCTTTGCGCGCGCGGGACTCACCGGCATTCTCATCACCGCGCCGGTGGTGCAGTACACGCAGATCGACGAACTCGTGCGACTGCATGCGGAAGGTGCCGACATCAGCATCGTGATCGATCACCCTGAAGTTGCGCGGCGCTGGGAGAAGGCGCTTGCAGGCAGCACGCGGCCGCTGCCCGCGCTGGTGGATGTGGATATCGGCATGAACCGCACCGGCGCGCTCACACCCGAGGCGGCACTGGAAATCGCCACCCTGCTGAAGAATTCGGCCTTGCTGAAATACTCCGGCGTACAGGCCTATTCGGGCAGGGTGCAGCACATCAATGACTTCGCCGAGCGCCGCAAGGCATACGGCGTCCAGCTCGACCGCCTGAAGACGGTGCTCGAAAAACTGCGTGCCAACGGACTCGCTCCGGAGATCGTGAGTGGCGGCGGCACCGGCACCTTCGCGATCGACGCGGTGGCGGGCATCTTCACCGAAAGCCAGGCCGGGTCTTATGTATTCATGGACGTCGAATACGCGGCGGTGCAGCTGTTCCCCGCGATGACCAACCCGTGGCAGCACTCGCTGTTCCTTCGCGCATCGGTGGTAAGCGCCAACGTGCCCGGACAGGTCACGGTGAATGCCGGCATCAAGAGCTTCGCCACCGACGGCCCGGCCCCGACCATCTACGGTGATACCGCGCCGGGCATGCTCTACGAGTTCTACGGCGACGAATACGGCCGCCTGATACTTGACCCCGACACCGTGCCGCCGGTGCTCGGCAGCACCGCCGACCTCTTCACCTCGCACTGCGACCCGACGATCAACCTGCACGACTGGCTGCATATCGTCGAGGGCGATACGCTTGTCGATATCTGGGAGATCGACGCGCGCGGCGTGCTGGGCTCATAGCCTCGCGTTATCAAGGGAGCACGACATGAACCTGATCCGATTCGCAGTTGCCCTGATGCTTGCCGCGGCCTCGGCCCACAGCCTCGCCCAGGCCTACCCCACGCGGCCGCTGGTGATGGTGGTGCCCTACGCGCCCGGCGGTTCGGCCGAAGCGCTCGCGCGAGTCACCGCCAAGGGCATGGGCGAGGTGTTCGGCCAGAACATCGTGCTCGAAATGAAACCGGGCGCGGGCGGCATGATCGGCTCGGAGTACGTTGCCAAGCAGTCACGTCCGGACGGCTACACGGTGCTGTTCGCCGCCGCCAGCCTTGCGACCAACGTGTCGCTGACGAAAATGCCCTTCGACCCGCGCCGCGATCTCGTGCCCGTCTCGGGCATCGCCGCGATACCCAACCTGCTGGTGGTTGGCGCCGACGGCCCCTATCGCAGCGTCACCGACCTGATCGCCGCCGGCCGCAAGGACCCGAAGGCGCTGCTGTTCGGCTCCTCGGGCCAAGGCACCGCGAGCCATCTCACTGCCGAGATGTTCCAGCTGGTCACGAAAATGCAGATGACGCACGTGCCCTACAAGGGCAGCGGTCTGGTGTACCCGGACCTCATGAGCTCGCGCGTGAGCCTGCTGTTCGACGTGTTCGGTTCAGCAATCGCGCAGATCAGGGGCGGCAAGGTGCGCGCGCTCGGCGTCACCTCGGGCAAGCGATCGCCCGCCCTGCCGGATGTGCCCACCTTCGTCGAACTCGGCTACCCGGAACTCGAAATACTCAACTGGTCGGGCCTGTTCGCCCGAACCGGGACCCCGCCCGAGGCGATCGCAAAGATCGGTGAGTCGGTGGCGCACGCGCTGCAGACCGCGGACATGAAAACCTGGCTCAACCAGCTCGCCGCCGAACCCATGCCCACCGATCCGGCGGCCTTCGGCCGCGTGTTCAACACCGAAGTCGAACTCGGGGCGCGACTGGTGCGTGAAGGCCGGGTGCAGCCGGTCAACTGACCGAAGCTGCGGCGTGGTCGATTGAGATTGCTTCGTCGCTGCGCTCCTCGCGATGACTGCGCCGGGGGCGGTCATTGCGAGCGAAGCGAAGCAATCCAGGATGCAGCGCGCACGTCAAATTGATCCTGCGCGCAAGCGGTGTGCGCTACCCCCCAGGTGTACCGGACGCGAGCCTTTGATCATCACCCGGTGCATCAGCCGCCTCGCGTTCGGGTCGAAGGCCTCGCGCTGATGCATCACGCTGCGGTTGTCCCAGATGATCAGGTCGCCGCGTTCCCATTCCTGCCGCCATACGAACTGCGGCTGGTCGAGATGCGCCCATAGCGCGTTCAAGAGATCCTCGGATTCCGCCACGTCGAGGCCTTCGATATACGCGAACGGCCGGCGGCCGAGAAACAGCGACTCGCGCCCGGTTTCGGGATGGTTGCAGATGATCGGGTGGTACCGCCCGGGCGAAACGCGTACATCGGTCACCGGCGCATGGCCCGGTCGCAGATAACCGGAGGAATCCATGCTGTCGTCGTGCTTGAGCCTACGTCCCTCGATGCCGCGGCGCAGGTCCGCCGGCAGCATTTCGCAGGCAAGGTGCGCGTTGAGAAAGCCAGTGCGTCCCTGTCCCGGCGGCACCTCGATCGCGTACAGCAGGGTCGCGCTCGGCGGTGCCTCGAAACTCGACTGGTCGGAATGCCATACGAGTTCGCCGTCGCCGAGCGTGCCCAGCGCCACGCCGCCATCGATGATGTTCGACACCACCGACACCTGCGGATAGCGCGGATCGCGCGGCGCCTGCCTTATCCGTGGAGCAGAGGGTGATCCGGGCAGGTCCGAGCGCGCCGCCGGATGCGGGTTCGGGGTCGAAGGCTGGTAATCGCCGAAGCGACGGCTGAAGGCGACCAGATCGTCATCGCTGAAATCCAGCCCGCGAAAACGCAGCACGTGATGTTCGAGCCAGGCACGGCGGATCTCGAGGAACTGCGCATCAGTGATGCGTCGCAGCTCACCGGCCTCGACCTCGGCACCGAGCGCGTCACCCAGTGCACGTATATGGATGTTTTTCCAGGGCCCGCCACGCGCTTTGCTGAATTCTTCGGGGGTCATCATTCGGCATACTCCTTCGTGCGCTGTGCACGGCCCTCCGCACCGCTCAGATGCAATAGATGTCCAGCATCGTCGGGATGTAGTCGTTCTGCAGAACCGACTTGCGCCGGGAGATCAGCCAGCGGCCGTCCACCGATTTCAATTCGAACTCCGATCTGCCGAAAAAGGCATGGCTTTCCTTCAGTCTCGGGAAAAACACGTGACAGGCCCAGGAAGAGCGCATGCGCAGGCGATCGGGCGACGGAGGTTCGATCGCGCGTATCGACCCGAGGATGTGGCAGGGCCGTGGCATCGGTGTGGAGGCCGGCGACCGGCCCGAGCGGATGCGCACCACGCGATCCTCCAGTCCGGCGCGACTGCTGTAATAGATGTGAGACAGTTCCGACTGCGGGTCCCCGGTGAGCGAACCGTCGGCGCGGCGCGCCGGCACCCAGTACTCGCAGTCGGGCGTGTACATCGCGAGCCAGTCGTCCCAGCGCTCTTCGTCGAGGAACTGCGCCTCGCGCTGGATTGCGTCGATGCCCTCGTGCAGCAATTCGAGGACGGAAGTGGTGGCCGTCTTGCTCATTAGTAGGCCTTTCTGCCGTCGAAGCCGGCCTGCATCAGCCGCGCCCATTCGCGGTGCGGTGCGTGCATTGCAGTTTCGGCGAAGGTTTCGAACGGTCCGAACAGGCTCTGTGCCGGGCGGATGCCGAGCGTGCCGGCGATCGCGTTCGCTCCCTGTTCGAGCACCTTGATCCCGCGCGAATAGCCTTCAATGAAACTGACCGGACTCGCATCGAAACCGCGTTGGCACTCCTCGTACACCACCGTGTCATCGGGGGTCGCGAGGCCTGCCGGGTTGAAGAAATCCTCGAACTGGCGCAGTCGCCGCGCACGCAACTCCGGTGCCTCGCCGATCGGCGCAAGACACCAGGCCATCATCTCCGTCTTGTCCACCGCGAGCGGACGGAAGGTGCGCAGCACCAGGCCCGAACCTTCGCCGATCTGCAGTCCGGGAAACACCGCGAGTTGACGCATGCGCAACATCCATTCCGCGCGCACATCGCCGACGCGTGCGCGGACCTCGTCGATCGCGGGGTAGATCGCGCGCTTTTGCGGCTCCGTCTGGTCGGCGAACGACACGGTGTGGCCGTGATCAAAGCTGAATGTACCGGCACCGATCTCCACGCGAGTGGACCAGTCGAACTGCCGCGCCTCCTGATGGCCGCTCCCCGTGCGCCGGCGCGCCTGGATGTTCATGAAACTCGAATGCGTGGATGTCAGGTGGTACGGGTCGAGCCCGTTGTCGAGCTGCAGCTTCCAGTTGCCGCGATAGGTGTAGGCGGCGCGACCGGGAACGAACTCCATGCCCTGCGGTCCCTGCTCCATCGCAAGATCGAGAAAAAAGCCGATGTCACCGAGGAACACATCCAGATCCGGCACGTCCACCGACAGGCTGCCGAACACCATGCCCTTGTAGCTTGCCAGCCGCGCGAGCGGTATCAGATTGTGGTCATTTGCATCAAAACCCTCGCCGTACTGACCGGTCTTGCTGTCCTTGATGTCCACATTGCGGCCGGTCGCGTCGTAGGCCCAGCCGTGATACGCACAGACGTGAAACTTCGCGTTGCCCTTCTCCGAGCGACACACCACCGCCGACTTGTGGCGGCAGGTGTTGACGAATCCGCGCAGTGCGCCCGCCGCATCGCGGGTGACGAGAACCGGCGTCCTGCCGATGAACGAGGTGATGAAATCGTTCGGCCGGCGCAATTCGGATTCGAGGGTGAGAAAAATCCAGGTGCGCTCGAACACGAACTTCTGTTCGAGGGCAAACAGTTCCGGATCGGAATAGACGTCGCGATGCACCCGGAACACCCCGTCGCCGGGCCGGTCATCGACATACATGCGGGCTGTGTTTGTATCCACGGTCTTCTCCTCCACGCTACTGCCACCACTGTACAAAGATTTGCACTGCGACGCGCGCGGTTGATTGCGCGATCAACGGGTGCTGAAACTCGTCACCCGGCCGTCACCTGTTTCGACCGGAGCCCGCGCAGCGCCTCCCGGGTGAGCTCCGACAGACGAAGCCTCTGCGTCCCCTTCGCATCGAAATTCGCGGGCGCGAGCCAGCGCTCGAACGCATCCCGCAGGGCCGGCCATTCGGAATCGATCACCGAATACCAGGCGGTGTCGCGGTTGCGCCCCTTGACCACCACCGCCTGACGGAACAGCCCTTCATACGCGAATCCGAAGCGCAGCGCAGCAGTGCGCGAGGGCGCGTTCAGCGAATCGCATTTCCACTCATAGCGGCGATAACCGAGTTCGAAGGCCCGCCGCATCATGAGAACCATCGCCTCGGTGGCGGCGGGTCTGCGCTGCAGGCTCGGCGAGAAACCGAGATGACCGACTTCGATCACACCCATGACCGGATCGATGCGCATGAAGCTTGCCACGCCGACGGCCCTGCCCGAGACGCCGTCGATGATCGAAAAGAACAGCGGGTCGTCGCCGAGGCAGGCCGAATTCATCCAGCGAAGGTAGGTCTCGAAGCCTTCGAACGGCCCGTAAGGAAGATACGTCCACATTGCGCCGGACCGATCGAGCGAAAACGCCTCAAAGAGATCCGCCGCATGCCGTGCCGGATCGAGCGCCTCCAGCCTGCAGAATCGCCCGGCCATCCGCTCGCGCGTCGGTCGCGGCGGCGATGTCCATCCGGACAGGGCTTTGCCGACCGGCTGGCCGAACGCATTGCATTGCGATTCCGGCGAACTCACCGCTCAGTCCGGTTCCCATGGCCGCTTGGGCAGGCGCTTGAGGTTCGCCACATAGCGGTCGCGGTCGTAGGTCGAGCCGCCCTTGAGCACACTGAACACCTCGCGAATCAGCGCGCCTGCGATCGCTTTCATCGCCTCATCGCGCGTGAGGCCGGATTTAACCAGGCGATCGAGCGTCTCGCGCGTCTCCGGCGGATCATTGGTACGCAACTGCGCCTCGATCGCCTCAATCATCGCGAGCCGGGCGCGTTCCGGGTCGCCCTTCTTGTCTGGGGTGCTGTTTTCGGTCGTCATGTCGAAACTGTAATGCATTTGAGCGTCCGCATTTTTCCGCCGTGCCGACAAGGGCGGATGCAGGAATCCCGCATTCCCGGCGATACTGTCGACAGGTCCAACCACCCGACGCCACCACACCATGTCCCAGACCGCCGCCGCGCCCGATTCCGAAATCCCGCTCATCAATCCCGCCTATGTAATCGCCGCGGTCATCGGCATCGGCGTGATGATCGTATCCGTTTTGAGTCCCAGCCTCTGGTTCCTGAATTTCGTGCACGTGTTCTGCGCGGTGCTCTGGACCGGGATCGACCTTTTCATGGGCTTCGTGATCGGCCCGGTGATGCGAAAGGTCGATCTACGAACCCGCGCGCAGATCATCACCCGGCTTATGCCCCGGATGCTCTTCCTGATGCCGGTGGTGTCCATCAATACCGGCACCGCCGGCTGGTTTCTCGCCGAGCGCATGGGTTACCTCGACCTTCCGTGGCCGGCGTACGGCTGGGTGGCCGGTTCGCTGGTGCTGGTAACCATCATGACCATCCAGGGCCTCGGATTCCTGATGCCGGTGAATCTCAAGGTTTTTCTCGAGATCCGCAAACCCGCGCCCGACGGCGAACGCATCGGGCGGCTGATGCGCATGTACGTGCGCGCGGTCGCCGCGCAGGGCCTGATGCAGGTGGCGATCGTGGTCATCATGGCGCGCTTCGGCGCCGGGCTTGCCTCCTGAACACGGTAAGATTTCCGTCCATGGTCTCCTATTCCACACCCGATTTCGAATCGAAGATCTGCGCTCCGGAACAGCTCGAGTCGCGGCTCGCATCGCTGCCCCGTCCGCTGGTATTCACCAACGGCGTATTCGACGTGATCCACCGCGGGCATGTCACCTATCTTGCGCAGGCACGCGCCCTCGGCGCATCCCTGCTTCTCGCGCTCAATACCGATGCCTCCACCCGACGCCTCGACAAGGGCACCGACCGGCCGATAAATGCGCTGGAGGACCGCGCCGCGGTGGCGGCCGCCCTCGGCGCGGTGAGCCTGGTCACCTGGTTCGACGAGGACACGCCGCTGCAACTCATCCAGCGCGTACGACCCGAGGTGCTGGTCAAAGGCGGCGACTGGGCACCGGAGAAAATGGTCGGCGCCTCCGAAGTGCTTGCACGCGGCGGTGCGGTCCGCTCGATCCCCTTCCTGCACCAGCGCTCCACCACCCGGATGCTGGAGCGAATCCGGGCCTCCGTCGCCGGCAAGGCGGTCGGCAGCAAGCCGGCATGAACGCGACCGGGCAGGCAGCGACCTCTGCCGCCCTGCTGACCGAAAATCTCGAGCGCGTGATTTCCGGCCACGCGCAACCGATACGCAAACTGCTCGCCGCGTTCTTCGCCGGCGGCCATGTGTTGCTCGAAGACAATCCCGGCACCGGCAAGACCACGCTCGCGAAAACCCTCGCGAAAAGCATCTCCGCCGATTTCCGACGGGTCCAGTTCACGCCCGACCTGCTGCCCGCGGACATCCTTGGCGTATCGGTGTTCAACCCGCGTGACCAGAACTTCAATTTCCATCCCGGTCCGATCTTCACCCAGATACTGCTCGCCGATGAAGTGAACCGCGCCTCGCCGCGCACCCAGTCGGCGCTGCTCGAAGCAATGGCGGAGCAGCAGGTGACGGTCGAAGGACGAACCCTGCCCTTGCGCGAGCCGTTCTTCGTCATCGCGACGCAGAACCCGGTCGAGTTCCGCGGCACCTACCCCCTTCCCGAAGCGCAGATGGACCGTTTCGCGGTGCGGTTGTCGCTCGGCTACGTTCTGCCCGACGAGGAAGTTGCGATTCTCTCGGCACAGGAAGATCGCCATCCGCTGGAGACCATCGAGGCCTGCCTGACGGCGGAGGATGTACTCGCGATCCGGCACGCGGTGCGCGAAGTCCGCATCTCGCCCGAACTCAAGCGCTATGTGGTCGATCTTGCCGGCGCCACCCGCGGTGCCGCCGGTGTGCTGCTCGGCGCAGGCCCGCGCGCATCGATTGCGCTGGCCCGATGTGCGCAGGCGCTCGCGCTGCTCGAGGGCGAGGCCTTCGTGAATCCCGATCATGTGCGCGCCATGGCGGTGCCTGTGCTCGCGCATCGCGTGGCGCTCGCCCCGGAGGCGCGATTCGGCGGGACCACCGGCGTGAGCCTCGTCGAAGGAATCCTGGAACGGATTCCGGTGCCAGGCTGACCGAGCCCATGCCTGCGGTGTCACTGCGAATGTGGCAAAGCGATACAGCCATACGTATCCACTACACGAACACGAGATCGCCGCGTTGCCTGCGGCTCCTCGAGATGACGCCCGAAAAGCAGTCATTGCGAGCGAAGCGAAGCAATCCCGCCGTTCGCATGCGATGGCGCAATATCACTTGTGATACTCCATGTGGCGCCTTTCCTATTCGCTGATCCGCGCCGCAATGCGGCTGCAGTACTGGCTGCAGCGCCGGTTCAGCACCGCGGGCATGTTCCTGCTCGGCCTGCTGACGGTGACCGGCGCGCTTGGCATCGATACCCAGCAGACGCTTGCCTACCAGGTGTTTGCCTTCGCAGCCGCACTGCTCGGGGTGGCGATGGTGGCGACTCTGTTTCGCCGCGTCCCCGTGACGGTCGAGCGCAGCCTGCCGCGCGCCGTCGCCGCGGGAACAAGCTTCACCTACCGCGTGCGCGTTCGCAACACCGGCACGCGCCCGCTCGCGGGACTCGCACTGCTTGACCGGATCGCGGACCACAGTCCGGGCTTTGCCGAATTCCGACGCCGCTTGCGCTTCCCGACCTACCGCGGCTTCTGGCGCCTGTGGCGCGAGCGGCGTGTCGGCTGGATAGACGAGGCCGCGGCACCTCCGCTCGCTCCGGGTGCAGAAGCCGACGTGAAAATCGAGGCGCACGCGGTCAAACGCGGAATCATGAACCTGGATGAGATCGTCGTGGCACGGACCGACCCGACCGGATTGTTTCGCTCGGTCGTCCGGCTTGCGCAGCCTGCGAACGTCGTCGTTCTGCCGCGTCGCTACCGGCTGCCGCCGATTTCCCTGCCCGGCGCGCGCCGCTACCAGCCGGGCGGCGTATCGCTCTCCGCGTCGGTCGGCGACTCCGAGGAATTTCTCGGTCTGCGCGATTACCGCCCGGGTGACGCGATGCCGCGCATTCACTGGAAAAGCTTCGCGCGCACCGGCCGTCCGATCGTGCGCGAGTACCAGGATGAATTCTTCGAGCGCTATGCCCTCGCGCTCGACACCTGTGCGAAACCCTCCACGAACCGCAAGCAGGACGCGGTACAACTCACCGCCTTCGAGGAGGCGGTTGCGGTGACAGCCTCATTCGTATGGACGCTCGACACACAGGAATGCCTGCTCGATCTGCTTTTCGTGGAAGACCAGGCCTACTGCTACACCGCCGGACGCGGCCAGTTGCAACCCGCCGGACTGCTGGAGGTGCTTGCCGGGGTGCGCCTCACGCACGAACCGTCGCTGGATGCGCTTCGCGATTCGATTGCCGCGCGCCGCGGGGAACTCGCGGGCTGCGTGCTGGTACTGATCGACTGGGATGCCGAGCGCGCCGCGCTTGTGGACAGCCTGCGGGCGGCGGGCATCGAACTGCGCGTGCTTGTCGTCAATGCTCTGCCCGAGATTGCACCGCCTGCGGGAGTCGCGCTGCTCGATCCGACCGACCTGGAAAAGGGATTGGCGAGGCTATGAGCCTTCCTCCCTTGCTACTGGCCGCCGCGATCGCCGTCTGGGGCTGGCAGACCGGCGACTGGATCCCCGCGATCATCACAGGGCTGATATCGCTGTCGCCGCGGGTTATTTCCCGACGCTGGGATATCGGCAAAGAGCAACTGACACGCGTGGCCGATTTCTGTACCGCGCTCGCGCTTGCCGCCGGGGCAATCCTGTTCGCGGTGTACGGCAACCCCCGGGCGGTGAAACTCTGGTTCCAGTGGCTGCCGATGATCGTCGCGCCGCTGCCGGTCGTGATGTACTACGCCGGGCTGGACCGGGTCGAGGCGGGGGTGCTGTTCTGGAGCATGCGCCGCATACGTGAGCGCCGCGCAAGCCACATCGCCCTCGACCCTCCCTGGTTCGCGCTCTGGCTGATCGGTGCGAGCGCCGCCAACACCCGCGGCCCGGGCTTCTATGTCGCGCTTGCCCTGCTTGCCGCCGGCGCACTCTGGACGGTGCGCCCCCGGGGGGCATCCGCCGGCGCCTGGGCATCGATGCTGCTGATCGCAGCCGTGCTCGGTGCGGGTCTGCACACTGGCCTGCATACCGCGCAGATCTGGCTCGAAGCAACCGTGACCGACTGGATAGCGGGCAACGGCAATCGCACTGACCCGCTGCAGAGCCGCACCGATATAGGATCGATCGGGGAGCAGAAGCTTTCCTCCAGAATCGTGATACGTGTCGAGGGCACGGGCGATCCCATGCTCCTGCATCGCGCAACCTACGACGATCTTTACGGAGCCACATGGGTGGCCCGTGACTCAGCGTTCACCCCAATCCCGCTATCGGCACCCGGGGCCTGGATTCTCGCCACCGCACCTGCCCCGAAGGGCCGCATGCTCGTGATCGCGGACCGATCGGAGCTCGGCAACCCGGTGCTCACCCTGCCCTTCGGCGCACATCGCATCGAAGGGCTGTCCGCCTCCGAACTGAAACGCTCCGCGCTCGGCGCCGTGCAGGCAGAAGTGCGCCCCGGCGATTTTCGCTACAGCGTACTCGCCACATCCGGCGCCACGCCTGAGGCGCCCCCCGGGGACGCGGACTTGCGCCTGCCGCGCTTCGACCGTTCGGTGGTGCAAGGACTGGCCGACAAACTCGTGCCGCGCGGAACACCGCCGCGCGAGGCCACAAAAATCATTGCCCGGCACTTCGCGGAGAACTTTCGCTACGCGTCGTGGCAGCCGCCCGCGGAAGGCCCCGGTGCCGCCCGCGCGCAGTCCCTCTCCGCGCTCGCCCGGTTCCTGAATGAATCACGCGCCGGACACTGCGAGTATTTTGCGACCGCCACCGTATTGCTCGCGCGTGCCGCGGGGATTCCTGCGCGCTACGCCACCGGCTTTTCAGCGCATGAATGGAGCGATCGCGAGCAGGCACTCGTTGTGCGCGAACGCCATGCGCACGCCTGGGCGAGGTTATGGATCGACGGGCGGTGGGAGAACCTCGACACCACGCCACCGGGGTGGTCGGATGAAGAGGCCGCGGGCGACGGCATCGGCACCGCGATCGCCGACTGGATCTCCTACGCTCGCGTGCGAATCACGCGCTTGCTCTCCGAATTCGAGCCGGGTACGGGTACGCTCCTGATCACCTTGCCGGTCCTCGCCTGGATACTCCTTCGGCAGTTGCGCGGCAGCCGTGGAAAGAAATCGGGAGACACCTCCGCTCCCACGCCGGCACCGGGCATCGACTCGCCCTTCTATCGCGTGCAGGCATGGATCCTGGAACTTGGCCATGCACGCGCGCCGGGAGAAAGCCTGAAGGACTGGTTGCGGCGCATGCCGGAGGACCTGCCGCTTGATCGCGACGCGGCGTCGCGCGCGCTCATACTGCATTACCGGTATCGGTTTGATCCTGCGGGCCTGAATGAAAGCGAGCGCGCGATGCTCGTCCGGGCAAGCGAGGATGCGGTGCGGGCGGTCGCGGGCTAGCCGGGCACCAACGCGACGTTCAGCCCTTCTTTTCCTCGGAGGGACAGTCGCGCACATCCGTGCCGGGGAATCCCGTGCGAAGCTCGGGCAGCCGGGCGCTCGCGGCTTCAGGCAGACCGCGCATCTGCAGATAGACCTTGGTCACCTGGGTATCCCGCGGTCCCACCACCGCAGTTCGAATGCCCTTGTTGCGCAACGTGTCGAGATAAGCGCGCGCCGCATCGGCAGTGCGGAACACGCCGAGCGAAATCGCAAACCGGAACTTGCCCTCGTCCTGCACGATAAAGAATTCGTCGATGCCAAGGCGCTTCAATTCCGCAGCCTTGACCTGCGCGTCCTGGCGGGTGGCCCGGGGCGGCATGTAGACCCAGTAGGCCGCACTTTCCTCCATCCGACGTTCGGATATCTTTGCCCCCTCGGAGAAGACCGCGAGTACGGTTTTGGCACGTTCGAGATCCGCGGGACTCAAGGCGCCCCATTCGAGACAGGCAAGCCCCTTGAGTTCGGGCTTCTTCGCAGCGAGCTGCCCCACTTCCCTGGGATCGAGCAGGCGGATCGCATCAGGATTGATCTGCTGCGAAAGCAGAAACGACTCGGACATCGCCAGTTCCGTGCCGACGCGAGTCCAGGCAAAGAGCAGCACGTTGGCAAGCAGAAGCAGGAAGAACACGAGCCTCATTCCGACGCGATCCTCACCAAACCCTCGAGAACCAGATTATCGACCACCCGGACCGGGATGTTAAGCAAGGGAGCGAGCGATGCCGCGGCGCCACCGGAGAGAAGGCAGAACGCATCGCCCGACATCCGGGTATGCATGCGTTCGATCGCGCCGAGTTGCGCCTCGATGCATCCGCTCTCGATTGCATCGTCGGTTGCGACCGGCTCCGGAGTCCAGTGCCCGGACGCAAGTGGCAAACCGGCGGTATTGGAGGCAAGCGCCTGCTTCATCAAAGCGGCACCGGGCAGAATGAGTCCGCCGCGGAAACGTCCGTCCGTATCCAGCCGGTCCACGGTGGTCGCAGTACCCGCCATTACCACCACGCACGCGCCTGCATGCAAGGAGCGCGCGCCTATCAACGCGGCCCAGCGGTCCGCACCGAGGCGCTCGGGTTCGTGATAGCCGTTGCGAACTCCGCATTGTGTCGCCTGCGCGCGGATCCAGCGCGCGGCCACCGGCAGCCGCGCGAGGTGAGGCGCAAGCGCGGCCTGCGCTGACTCGCCCGCCACATTTGCAATCACGATCGAGCGCGGCGAAGGTAGTGCGGCCCACTCCACGCCGAGGCCCTGCGAATCGGCGTAGATCGTGCCGCCACGTGCGATCCATCGTCCATCGAGCAACGCGCCCCATTTGATCCGCGAATTGCCGCAGTCGACGGCAAGGATCATGCGGGCCTCAGGGAGAGTTCGCCCGAATGAAATTGCCGGATGCCGCCCGCGACGCGCAATTCGAGCGCACCGTCCGAAGCAACACCCAGCGCCTCCCCTTCGGCGACGGCCTGATCCGCAAGACGCAGCGCGACCTGCCGCCCCTGGAAGGCATGATGACGCATCCACTCATCACGAAACGCAGCAAACCCTTCGCGCCCGAATTGTTCCAGCACCGCGCCGAGTTCACCGAGCACGGCTGCAAGCAAGGCGCTGCGGCTCACGTGAACACCCGCCTGCGCGGTATCCGCCGCTGGCACTCCGATGGATTCGCGTGCGTGTCCGGACAGACGCATGTTGAGACCGATGCCGATCACCGCGGCGCACGGGCCCGACGCATCGCCCACAAGTTCGATCAGGATCCCGCCAAGCTTTGCGGTTTCACCGGACTGATCCAGAAGGATGTCGTTCGGCCATTTGACCCTGACGCCTTTCGCGCCTAACCGTGATAGCGCGCGCAGGACAGCCACACCAGCCGCGAGAGACAGGCCGGACAGGTCCGATGCGCCGCACTGGAATTGCCATAGCGCAGAGAAAGTCAGGCTCGTGCCAATTGCGGAATGCCATTGCGCACCGCGCCGCCCCCTGCCCGCGTTCTGGCGCTCGCAAACGATCGCACTGGCATGTAGGGAACCGACATTGGCGGCTGAACGCGCGCGCGCGACGAGCATCGTGTTGGTGGACTCGCATTCGTCCAGAATTTCGACCCGGAACGGCGAACCGGAAAGGTCCTCCAGACGGATCAGATCCACCGGCGCCGAGAGCCCGAACCCGCGGCCCCGCACCGCGATCACCCGAAGCCCGAGCAAATCCATCGCCTGCACGAGTTCGCCCAATTCCGCGCGGCTGCACCCAAGTTCGCGACGCAGGACTTCGCCGGAACGGAACTTGCCGTCGGCAAGCAGACGCAGAAGGAAGAAGGGGGACTGGCGCTCTGACACGTGGAGGGTGCGAATCGGTTCGCGAAAGACCGCTGGATGCTAGCACAGGCTCTCGGGCGAACCGGGTGCAGGCCGTATCCATCCGCGGAACGAACAGCAGCATCACGCTCTGCGCTGGACATCCGCACGACGATCCACGCATGCAGGATCGTCGTCGCACCAGTTACTGCATGCCCGGCGCACTACCTCAACGCCACCAACGGTACGGGTGGGCGCGATTGAAGGGCGATCGGTAGGGCCACCCGGGGGCGGGATAGAGGCTTTGTTGCCGCCATGCTTCCTCACGGCGTATCGCCTCGAGATAGGTGGCCTGCATGTGATCAATCACCGCATCGGGCACACCCTGCTCCCGCAGCTTCGCAAGTTCCGATGCGCTGAGTCGATATACGCCTTGCGCCGCGTCGATACGCTGGATGATGTCCTGCACCGTCTTCCCCTCGCCCGCCATGGCGACGATTTCCTGCGGGCTGGGCGGTGGCGGCAGAGGCGCAAACGCTGCGCAAGCGGACAACAGCGCGAACACCGCGCACAGACAGGCCGACCGGAATAATTTCACGGTGCCCGTCTCATGAACAGATGGAACGCGTGACATAGTGCTCATCTTAGCGGGATAAGGATCCTATCGAATATTGCGGCCCGTAATGCAATTGGAATATGCTTTTGTCATAGTCAGTTCCGCCCAACGGGACTGACTGTCCGCCGGCCCAGCATCAACGGCGGTAGAGCGGGGGAAACCCTCCC
>CANIEV010000022.1 GCA_947466535.1 Betaproteobacteria bacterium
AAGACGCCGAATACCACGCCTACCTCGAACTCGCGCACGAGGCGGCGGGGCTCGCGAAAGAATCGGATTCGGGCGGTGCGCTCGTGCTGATGCACGGCCTCTCGGGCTCGGGCAAGAGCACGCTCGCGCGCGAACTCGCCGGCCTGTTCCACGCGCTGCGCCTGCGCTCGGACGTGGAACGCAAGCGCATGCACAGTCTTGCGCCGCTTGCGCGCGCTGGCGCAGAGGACGATGCCGGCCTCTACGGCAAGGAAGCGAACGCGCGCACCTACGACCGTCTCGCCTACCTTGCGCGGCCGCTGCTTCGCGAGGGCTATCCGGTGATTATCGACGCCGCCTTCCTCGACCGCCGCGAGCGCCTGCGCTTTCGCGATCTCTCGCGGGAGCTGGGCGTGCCGTTTGTAATCGTCTCCTGCACCGCGCCGGAATCGCTGCTGCGCGAGCGGGTGGCCGCGCGCGCGGAGCAGGGCAGCGATGCTTCGGACGCCGGGCTTCGCGTGCTCGAACTGCAGCTCTCCCGTACCATGCCGCCGGGCGACGACGAATCCGGGGCGTTCCTGTACGTGGATGCCGCGGCGCTCACGAGCGGCGTGCCGGGCAAGCTGGTGAACCTGCTGCAGGACCGGCTCGGCCTCACCGTCGATCCGCTACCAAAGAGCTGAAACCGAAGGGACTGCAAACATGCGATACGAACTCTATTACTGGCCCTCTATCCAGGGGCGCGGCGAATTCATCCGGCTGGCGTTGGAGGAGGCGGGTGCGGACTACGTCGATGTCGCGCGCCGCGCGGGCGGCGTTCCCGCCCTGTTGAAGGTGCTCAACGACCCGAAGACGAAGACGCCCGCGTTCGCGCCGCCGATCCTGAAGGCGGGCAAGGTGACGCTTGCGCAGACCGCCAACATCCTGCAGTTCCTGGGGGCCCGCCTCGGGCTTGCGCCGGCGTCGGAAGCGGGGCGGCTCTTTGTGCACCAGCTGCAGCTCACCGTGTCGGATTTCGTGGACGAGATCCACGACAGCCATCACCCGATCGCAAGCAGCCTGTACTACGAAGACCAGAAAAAGGAGTCCATTCGCCGCGCGCCACACCTCACGCGCGAGCGTCTGCCCAAGTTCTTCAACTATTTCGAGAGCGTGTTGAAGCGCAACGGCAAGTACCTTGCGGGATCGAAGATAAGCTACGCCGACCTGTCGGTGTTCCAGGTGATCGACGGTCTGCGCTACGCCTTCCCGAAGGCGATGAAAAAGCTGGAACCGAAATACCCGCTCATCGTTTCATTGCACGATCGCGTTGCCGCGCGTCCGAACATCGCCGCCTACCTCGCCTCGAAGCGGCGCATTGCCTTCAACCAGATGGGCGTGTTCCGGCGCTACCCCGAGCTGGACCGCGGGTGAGTTGCGGGATTTAGCAATCGAATTATCCGGTTTCACGCATGCTTAATTGACCTGTAAAAGACAATTGACGACTTTTATCCCGGTGCCATTGGAGATTGCTTCGCTGCGCTCGCAATGACTTTTGGGGTGTCATCGGGAGGACGGGGATTGCTTCGCTGGGCTCGCAATGACTTGGGGGGTGTCATCGGGAGGACGGAGATTGCTTCGCTGCGCTCGCAATGACCTGGGGGGTGTCATCGCGAGGAGCGCAGCGACGCGGCGATCTCTGCTCGGCCACCTAGAACCGCACGTACTCGAAATCCACCGCCTGACTGTTGATGCCCCGCATCGGCGGGGCGATCCAACCGGCCATCTTGCCGATGTCGTGCACCGGCTGCATCAGCGCGGCCAGATGCGCGCGGTCGGCGGCGGTGGGCAGCCACTCGGCGCGGCGCGATTCGAAGGTCGCCACATCCACCGGATCGCCCGCGGGCGAACAGTGCAGGCCCTCGTAGACGCCGAAGTTGCGGTTGAAGCGCGGCGAGGGCAGGGTGAGTTCCTGCTCCACGCCCGCGCGTCGCAGGGTGCGGTTCCAGCGGCTCATCAGGAGCTGCACTTCCTTCAGGTACTCGCGGCGCATCAGGCCGTTCAGCGCGTGGCGCATCGGCACCTCCACCTGCGCGAAGCCGCCCGCCTCGCGCCGCTCCACTCTCACCGGGTCGTCGAGGCGCCGATGATCGGCGAAACCCGCTTCGTGGATACGGCCCTTGATGCCGGCGTCGAACGCCTGCGCCGCGCGCGGTGATTCGTCGTTGCCGAAAAGATCGTATATCCGCGGTGCCCAGAAATTGAAGAAGCGCTGAATCATCGCCAACGGTATGCCGCCAAAGGGCGCGATGTCGTCGGTGTCGTGCTCGCGCATGAGTTCCAACGTTCGCTCGATCACGCGGCGCAGGCCGTCCTCGCCGATGAACATGTGGTGCGCTTCCTCGGTGAGCATGAACTGCGCGGTGCGCGCGAGCGGGTCGAAGGCCGATTCCGACACAGAGTGCAGCTGGTACTTGCCGTCGCGGTCGGCAAGAAAACACCATATGAAAAACGACAGCCAGTCCGATACCGGATTGTTGAAGGCATCGAGCAGCCGGCGGTTGTCACCCGAACCGGATCGGCGCGAGAGCAGCCCCTCCGCGTCGTCTCGACCTTCCGCGCCGAAGTGTTCAAACAGCAGGTGCACCATCGACCAGAGGTGGCGGCCTTCCTCTACCGAAAACTGCAGCAGGTTGCGCAGGTCGTAGAGGCTGGGCGCGGTTTGCGCGAGCAGGCGGCTCTGCTCCACCGAACCCGGCTCGGTGTCGCCCTGGATGACGAGCAGCTTTTTCATGTAGCCGCGGTGCTCCGAGGGCAACGTCTGCCACACCGGCTGCCCTGCCACCTCGCCAAAGAGCGCTGTGCGCGGCTTCGGGTTCGTCTGGAACACGCCCCAGCGGTACTGCGACAGCGGCACGAAACCGTAGGCCGCCCAGCCGTCCGAATCCACGCCCACCGGCGTGCGCAGGTACACCTCGTTGTCGCGGATGCCTGCCGGCCCGCAGTCGTGCCACCACTCCCGGTAGCCGCCCTGGAACCATTCGAGCAGGCGCAGCAGCTCCGGCCGCCCGGCGAGGCCGACGTTGTTCGGGACGGAGCAGGCGAGGTCGACGGTCATGTCGGAAGCCTGCGCCGAACCCGTTGCGCGTCCTGCACGCCGCCCAGCCCCGGCATCAGGCGCAGCGCATTCCCGCGCTCGATGCCCGCGATCTGCGCGCGGGTGAAGCCGACCGTCCGGATCGCGGCGACCGGGTCGTCGATGCTGGTGGAGCCCCACGGAAAGTCGCTGCCGAGCATCAGGTGTTCGGGCGAGGCGATGTCCAGCAGCGGCGCGAGCGCGCCCGCGCCCTGCACCTGGGTGAGTTCGAAATGGAGCTTGCGAAGCTCGTGCATCGGGCCGTGGGGCAGACGCGCGGCGAGCTTCGGGTTCGCCTGCGCGAGCCGCGCGATGCGCCCGGCGAACAGCGGCACCGCGCTGCCGCCGTGGGCGAAGATGAAGCGGATGTCCGGATACCG
The DNA here is from genome assembly GCA_947466535.1 of Betaproteobacteria bacterium. Taxonomy (GTDB): domain Bacteria; phylum Pseudomonadota; class Gammaproteobacteria; order Burkholderiales; family SG8-39; genus CAMBSA01. The sequence continues at coordinate 3,475 of CANIEV010000022.1, forward strand.
GGAGAGGCTGCCGCTGTAGAGCAGGCTCATCACCGCGCGCACCGTGTCGAACAGGAATTCGACCTGCGCATCGGGCACGTCCTCGATCAGGTTGGTGCAGCACGGCGCCGCGGTCGGATGAAAAAACACCACCGCCTTGCGCCGGTTCAGTTCCTCGAACACCGGCGCGAACGACGCATGCCCCGGCCATTGGTTGCGGTAGCTTGTCATCAGCACCACGCCGTCGGCGCGCAGCTCATCGAAGGCGTATTCGATCTCGCGCAGGCTGCCGTCGGTGTCGGGCAGCGGCAGCGCGGCGAAACTGCCAAAACGCCCGGGATAGTCGCGCGCCATCTTCGCGGCGTACTCGTTGCACTCGCGCGCGATGCGGCGTCCCTCGGCGGCATCGCCAAACCACACCCCGGGCGCGGAGACGGAGGTCACCGAGGTCGCTACGCCCGCGCGGTCCATTTCTTCGATCGAGCGCTCCGGCGTCCAGGCCGATATGCGCTGCCACACCGACGCGGCGGCGGCAGCGCCGAGGCGTTCCTGACCGAGCGCGACGAGGTAGCGAGGCGGGATGATGTGATGGTGCACGTCGATGCGTTGCGGCCTGCTGCCCGCGCCCGACGCCCGCGATTGTTTTTTCTTTGCCGCGGCGGGTGCCTTGGAAGCTGCGCGCACGCGGCCCGCATTGCCTGCGGTGAAAAGCCCGCCGCGTGGGATGCAGCCCGCGCATCCCAGGCCGTGCAGGCCGATCTGCGGGGAATGCAGCGCCGCACCGTTCGGTGCGATCAATCCCGCGCCGTTCACTGGTTCGCCAGCCCGAGGGACTTCACCAGCGGCACAAAGAAGTTCACATCGCGCCGGATCATCGAACTCATCTCAGCCGGCGGAATGTAGGTTGCTTCGGCGAACTTGCTCAGGCGTTCGGCCACGTCCGGCATGGCGCTCACCTTTTTGAGCTCCGCGCCCAGCCGGTCGATGATCGCCTGCGGCGTGCCCGCCGGTGCGGCGATGCCGAAATACGAGGTGCCGAACATCTCGTCGCCGAGACCCAGCTCGGCGAAGGTCGGCGTCTCGGGCAACTGCGAAAGCCGCCTCGGGCCGCCCACCGCAATCGCGCGAAGCCGGCCGTCGCGCACCAGATCGAGCAGGCTGCCCCCGGCCACGAATTGCACTTCGCCCACCATCGCCGCCTGGAAACTCGCTGCGCCGCCCTTGTAGGGCACGTGCGCGAGGTTGAGACCGAGCTTCGCGTTCAGCGCCTCGAAACCCAGGTGCGGCAGCGAGCCGATGCCGTAGGTGCCGTAGTTGAGCGCATTGGGCGAGGCGCGCGCCACGCGGACGAGATCCTCGATCGTGCGCACCGGCAGCTTCGGGTTCACCGCGAGGATCATGCCGCTGAAGCGCATCAGCGTGCCGACGAAGGCGAAGTCCTTCAGCGGGTCGTAGGGCGGAGTCTTCTGCAGCGACGGGATGATGCTCATCAGGTCGGCATTGAAGGTGACCAGCGTGTAGCCGTCGGGCGCGGCGCGCATCACCGACTGCATGGCGATCAGCCCGCCCGCGCCGGTGCGATTCTCCACCAGCACCGGCTGGCCGAGCGCCTGCGACCACTTGTCCGCGAGCACGCGCGCGCCGATGTCGAAGGCCGAGCCGCCGGCGGCAAACGGCACCACCAGCTTCACCGGCCGGTTCGGGTAGTCCGAACCCTGCGCGCCCGCGGCGACAGGCACCAGCATCGAAAGGATCAAGGCCAGCAAAGGCAGCGCGCGTTGAAGTCGAGTCGTGTTCATTTTCATGGAAAGCCTGTGCGCCGTTCAGGCGGTGGCCTTCTTCGCATCCGCGGGAATCTCCCAGCCGGCTTTCTTTTTCGCCTGCCAGCGTGCGAGATCGGCCTCGGCGGTTTTGGTCATCTCGGCCAGTTGCGGCAGGTTGTGGTTCCACACCATTTCCAGCCGGTGGCCTGAAGGCTCGAAGAAATAGATCGACATGCTGAAGCCGTGATCCACCGGGCCGATCACATGCCCGCCCCACGCCTGCACCCGGCGCTTGACCTCGAGCAGCGCCTCTTCGCTGCCCACGTCGAGCGCGAGATGCTGCACCCAGGCGGGCGTGTTGGTGTCCTTCATCGCCTCCGGCGAGAGCGGCACGTCGATGAAATCGAGCAGGCTGCCGTCCTCCATCTCGAGGAACACGTTCAGGTGCGGACTGAACTCGCCGGTGGAGGGCACGCGGTCAAGGCTCGGCGCCGCGGCGAGCTTCATGCCCAGCACCTCGGTGTAGAAACGCGCGGTCTCGCCCGCGTCCTTGCAGCGAAGCGCAACGTGGTGAAGTTTCTTAAGGATCATGGTGTTTTCCTCCTCCAAAGGCACTGCGTACGGCTACTGCAAGACCAGCATCGGCATATTCGCCGCACCTGCATCTCCGCGTTTTGAAACGCGTACACGGTCGAACGAGGCGAGCAGTTCGTCACGGGTCATGGTGGCTATTGTGCCGTTTGCGGCAAGATGGCGTAAATCCGGTTTCTCTCGAAACTCGCAAAGGGAAGATTGACCATGCCAAGATCACCTTCCGTTCGCTGGTCGCGTGAGCATTTGCTCATTGCGCTCAACCTGTATTGCAAGCTTCCCTTCGGGAGCTTCGACAAGAGAAATGCTGTAATCAAGGACGTAGCGGTGAAGTTGGGGCGCTCGCCCAGCAGCTTGTCCATGAAGCTGTGCAACTTCGCGTCATTGGATCCAGTGCAGCAGGCACGCGGTATTCGGGGGCTGCAGGGAGCGTCTGCGCAGGACAGGTTGATCTGGAGCGAATTCCAGACCGGCTCAAATGAACTCGCGCCGGAGAGCGAGACGCTTCTGCACGATCTGTTCACCAATGACGAACGCGCGGAAGTGGATTTGAGTCGCGGAATTGGCGTTCGGCTCGTGCGTCCGGTTCGACAGGCATTTCCTCCTTCCGGTCCGACAGAAAGTCGATCAACGGTCAAGGTACGTCGCGGTCAGCAGTTTTTTCGCCAGTCGGTGCTTAACGTCTACGGTTCCCGGTGCTGTATTACGGGCATCAACGTGCCGCGCTTTCTCGTGGCGAGTCACATCAAGCCGTGGAGCAAGTTCCCGGCGGAAAGGTTGAATCCGCGCAATGGACTGTGTCTGTCGTCGATTCACGACGCGGCCTTCGACGACGGGCTGATCACTCTGGATTTCGATTGCCGCGTTGTGCTCAGTCGTGATCTGAGGTCGTACTTTCCGCAAAAGGCACTGGAGGACAATTTCATTCCGTACGACGGGAGGAAGATATTTTCTTCTGAAAAGTTGGCGGAACCCGATCCTGCATTCCTCGAGTACCACCGGGAGTCGATTTTCGAAAAACGGAATCGGTAACCGATTGGCGGGGCAATGAATATGCTGCCTCATTCGTGGCGTTAACGGCGTGCCTGGTGTCATCCCACAACGGGTGGCATAGTGCCCCTGTGCATGCCGATTTCGAGGAGACCCGCCCATGACATCCCGCCGCCGTTTTCTTCTTGGGGCTAGCGCTGCTGCCATATCGGGCATTTCGCTTTCTTCCCTGGCCCAAACCCTCACCAAAACCACCCGAATCGTCGTCGGTGCCGCCGCGGGCGGAGGCACGGACGTGATCGCGCGGCTGGTGGCGGAGAAGTTGCGCGGCAGTTACGCGCCGGCGGTGATCGTGGACAACCGGCCAGGGGCCAACGGGCAGATCGCGGTGGACCTGGTGAAGGGCGGCGATGCGGACGGCAGCATCATGCTGTTCACGCCCGATTTCCGGATGACGGTGTTTCCGCACAGCCACCGCAAGCTGAACTACGACCCGTTGAAGGACTTTGCGCCGGTGGCGATCTGTTCCAAAGGCGCGCTCGCGCTCACCGCCGGGCCGATGCTGCCCGCGAGCGTCACGACGGTGGCGGAGTTCCTGCAGTGGGCCAGAGCGAATCCGAAGCAGGCGTCCTATGCGACGACCTCGGCGGGCGGCACGCCGCATCTCACAGGGGTGATGCTCGCGCGTGCCTCGGGCGTGGAACTCACGCCGGTGCACTACAAGGGCGGCGCGCCCGCGTTGCAGGACCTTCTCGCCGGCCAGACGCCGGTGGCGATCAACCCCGAGGGCGAGGTGCTGCCGCATGTGCGCTCCGGCCGCATCCGCGTGCTCGCGGTCACCGGCGCGAAGCGCTCACGTTTCCTGCCCAACGTGCCGACGCTGATCGAGTCGGGCTTCAGGGACATCGCGGTGGAACCGTGGCTTGGGTTCTTCGTTCCCGGCAGGACGCCGCCGGAGGCGATCGCGAAGCTGGGTGCGGCGATCGGCGCCGCGCTCAAGGGCGAGGAGATCGCGGAGGCCTTCTCGCGCGCGGGCACCGATCTCGTATTCGTCGGACCGGAGGAATTCGCCACCGTGCTGCGCGCGGACATCGAGCGCTGGGGCCCTATCGTGCGGGCGTCGGGGTTTGTGGCGGATTGACGCCACGGACGGCGCGGAATGCCGGCGGTTTTACAAGACAATGCAATTGCATTACCATTCGGATTGATCCCTGAGCTGCGCTTCTCTACGCAGGTAAGCCATGGCCACCAAACTCGAAGTCGAATCCACGCTGACCGACCGTTATCAGACGACGGTGCCGGAGACCGTGCGCCGCGCGCTTCGCCTGGGCAAGCGGGACAAGATCCACTACACCATCCGACCGGGCGGCGAGGTTGTGCTCACGCGTGCCGAGGCGGCCGATGCCGATGACCCGGTGCTCGGGCAGTTCCTTGATTTTCTGGCGCGCGACATTGCGAGTCATCCCGAGCGCCTGAAGACGCTCGACGCCGGGTTCGTGCAACGCGTGCAGGCACTGGTGGCCGGTGTGGAGATTGATCTCGACGCGCCATTGAATGCAGACGATGAATGAGTGGCGCCAAACCCGAGCATCTGGTTGTCAACGGCTGGACGGTCTTTGCTCATCCCTTGTTCCTCCGGCAGCTTGAATCGCTGACGCGGGAGGTCGAGACGCTGAAGAAAAAGGACCCGGTCGGCTACGCAAGGAAGAACGCCAGCAAACGCCTGACGGCGATCCTGAAGCTGGCATTCGAGGTGATACCGCAAGACCCCGCACGGCCTGAGTTCCGACAGGGCGGCACGCTGGGGAGCGATTACAAGCACTGGTTTCGCGCGAAGTTCTTCCAGCAATACCGGTTATTCTTCCGCTACCACGCTCAAAGCCGTGTAATCGTCCTTGCCTGGGTGAATGACGACAGCACGCTCCGGGCCTACGAGAGTGATGACGACGCGTACCGGGTGTTCCGCAAGATGCTGGATTCCGGACATCCGCCGGATGACTGGGATAGCCTGCTGAGTCAGGCGAAGGTCGCGATGAAGTCCGGCCGGTAAAATTTCGAATCGGCTCGGATTTCGCTTGACGAGCGATGGGCGTGGGTGCTCAGGCGCTTGCAGGCGCCTTGCATGTCTCGTGCAACCGAGCCGGTGAAAGTTCCAGGCCATTGGGCCAGCTCAATGCACCGGCATCGATAAACAGGCGCTGGAAATACGTTTCGTCCTGCAACGGTGCGAGCAACGGGCCGCTTCGTTTCAAGAGTTCTCGACCGTCAAAGATGCCGTGCTTGCCATCGGAGAAGGTCAATGCGACCTGAAAGGCGCCCTGGTAATTCGCTTCGATCAATTTAATCATCCTGATCCGCTCCCTGAGTTCGTTTATTCGATGGCGCAAGGCTCTTTGTCCGGTCGTACGTGGGGCTAATTGACAAAAAGACGGCCGAACCCGGCAGCCATCGCAGACAATTGCGCACTTTGCCTTTTCAATAAGTCCGACTGGTGCGTGAAAGCGGGTAATCCGGTTGCTAATTCTAGCAACTTGATATCCTGAAGCCGCTTACCCCTTCGGATCGTAGAACACCAGCCCTTCGATCCGATCGGCCTCTCCCGGCTCCATCCGGGCGCGCAGTTCGATCACGTTGCGGTCGGGGTCGCGCACGAACACCGACACGTGGCCGTCACCGAAGCTCACCGGCCCCTGCGTTATCGCGATGGCGCTTTGCTTCAGCACCGCGATCGTCTCCCGGATGTCGCTCACGCGAAGCGCGACGTGGGTGTAGCCGGGGTGCTTCTCCGGCACGTCCATCAGGATGTTCTTCCCGCCGGTGAGGTCGACGCCGTTGACGATCAGGTTGATCTCGACGCCGGCCTCGTTCCTGATGATGACCACCGCGTCGAAATCGACCTCGTGTTCCAGCCGGAAGCCGAAGATGGCGTAGAAGGCAAGTGAGCGCGCCCTGTCTGCCACGCGGATGCCGAGGTGGTCCACCTTTTCGATCGTGATCATCGTTGTCTGCTCCGCGGGTTAGTGGCGTTTCCGGCTTCGTTCAGCCGAGCCTGAAGCGCGGGAACACCTTTTTCACGTTGCCTTCGTACACCTTGGTGCGGTCGGCGTCCGTCAGCCAGTCGATCTTGTCGATGTAGCGCTTGGTGTCGTCGTAGTGGTGATTGGTGCGCGGGTCGATGCCGCGCACCGCGCCCACCATCTCGGAGGCGAACAGGATGTTGTCCACCGGAATCACCTTGAACAGGCAATCGATGCCGGCCTGGTGGTACACGCAGGTGTCGAAGTACACGTTCTTGAGCAGCCACTCCTCCAGCGGCGGGAGCTTCATGTCCTGCGCGATGCCGCGAAAGCGCCCCCAGTGGTAGGGCACCGCGCCGCCACCGTGCGGCACGATGAAGCGCAGCGTGGGGAAGTCGGTGAAGAGTTTTGAGGTCAGGAACTGCATGAAGGCGGTGGTGTCCGCGTTCAGGTAGTGCGAGCCGGTGGTGTGGAAGTTGGGATTGCAGGAGGCGCTCACGTGCACCATCGCCGGTACGTCCAGCTCCACCATCTTTTCGTATAGCGGGTACCAGTGGCGGTCGGTGAGCGGCGGGGAGTTCCACAGGCCGCCGGAAGGATCGGGATTGAGGTTCAGGCCGATGAAGCCGAACTGGTTCACGCAGCGCTCGAGTTCCCGGATGCTCGACCCGACGTCCACGCCCGCGGACTGCGGCAGCTGGCAGACGCCGACGAAATTCTTCGGGTAGAGGTTGCAGACCCGGTGGATGAGTTCGTTGCAGTGCTCGGTCCAGTGCTGACTGGTGGTGGCGTCGCCGATGTGGTGCGCCATCGCGCTCGCGCGCGGGGAAAAGATCGTCACATCGGTGCCGCGCTCGCGCTGCATGCGAAGTTGCGCGCCTTCCAGGCTTTCGCGGATCTCGTCGTCCGAGATGCTGATGCTGCCCTTGGTGCGTTGCGCTGTGGGCTTGTCGAGGTTGGCGATCTGGTCCTTGCGCCAGGCTTCGAGCGCTTTCGGCGCGGTGGTGTAGTGGCCGTGGCAGTCGATGATCATGGGGGGGCTTCTTTCGCTAGCGTTTCGTTTTCTCAGCGGCGACAAGGATGTGCGCGCCGGGCGTTTCGCTGTAGAGCTCGTCCACCAGTGAGGCGCGGCAGCCGAGCACCGCGCGCTGGTTGATCGAGCCCTTGTCGGTGATCTCGCCCGCGTCGATCGAGGGCGGCACATCCAGGAGCCGTGCGCGCGCGATGCGGTTGGAGCTGCCTGTGCTCTCGGACGAGAGCGCATCGAGGATCGACTGGAACTTCGTGCGTACCGCGGGATGCGCGAGCACCTGCGGGGGCGTCGCATCCGCGGGCAGTCTGTCGCAGAGTTCGCGGCACAGGTGCAGGTGCGGGAAGATCATCGCGCCGGCGTAGTCCTGATCGTGGCCGGTGATGACCACGTCCTGCACCAACGGTGCGCCCTTGAGGATGATCTTCATCCGCAGGCTGCCCACGTCCACCCAGGTGGCGGTGGCGAGCTTGAAGTCCTCCGACACGCGGCCGTCGAACAACAGGCCTTCCTGCGGGTCGGCGGGATCGACGAACTTCAGCGCATCGCCCATGCGGTAGAAGCCTTCCTGGTCGAAGTGCGCGGCGGTGATGTCCGGCTGCTTCCAGTAGCCCGGGGTGATGCTCGGTCCGCGAAAGCGCGCTTCGAGCTTGCCCGCGTTGGGGATGAGCTTCACCTCCACCGCCGGCACCGGGATGCCGACCACGCCGGTGCGGCCGGTGTCCCAGCCGCCGAACAGCGCCGAGGGCGCGGTTTCGGTGGAGCCGAGGCCGCTGATCATCAGCACCCGTTCGCCGACTGCGTCCATCGCCACCTGTTCCATGCCGGTCCAGATGTGCTGGGACATGCCGGCGCCCGCATAGAGCATGCATTGCAGCTTGCTGAAGAAATGCCGCGCGAAGGCACGGTCGCGCTGCAGATGGGGCAGCAGTTCCTCGTAGCCCTTGGGTACGTTGAAGTAGAAGGTGGGGGCGATCTCGCGCAGGTTGCGCACCGTCTTGTCGATGCCGCCGGGCATCGGCTTGCCGTCGTCGATGTAATAGGAGCCGCCGTTGTAGACCGCGATGCCGAACTGCTGGTTGCCCGCGGCGGTGTGGTGCCAGGGCGTCCATTCGCACAGCGTGGGCGGCGCATCGCCCAGGAAGGGCAGGGACTGCAGCACCATCTGCTGGTTACTGCAGAGCATGCGCTGGGTGTTGATGACCGCCTTGGGCATGCCGGTGGAGCCGGAGGTAAACAAAAACTTCGCCACCGTGTCCGCGTTTACCTTCGCATTGGCCGCGGCCACCGCGGCGGTGGGCTCGCGTTCGAGATCAGCGAAGGCGGTGGCCTTGCGTCCACCGTTCGGAAAATTCGGCGGATTTTCCACCACCACGAGTTCGGTATCGGGCGGGCAGGCGGCGGCGATTGCCTTTGCAAAGCGCTCGCCGTCCCAGGCGAAGACGAGGCCGGGCTGCAACAGGCCGAAGGCGAATTTCAGCTTGCCGTGGTCGGTGGACACGAGCGAATACGCGGGCGAGATCGCGCAATACGGGATGCCCACGTGCATTGCGGCGAACGACAGGATGGCGTGCTCGATGCCGCCTTCGGAGAGGATCACCACCGGCCGCTCGGGCGACAGACCTCGATCGAGCAGGCCCTGCGCGATGCGCCGGGCGCGTCGCCACGCCTCGCCGAAGGTCAGCGTGCGCCAGTTACCGTCGCGGCCGCGTTCGCCCAGCAGAACGCGATCGGGCGCGACCGATGCCCAGTGCGCAAGGCGCTCGGTGACTTCGCGCGGGTACGGCTTGAGTTCCTGCGGCGAGGAAAGATAGATCACGCCGCCCCGGCCCTTACGCACGTTCATGCCGCGCGGGCCGAGGTTCGCCGCGCGCAGCGGCAGCGGATTGCGTGCCGCCGCCATGCTCAGGACTTCTTGACCTTGGCCGCGCGTTTCTCGAGGAAGGCGGTAAGGCGTTCCTTCGCGGCGGGCTCGGCCTGCACGATGCCGGCGATCATCGATTCCATCATCATGCCGTGGTCGTGGGTGGCTTCGGCGATGCGCGGCAGCACGTGCATCAGGCCGTAGTTGGTGTGCGGCGCGTTGCCGGCGATCTTCTTCGCGAGCTCGATGCCTTTTTCCAGGCCTTTGCCCTCGGGCACGAGGTAATGCGCAAGTCCGATGCGTTCGCCGTCTTCCGCGTTGTACACGCGGCCGGTGAACATCATGTCGGCCATGCGCGAGGCGCCGATCAGCCGTGGCACGCGCACCGAGCCGCCACCGCCGACGAAGATGCCGCGCTGGCCTTCGGGCAGCGCGTAGAAGGTGGAGGGTTCGGAGACGCGGATATGGCAGGAGGCCGCGAGTTCGAGGCCGCCGCCCACCACCGCGCCGTGCAGCACTGCCACCACCGGCACGCTGCCGAACTGCACCGGGTCGAAGCACTGGTGGCCCATCACCGAATGCAGCATGCCGTCGGCGGCCGAGAGCGCATCGAGTTCGGAAAGATCCAGCCCGGCGCAGAAATGCTCGCCTTCACCGTAGAGCACCGCCGCGTTGATTTCCTCGGGCATGTTGGCGAAGGTGTGCTGGATGCCGCGGAACAGGCCTTCGTTGAGCGCGTTGCGCTTGGCCGGGCGCGACAGGCGTACCAGCGCGATGTCGCCCTGGTATTCGACGTGGACGTGGTCGGGCGCGGAACGCTTCCCGCGGGGCGTGAGCTTCATGGGTTCTCCTTCGGATGCTTCTGTTGCCGCCGGCGCGCGATTCGAATGACGGGCGTGCGCCGGGTGATGCGTGTTGCTTGGCTGTCGCCTTGGGTCTAGTGAACCGGTCGAAGCGACACCGACGCGTTGCCCGATGCGGACGATTGCCCGTAGGGGCCGTGCTGCACGCCGGTGTATTTCTCGTGCTCTTCGTCGAGCGTGCCGAGAATGGTGGCAATCACCCGCCCGCCGACTTCGGCCTTCACCGCCTTGGAGTACGCGGGCAGCCATTCCTTGGCTTCGCGCACCTTGCCCGCCTTCAGCATGTCGATGAAGCGGAAGTCGGTGTCCATGAATTCCTGCGAGGGCCATTTCTCCTGGCCGCGCTGGATGTCGTGGGCGAAGCTGGTGCTGCCCACCACCGCGATCTTCTTGCCGGTCTTGGCGGCGGCGCGACGCACCGCGGCGCCCACCGCGAGGCATTCCTCGAGCGAGGCGAGGATGCAGGTGCCCATCGAGATCAGCGGCACTTCCATCTTCGGGTCCATGTACTGCATCGGAACCACGGTGCCGTAGTCGAGCGAGTAATCGGGGGCGTCGTTGCGGCCGGTCATCGCGCCGGTGGCGCCGATCTCGTTGATGATCGCATCGGCCAGCACCGGGTCGCCCTTCCACTTGTAGGGGATGGCGGGAATGAGGTCGGGCGCTTCGTCGGCCACGCATACGCCAGTGAGCTCGGCGTGGTTGGTGACGTACCAGGGAAAGGTCGTCACCCAGTGGGTGGACATGAGCACGATCGCGTCGGGCTTGGCCGCGCGGATCTCTTCGCCGAGCAGGCGGATGCCCTGGATCAGCCCGCGGGTGAAATCGGGCGCGCGCGATTCGATGCCGATGCGCGGCGAGTGGGTGGTGATGGCGCTGCGGATGACGTTGGTGCTCATGCCGTGTACTCCTTAGTCGTAGCTTGCGATGCAGTCGATCTCGACATTCACGCCCTTGCGGTGCGGGCTTGCCCCCACGCACGTGCGGGTGACCTTCTCGCCGTCCATGAAATCGCGGAAGGCTTCATTGAAGGCAGGAAAGTCATCGGTGTTGCGCAGCGACACGCGCATGTTCACCACGTTGGCCATGGTCAAGCCTGCGGTGGCGAGGATGTTCCTGAGATTGGTGAGCGTCTGGCGGGTCTGGTCGCCGATGTCGGCGGACACCACTTCGCGCGTCTTCGGGTCGAGCGGTCCCTGTCCTGAGACGAACAGCAGGTTCCCGGTGCGGATCGCCTGCGCCAGCGGCGAGGGTTTGGACTTGTCCGTGAAACCGGTTACCGGGGCGTCGGGCGAGGTGATGATCTGTTTGGGCATCGTGGGGCTCCTGGGGGATGGGAGGATTATCTCAAGCGGGGCGGAATTCGGGGCGGGATTGCTTCGCTTCCCTCGCAATGACGGCTGAGGGTGTCATCGCGAGGAGCGCAGCGACGCGGCAATCGCGGTCGTGGTGCCGGGGGAGATTGCTTCGCTTCGCTCGCAATGACGGGCCGAGGGTGTCATTGCGGGGAGTGCGCGACGCGGCAATCGCGGTCGAGGCGCAGAAGGAGATTGCGTCGCTGCGCTCGCAATGACGGGCGAGTGTGTCATTGCGAGGAGCGCAGCGACATGGCAATCCCGGTCGAGGCGCAGAAGGAGACTGAGTCGCTTCGCTCGCAATGACGGCCGGCGGCGGTGCTCACTCGAAAGCGGCCTTGATCTCGGGGGGGATGGACGTCGCCCGGAAGCGTCGCGGATCGGTGGGATGCGGATTTGACCAGACGCGCACTTCGTAGCCTTCGACCGCGGTCTTGTCGCCGTTGATCACCTTGTGATCAACGCGGAAGGTCTTGTCGTTCCACTGGCCGATGCTGCTCTCCACCACGATGACGTCGCGAAACCAGCTCGGCGCGAGAAATCGTGCATTGGCTTCGACGATCGGCAGGCCGGGCACGTTGTAGGTCTTCATCAGCGTGTCCCAGTCCAGATTCACCGATTCGAAAAAGAAGCGGGTGGCCTCGTCGAACCAGGCGAAGTAGTTGGGATAGAAGACGATCTTCGCGGGGTCGGTGTCACCCCAGTGGACGTTTACCGTGTACTTGTGAGTTTTCATGGGGGTTTTGCCTTCGCGTCGTCGCGCAGTTTGAACCGTTGCACCTTGCCGGTGGTGGTGCGGGGGATTTCGGCGACGAGTCGCACGTCGCGCGGAATCTTGTACACCGATATCTTGTCGTGGAGCCGGTCCTGTACCTGCGCGGCAAGGGTCTCGACCCGCTCGCCCGGATTCACCGGCACCGCGAACAGCACCAGGCGCATCAGGCCGTCGGCGTTCTCCACGCCCACCACCGCGGCATCGCTGATGCCGGGCACTTTGAGCACGTGGTCCTCGATTTCCGCCGGGCTTGCCCACTGGCCGGAGATCTTGAGCATGTCGTCGGCGCGTCCCTCGTGGTACCAGTAGCCGTCGGCATCGCGCACATACATGTCGCCGGTGCGAAACCAGCCGCCGATGAAGGCGGCGTGGCTGCGCGCCTGCTGGTTCCAGTAGCGGTCGGCGACCGACGAGCCCCTCACCCAGAGCACGCCGGCAACGCCGGGTTCGTGAATGACCTCGTTGCGGTCGTTGCGGATCTCGAGGTGTACGTTCGGCACCGGCATGCCGGAGGCGCCGGAGCGCGGGCGGTTGTGCGGGTTGGAGATGATCATGTAGATCGTCTCGGAGGTGCCCATGCCGTCGACGAGTTCGCGCCCGGTGGCTTCCTTCCAGCGCTCGAACAGCACCGCGGGCAGACGCTCGCCGGCGGTGATGAACACGCGCACGCTCTCGAAGAGTTCGCGCGACGCCATGCCGTCGCGCAGCAGGTTGCGGTACATCGTGGGCACCGAATAGAGCAGGGTGGGGCGGTGTTTTTTCACCACTGACGCGATCGCCGCGCTGTCGGGCCAGCCATCGAACAGGATTGTGGTCGCGCCGAGCATCAAGCTGCCGAACAGGCAGTTGCCGAGCGAATAGGCAAAAAAGAGTTTCGAGGTGGCGAACAGGCGATCGCCCGGGCCGACGCCGAGCACGCCGTGCGAATAGTCGACCGCCGCCGCGATGTTGTGATGCAGGTGAACCGCGGCCTTGGGTGACCCGGTGGTGCCGGAGGTGTACACCCAGAGCGCCGTGTCGTCGGGGGACATCGGCTCCGCGTCGAGGCGGTCGGATTGCCCCGTGGTGAGGGCGTCGATCGGCTTGCGCTCGCCGCTGATGCCCGCAGATGCAAGGTTTGCGACGAACACCTTCGGCGGATGCGCGAGTTCGTGTTCGATCGCGGCGAACGCAGGCAGAAATTCCTCGTCGACGATCAACACCTTCGCGCGGCTGTCGCGCAGCATGAAGGCGATGTCCTTCGGCGCGGCGCGCACATTCATCGCCAGCGGCACCGCGCCGATCTTCATCGCCCCGAGGTAGGCCGCGACCAGGTCGGGCGTATCCTTGAGCAGATAGGCGACGCGGTTTTCCCGTTCCACGCCGAGCGCCGCCAGGCCGTTGCCGAAGCGGTTCACACTCGCAAGCAGTTCGGCGTAGGAGACGGCCGAGTCATTGAAAAGGAGCGCGGGGGCGTCCGGCCGCTCGCGGACTTTTACGGGGTCGAGGACGAGGTCGGCTGCGTTCATGAACGCCGAATTATAGCTTCGGGCCTGGGTGCGCCCCGGTTGGGTGCCTACTGTCGGCTGCCTCGATGCGGGTGATCAGCACGCCTACCGCGAACCCGACGGTACAGCACGCGAGCATCACCCAGAGCGCTGCGTCCCAGGTGCCAAAGCGTGTGACGGCAGCGGCGACCACCGGCGGTCCGAGGACCTGGCCGACGTTGGCGAGCTGAACCACCAGGCCGTGCAGGACGCCGACCTCGCCCGGCTCGCGCGCATAGCGTGCCGAGCCCGAGAAGGCGACGGCGGGAATCAGCCCGCCCACCGCGCTGATGCCAAGGGCGGCCACGAAGCGAAGGGCTTCGGGCAGGCTGGTCGCGAACAGCAGGTTGGCGAAGATCGCGAGGCATACGAAGGTGAAGATGACCAGAGATCCGCGGCTGATGTTCATGCGCAGCATATAGCTGCCGCCGAGGCAGCCGACGAGGTTGAAGGCCACATAGACCGCACCCATGAGCGAGGCGGCGGTTGCGCTCATTCCGCGCGTTTCGATCAGATAGGTGGGCAGCCACGCCATGATCGAGAGGAACTCCATCGCATAGAGCGCGAACGCGGTGCCGAGCAGCCAGGGCACGATCTGGCGAAGCGCGCCGAACTTGAGGCCTCCGCGCGGCTTTCCTTCGATCGCGCGTGGCGGCGTGGCGAGTACGCCGAAGGAGCGGCGGTTGGACCAGAGGGCGCTTGCTGCGAAGAGCGCGAGCACCGAGCAGATCACCCAGAGGCCGCGCCAGCCGACAACGGGAGTGAGCAGGACGCTGGCGACAATTGCGATCGATGCGCCCGCGGGCATGTAGGTGCTCCAGAGCCCGAGCATCGCGCTTCGCCGGTCGGGGCGCGATGCGGCCACCACGAGCGCGGGTGCAGCGACGTTGAGCATCACGAAGCCCACGCCTTCGACAAGGCGCGAGAGCAGGATCGTTGTCTCGCCGCCGGCGAGCGCGCCGAGCAGCCCGCCCGCGCCGGTGGCGAGGCTGCCGATGATCGCGAAGCGCAGCGCGCCGAAACGATCCGAGGCGGCGCCGGTGACGATTGCGCCGACCATCGCAAGCGCGTTGAAGGCGGACACCACGAACCCCGCGCTGATGAGTGAAAGACCGAGTTCCTGCTTGATCACGGGCAACACCGGCGGCGCCTTGCCGAAATACAGTCCGAGCACGATCCCGGCGAAGAGCACCGCGGAGACGCCGCCCCAGTGTGTGGACTTTACGGTTGCGGAAGTCATTGGATGATGGCTTGGTTGCGACGACGGAGATTGCTTCGCTGAGCTCGAAGACGGAGATTGCTTCGCTGCGCTCGCAATGACCCGTGGGCGAAGGCTGTCATTGCGAGGAGCGAAGCGACGCGGCAATCCCGGCGGTGGCTACGAAGTAACGGCTGCCGGGGATAACGCGCCACTTTGCGCTTGGTGACA
This sequence comes from Betaproteobacteria bacterium, assembly GCA_947466535.1. Taxonomy (GTDB): domain Bacteria; phylum Pseudomonadota; class Gammaproteobacteria; order Burkholderiales; family SG8-39; genus CAMBSA01. The sequence goes on from CANIEV010000022.1 coordinate 18,657, forward strand.
AGTTACAGGGCGACAATGCACACGTTGGTTTGACATCGATTATGCGCGTGTGCAAGCATGATAATCGATTCTTGACGAGCAACTTTTATAGCCCGGGCACGAGCCGCGGGCGGGGAGAAGTCCAGTGGGCATCATGAAGGCTGACAAGACGCTTCCGACGAACCGTCTGATATTCGAAATACGTCGCGATCCGGCGGCGGTGCAGCGCTTTCGCACCGACATCGAATCGGTGATGACCGCCTACGGGCTGTCCGAGGAAGAAAAAAAGGCGCTGCGCACAGCCGACATCCAGAAGCTCGGCGACCTCGGCGTGCATCCGTATTTTCTGCCGCAGGTGGCGCGCCTGTTCAAGGGCGGCGGCTACAACCACAACACCAGCGATGCGGCCCTGCTCTATGCCGAGAAGATGGGCCTCGAAGCAAGGAACTCCTGACATGGCCGAGATCGTTTCCGTCATTGCGCTCGCGCATGCGCCCGGCGCCACCGGCTGGCTCGACCAGGCTCCGAAACACGAACAGGATGCATTGATTGCGGGCTACGCCGAACAGGCGCGCCTGCTGCGCGAAACAAAACCCGACCTGATCGTGGGCATTGCCAACGACCACCTGCTCAACCTGCCGATGGACAGCATTCCCGACTGGTGCGTCGGCATAGCGGACGACTGGTCCGGACCCGCGGAGTGGTTCCGCGACTGGGTGAACATCGCGCCCTACAAGGTGAAGGGCAACCGCGAACTCGGTCGCACCATCGTGCGCGAGTCGGGAAAGAGGGGCATCAACCTCGCTTTCTCCGACAAGCTGCTGTTCGACGACAACTGGTCGGTGCCGCTCAATTTCCTCACGCCGGATTACAAGGTCGGGCTGGTGCCGATTCACATGAACTGCATCATGCCGCCGCTGCCGCCTGCGGAGCGTTGCCGCGCCTTCGGCAAGGCGCTGGCCGAAATCATCAAGGCCTGGCCGGGCAAGGAACGTGTGGCAATCATGGCCACGGGGGGGCTCTCGCACGATCCAGGCGGACCGAAATATTTCGCGGTGGACGAGAAGTTCGACCGCTGGTTTCTCGAACTGCTCGGCAAGGGCGATCCCGACCTTGTGGTGCGCGAAGTCACGCCCGAGCGTCTGATGGCAGCGGGCGATGGCGGCACCGCTGAACTACTTGCCTGGTTCGTCGCGATGGGTGCGGCGGAAACGCTGGGCGTGAAAAAAGCCGATACCGTTTTCTATGTGCCTTCGGTGCCGCTGCGTTGCGGCATGGGCGGCGTGAACTGGAGATTGAACTGAATGAACGCCCCCCTGATGAATGTCGCCGAGCGTGTTGCCCCGGGCAATGCGGCGGTGGTGGTGATCGACCTGCAGAATGACTTCTGTGCCCCTGGCGGCTGGACCGAGGCGCTGATCAAGAAGGACATGGGCGTGTTCGTGCCTGCGTCAAAGGCGATCGAGCGCATGGTGACGGCTGCGCGCAAGGCGGGTGTTCCGGTGGTGTGGGTAAAGGCCGACTACACGCCCGAGAAACTGCCCGAACCGATGCGGGTGCGCTTTGCCGGGATGCCTGTCAAGCAGATCTGCTGCGAGCCGGGCAAATGGGGCGGCGATTGGTTCGGCCCGAAGCCCGCGGAGGGCGAACTGGTGATCACCAAGCATTGCTACTCGGGCTTCATGGGCACCGGGCTGGATGCGCAGTTGCGCACCCGCGGTATCCGGTCGCTGATTTTTGCGGGCGTGCAGACGCATGCCTGCGTGGAGTCGACACTGCGCGACGCGCATTCGCTCGGCTACTACTGCGTGGTGCCGGAGGAATGCGTTGCCGCGCATACGCCGGAGCTGAGCCGGCAATCGCTTGGCTACATCGGCTTCCTGTTCGGCGATGTGGTGAAGCTCGACGACGTGGTGGCGCACTGGGGCTAGGCGGCATCAGGTGCCCGGCCGACCGAGAGTCGTGGAAATAAGCAAAGGGGGCGATGCCCCCTTTGCTTTTGATGCGGTCGACGCTCAGTAATTCGAACCCGGCGCGAGCAGTGCTCCGGCGTCCGGCACGGTGGCCTGCAGGCCAAGCAGCTTGAGCATTTTCCAGGTGGTGCACACCGCAGTCGAAGTCACCGGGATGCCGATGCGGTCCTGGACGATCTGGATCGCGGGCAGCGACTGCATCTGCACACAGGCCGACAGCACCACCGCGTCCACGCCCTTGATGTTGAGTTTCTTTACGTCCTCAAAAAGTTGCATCGGGTCGCGCCGGCCGACTTCAAGGTTGTCCGGAATCTCGAAGCAGATCGAGTCCTGCACCTCGATTTCCTCGGTCTCGATGTACTTCACCACCAGGTCGGTGAGCGGGCGCATGTAGGGCGCAAGCAACGCGACGCGTTTCGCGCCCATCGCCTTGAGGCCGTCCACCAGCGCGCCTGCGGAGGTCATCACCGGCGCATTGCAGTTGTTGTCGCGGGCGACTTTCGTGAGCTGCGCCTCGGTTTCGCGATGGTAGCCCGGGCCCATCGCCATGATCGCGACGAGGCAGGCGGTGCTCATCACGTCGACGCGCGCGTCCGCGAGTTCGGCGGCGCAGCGCAGGCTTTCGCGGTTCATGGATTCGAGTTCCTCTTTTGTCACCTTGTGCATGCGCATGCGGCTGGAATGAAAGGTGAAGCGCTCGGGCAGGATCGCCTCGCGCCGGCGCAGCATCGCCGGGATCTCGGTTTCCATCGTGGTGTTGGAGCTCGGGACGATCTGCCCGATGCGGTAGTTGATTTTTGTCATGGTGGGTTTCTCCTTTGTATTCGGGGTCAGGCCTGAGCGGCGAACATGCGCTTTTCGGCGCGCGAGATGAAGATCGAGGTGATGAGGCCGATCGTGCTCGCGGTGAGCAGCACCCAGAGCGCTGCGTTCCAGGAACCCGCGGCGGTGACCACCGCGGCCGTGATTGGCGGTCCGAAGAAGATGCCGCACTGGGTGATCTGCACGACAAGCCCCTGTGTTGCGCCGACCTCCGAAGGCGAGCGGGCGTACTTCGCTGCGCCCGAAAGCGCCGCCGCCGGAATCGGTCCGCAGACCACGTTGTAGACCACCACCAGTGCGTAGCGCAAACCGTCGGGCAGGTTGGCGGCAAAGATGAGGGTGAACAGGATAGCGGTGAGGCAGAAGGTGACGCCGACGATCTTGCCACGCGGGACGTTGCGCTGGATCAGCCAGCCGCCGAACACGTTGCCAAAACAGTTGACCGTGATCGAGAGCGCGGTGAGGAGCATCGCGTTGGAGGGCGATATCCCGCGTTCCTCGATGAGATAGGTCGGCAGCCAGACGAAGATCGCGTGGTTCTGGATGGTGTACATGGCGAAGGCCAGGCCGAGCAGCCAGACTGCGGGACGCGAGAGCGAGGCGCGAATATCCGCGAACGACCTCTTTGTGCCCACCGCGCTGACGTAATGCGCCGATTGCGACAACAGGAACAGAAGGCAGGCCACGGTCGCGAGCATCACCACCACCCACACGCCGCGCCAGCCCCAGATCGGCAAAAGGAAGGAGGAACTCGCAAGCACGAGGCCTGCGCCGAAGGGCATGTAGCTCGACCACATGCCGAAGGCGATGCCGCGCTGTGCGGGGGCCGAGGCGAGATTGATGAGCGCAGGCGCGGAGACGATCACCGACATGAAGCCGAGGCCTTCGACCAGCCGTGAGAGCACCAGCAAGGTGGGTCCGCTGGTGACCGCGCCGAGCAGGCCACCTGCGATCAGGCAGCACAGTCCGAACACGCAGAAGCGCTTTGCACCGAGACGGTCGGAGAACACGCCGAAGAAGATCGCGCCCGCGGCGGCAAGACCGTTGAATGCCGAGACCAGCCAGCCGGTCTGCACGAGGCTCAGGCCGAGTTCCGCCTTGAGTATCGGGAGGGCGGGCGCCATCTTGCCGAAGGCGCAGCCGGTGACGACGCCCGCGAGCAGCGCGGCGGCGACCGCAGTCCATTGGGTCTTGTTGGTGCTCATCTGCGGGTGCTCATCGCTCGGCGCTCATAGGGACATCAGGCCTTCTTGAACTTTGCGGCGAGTTTTTCTGTTTCGCGCGCGAGCATTGTTATGTCCACGCCGACCGCGACGAAACTCGCGCCGAGTTCGATGTAATGTCGTGCGAGTTTTTCGTCCGGCGTGAGAATGCCCGCCGCCTTGCCGCACTTGATGATGCGGCGGATGGCCTCGTCGATCGCCTTCTGGACATCGGGGTGGCCGGGATTGCCGATATGCCCGAGGCCGGCGGAGAGATCGGCCGGGCCGATGAACACGCCATCGACACCGTCCACGTTGGCGATTGCTTCGAGATTGTCCAGGCCCTGCTTCGTTTCGATCTGCAGCAGGAGGCAGGTCTCGGCGGCGGCGACGCGGAAGTATTCCTTCACCCTGCCAAAGCGCGTGGCGCGGGTGGTGCCCCCAAGGCCGCGCACACCGTCAGGCGGATAGCGGGTGTAGGCCACGGCATTGCGCGCTTCTTCCTCGGTCTGGATGTAAGGGATCAGCAGCGACTGCGCACCCGCGTCGAGATAGCGCTTGATCAGCACCATGTCGTTCCAGGCGGGGCGCACCACCGGGTGCGCGGGCGAGGAGGGGATGCCGACATTGCCCGCGGCCACACCCTGCAACTGGCGGGTCACCATGAAGAGATCGTTGGGCGAATGCTCGGTGTCGAGCAGCAGCCAGTCGAAGCCGGAACCGGCGACCACTTCCGCCGCGTATTCGCTGCACAGGCTGGTCCAGAGGCCGATTTGCGGAATGCCTGAGGCGATTGCGCGTTTGAAATTGTTTGCCGGGATATCCAAATGACACTCCGAGGGGGCAGGTTGATCGTTCAGTGAATTTCGGGATCGGCGGTCGGGCCGGTGCCTTCGAGAAAATCGAAGTCACAGCCGTCGTTCGCCTGGGTGATGTGCTTCGAGAACAGCGCGCCGTAGCCGCGGCTGAACTTCGGCGCGGGCGTGACCCACTGACGCTTCCTGCGCATCATTTCGGCATCGTCTATTTTTAGCGAAATGCGTCGTCCGGGAACGTCGAGTTCGATCAGGTCGCCGGTTTTCACCAGCGCGAGCGGCCCGCCGACGAAGGATTCGGGCGCGACATGCAGCACGCACGCCCCGTAGCTGGTGCCGCTCATTCGCGCATCCGAAATGCGCACCATGTCACGCACGCCCTGCTGCAGCAGCTTTTTCGGGATCGGCAACTGGCCCCATTCGGGCATGCCCGGCGCGCCGCGCGGGCCGGCGTTGCGAAGCACCAGCACCGAGTCGGCATCCACATCCAGCGCCGGGTCGTCAATGCGCGCGCTCATGTCGTTGTAGCTCTCGAACACGACCGCGCGGCCGGTATGTTTCAGGAGATGTTCTTCCATCGCCGCCGGCTTGATGATCGCGCCGTCTGGCGCGAGGTTTCCGTGCAGCACCGCAAGGCCGCCCGCGGGCACCAGCGGCTTGTCGCGGGTGCGGATCACCTCGTCGTTGTGCGAGACCGCGCCGGAGATGTTCTCGCCGAGGGTCTTGCCCGTGACGCTCAGCGTATTCGTGTCGAGAAGGTCGGTGATGCGGGCGAGCAGCGCGGGCAATCCACCGGCGTAGTAAAAATCTTCCATCAGAAAACGGCCCGAGGGCCGCAGGTCGGCGATCACCGGCGTGGTTTTCGAGATTTCGTCGAAGCGCTCGAGCGTGAGCGGAATGCCGGCGCGGCGCGCCATCGCGATCAGGTGAATGATCGCGTTGGTGGACCCGCCGAGCGCGAGCACAGTGGTGATCGCGTTGTCGAACGAGGCGACGGTAAGGATGTCCGTCGGCTTCAGGTCCTCCCAGACCATGTCGACGATGCGCCGACCGCTGAGGCTCGCCATGCGTGCGTGGTTGGAGTCGGCGGCGGGAATCGATGCGGCGCCGGGCAGCGACAGGCCGAGCGTTTCGACCGCGCTCGTCATGGTGGAGGCGGTGCCCATGGTCATGCAGTGGCCGGGTGAACGCGCGATTCCGTCCTCGACGCCGCGCCAGTCCGCTTCGGTGATGTTGCCGGCGCGCAGTTCCGCCCAGTATTTCCACACGTCCGACCCCGAGCCGAGCGTCTTGCCCTGCCAGTTGCCGCGCAGCATCGGACCGGCGGGCATGAAAATCGCGGGAAGGCCCATGCTGATTGCGCCCATCAGCAGGCCGGGCGTGGTCTTGTCGCAGCCGCCCATCAGCACGCAGCCGTCCGCAGGGTACGAGCGCAGGAGTTCTTCCGCCTCCATCGCGAGCATGTTGCGGTACATCATCGTGGAAGGCTTCTGGAACGGTTCGGACAATGTGATCGCTGGCATCTCGACAGGAAAGCCGCCGGCCTGCCATACGCCGCGCTTCACCTCTTCCACACGCAGCTTGAAATGGCTGTGGCAGGGATTGATATCGCTCCAGGTGTTGAGGATCGCGATCACCGGCTTGCCGAGATAGTCGGCACGGTCATAGCCCATCTGCGCGGTGCGCGAGCGGTGGCCGAAGGAGCGAAGGTCCTTTGCGCCGTACCAGCGGTGGCTGCGCAGTTCTTCCGGGAGTTTGCGTTTCATCGGGCGGGATCGATAGGAGGGGACGGTCGGCGGAAGCGGTAACAACAGGGAATCCGCGGATTGTAGCGGGGCAGGCCGGAAGGCAGCGAAGCAGCTTCGGAGTTTTCTTTTCGGGGTGGGGCTGGCATGGCATGATGTCCGCTCCCTCGGAGGCGGAGAGAGCAGGGCGATGAGTGCGAAATCGGGCGTGCGGCGCATGGGCGCGGATTTCCGCTGGCCGGGTGGCCGGCGGGTGGCTCTCGTCTTCAACATTGCCTATGAGGCCTGGTCGGACGGCAAGGCGCCGGGAATCGGTCCGATGGGTAATGTGCTTGCGCCAGGCTTCTTCGACACCAATGCGGATTCCTGGGCGAACTTTGGCGCGGTGCGCGGCATACAACGGCTGCTAGACATCGCGGATGGAAACGGCATTCGCACCAGCGTGATGGTGAACGGCGTCCTCGCGGAGCGCCATCCCGAGACGGTGCGGAATGTGCAGGACCGCGGCCACGAAGTGCTGGCGCATTCCTGGGGCATGGACGTGATCCCGGTGTACTTCAAGCCGGAAGAGGAGCGCGCCAACCTGCATCGCACGGCAGGCGCAATCCGCAAGGTGACCGGCGTCCAGCCTCGGGGCTGGATCAGTCCGCGCGGCACCGGAAGCATGGATACGCCGCGAATCCTCGCCGAAGAGGGCTTCCTGTGGCACGGCGACTGCAACGACGATGACCTGCCCTACGTGCAGGTGTTCGGCGATCGTCGCATCGTGGCGATCCCCCTCACGATGGACATCAACGATCTTCCGTGGTGCATCCGCTACGGCAATCCGCCGGGCGGGCTGCTCGACATGTTTCACCAGACGCTCGAGGCGGCGCGGGTGCGGGAATCCCGCGCGATCATGCTCGACGCCACCGCGCATACGCATGTATTCGGCCGCGCGGCGGGCGCCTGGGTGTTCGATGAAATGATGCGCGCCGCGCTGCGCCACGAGGACGTGTGGATCACCACACGCGAAGAGATGGCGACATACGTTCTGGAGCAGTCGGGCGCGTAAGCGTTGCAGGCGGCACGCATGTGCTTGTACACGGAGGAGGAAAGGTGATGACTATGGTTCGATACCTGGCGGCGGCTGTTGCCGCGCTGATTTTTTCGGGCGCGGCCTTCGCGCAGTCCTATCCTTCGCGTCCGGTGCGTTTCGTGGTCGCGTTTGCGCCCGGAGGGATTGCGGATGTGGCGGCCCGCCTGATTGCGGCGAAGCTGGGCGATGCCTGGGGCCAGCCGGTGCTGGTGGAAAACCGCGCCGGGGCCGGTGGCAACGTGGGTACGGTGGCGGTGGCGCGTTCGCCCGCCGACGGCTACACGGTGCTGGTCACGACGACATCGGTGACGGTGAATCCGAGCCTGAGCAAAAACGCGGGCTATGACCTGGAGAAGGATCTGGTAGCGGTGATCAACATGGCCTCCAGCCCGAACCTGATCGTCGCGCATCCGGGGCTGGGTGCGGCCAATCTTCAGCAGGCGATCGCGAAGGCGCGTACGGGCAAGCTCAATTACGGTTCCGCCGGCGCGGGGACCACGCCGCATCTCACCGCGGAGCACCTGTTCAAGACGCTGGCGAAAGTGAATGTCGCGCATATTCCGTACAAGGGCGCGGGTCCGGCGATCGCGGCGGCTGTGGCGGGAGAAGTGGAGATGGCGAGCGTGGCGATGCCGCCCGCGGTGCCGCAGGTAAAGGCGGGAAAACTCGTCGGTCTGGCGGTGACGAGCAACAAGCGCGTTGCGGCATTGCCTGATGTGCCCACCGTGGCGGAATCGGGCTTTCCCGGTTTCGAGGACTACACCTGGGTCGGCCTGTTCATGCCGGCGGGTTCGCCGCCCGAGGCGGTTGCGCGGCTCAATGCCGAGGTGGAAAAGCTGATTGCAACCGCCGATGTGAAGGAGCGGCTGGCAGCGCTGGGATTCGAGACCGTGGGTGGCGCCCCGCAAAGCTTTGCCCGCTACCTGAAGACGGAGCTGACCCGGTGGGCCGAGGTGGTGCGCGATACCGGGGCGAAGGTCGACTGACGCTGGTCTGACGGCGCACGGGTGAGCCGGGGGAAAGCCGTCGCGCCTGAAGCATAATGCCGGTCCTGCCGGGGCAATTCTCATGACCAAAAAACTGACCGTTCCTCCGCTTTCATTCACCCACGTCGGCTTGCCCTCGCGGGTGGTGTTCGGTGCAGGTTCCCTGTCCACGCTCAATGCCGAGATCGATCGTCTCGGTGCGAGGCGCGCGCTGGTGCTCGCGACGCCCTTCCAGAAGGCCGAGGGCGAACGCATCGCGGCAATCCTCGGGGATCGATACGCCGGGTTGTTCGATCGCGCGGAAATGCATGTGCCGATCGAGACCGCGCGCGAGGCGCGCGAGGTCGCCAAGAGGCTGGGCGCCGATTGCGCGGTGACTGTGGGTGGCGGGTCGACCACCGGCCTTGGCAAGGCGATCGCGCTTGAGTCGTCCTTGCCGATCCTTGCAATTCCGACCACCTACGCCGGCTCCGAAGTCACCACGATCTATGGCATCACCGAGGCAGGCCAGAAAAAGACCGGCCGCGATCCGCGCGTACTGCCAAAAACGGTGATCTACGATCCGGAGTTGACCCTCGGCCTGCCGGTGGGAATGTCGGTCACCAGCGGCATGAACGCGATCGCGCATGCGGTCGAAGGGCTGTATGCGCAGGACGCGAGCCCGATCACAGACATGATTTCCGAGGACGGCATACGCGCGCTAGCCGCGGGATTGCCGCGAGTCGTGGCATCGCCGCGCGATAGGGCGGCACGCAGCGATTGCCTCTACGGTGCATGGCTGTGCGGCACCGCACTCGGTTCGGTGGGCATGGCGCTGCATCACAAGCTCTGTCATGTGCTCGGCGGCACCTGGAACCTGCCGCATGCGGAGACGCACACGATTGTTCTGCCGCAGGCGATTTCCTACAACGCCCAGGCCGCCGCCCGGCAGCTCGAGCGCGCCGGGCGTGCGCTTGGCAATCCGAACGTTGCACAAGCCTTGTTCGACCTCGCCGCCGGGCTCGGTGCGCCGATGGCCTTGCGCGACATCGGCATGAAGGAATCCGAGCTTGACCGTGCGGCGGAGCTTGCGGTGCAGTCGCCGTATTACAACCCGCGGCCGATCGAGCGCGGGGCAATTCGCGCCTTGCTCGACGACGCATTCTTCGGGCGCCGACCGAAATAAGCCGTACGGTTCAGATCAACGACATTCATTGAATCCCGACAGGAGTCGACCCCCATGGCAGTCTCGAAAAAACCGGTGAAACACAAGATTGGCTGGATCGGCCTCGGCAGGATGGGCTTTGCCATGTCGCAGCGTCTGCTCAAGAACGGCTGCGACGTATCGGTGTGGAACCGGACCAAGTCCAAGGCCGATCCGCTCGCGGAATACGGCGCGCGCATCGTGAACCGGATCTCGGATCTGTCGGGCTGCGACATGGTGTTCACCATGGTCTCGACCACCGACGACCTGATGCAGGTGCTGTTCGGCAAGGGCGGCCTGCTTACCGGCGCGCGCAAGCCGAAGATGGTGATCGACAATTCCTCGATTTCGGATGATGGCTCGGCGGAAATCCGCGCACGATGCGCGAAGCTCAAGGTGGCCTACCTGTGTGCGCCGGTGTCGGGCAACGCCAAGGTGGCGAAGGCGGGCAAGCTGTGGACGGTCGCCTCCGGTCCCGCGTCTGCCTTCAAGGTCGCGGAACCGTACCTCGCGATGTTCGGGCGCGGCGTGACTTACGTGGGCGAAGGGGAACTCGCACGGGTGTGGAAGATTGCGCACAACACCATGTTCGGCGTGATCATCCAGTCTCTCTGCGAGATCACCGTGCTTGCGGAAAAGGCGGGCATTCCGCGGCACGTGTTCCTCGAGTCGATCAACAACAGCGTGCTCGGGTCAATGTACACCCGGTACAAGACTCCGGTGCTCACCAACCTCACCTTCGACCAGGTGACGTTCACGCCCAAACTGCTGCTCAAGGACATGGACCTCGGGATGAGCGCAGGCAAGAAATTCGGTGTGGCGATGCCCGCCGCCGCCGCAACCCGCGAGTCGGTGTCATCGGTGGTCGGTCGCGGTTACGACGAGGTGGACTTCGCGATCCTGATCAAGGAGATTGCGGCGGCATCAGGGCTTCAACTGAAGCCGGAAAAGGTGAAGGTCGGCGACGGGCTGAGCGATTAATCCGAAAACGCAACGCGCGAGGAGAACGATGATGACCAGAACCGTTATTCGTGGCGGATGGGTGGTGAGCATGGACCCGCGCCTGGGCAATCTGCGCGGCGGCGAGGTGCTGATCGACGGCGACAAGATCGTCGAAGTGGGTGCGAAGGTGAATGCCGAGGGCGCGGAGGTGCTCGATGCCACCGGGTGCATCGTGATTCCCGGGCTGATCAATGCGCACCAGCATACCTGGCAGACCGGACTTCGCGGCGTGGCGGGCAACTGGACGATCCTGGAATATTTTCGCCATGTGCACGCGGGGCTGGCGACGAAATTCCGCCCGGATGACATCTACATCGCGAACCTTGTCGGCGCACTCAACCAGATCAATTGCGGCACCACGACGCTGGTGGACTGGTGCCACAACAACCCGACGCCGGATCACACTGATCGCGCGATCGACGGATTGATCGAGTCCGGAATACGCGCCGCGTTTTTCCACGGCTCGCCCAAGCCGGATCCGAAGCCGGGCGAGAAGCCTTTCTGGGAGGTGCCGCACCCGAGGAGCGAGGTGAAGCGCCTGATGGGACGCAGGCTGCCTGCGAACAAGGGGCTGGTGACGCTTGGTCTTGCGATCCTCGGGCCGCATTACTCGACGTATGACGTCGCGGTCTCGGACTTCAAGCTCGCGCGCGAGTTCGGGCTGATCGCGAGCATGCATTGCGCGGGTGCCGCAGCGAAGACCCCTGATGGCTGGGACCGACTCGCCGCGGAAGGCCTGCTGGGGGACAACAACAACATCGTGCACGGCAACAATCTCTCCGATGCGCAGCTCGATTTCATGCTCGACCGATGCGTGACCTTCTCGCTCACACCCGAGACGGAAATGACGCAGGGCCACGGCTTCGCGATCACCGGCAGGCTGCGCAAGCGCGGCCACAAGCCCTCGCTCGGCGTCGATCTCGAATCGAGCATCTCGGGTGACATGTTCGCGGTGGCGCGGATGGCGCTGGCCACCCAGCGCGCGACGGATAACGACGAGTCACGCGCGGTGGCGGGCAAGCTGCCCGACACCTCGAGCATCACCTGCCGGGAGGCACTCGAGTGGATCACGATCGAAGGCGCGCGGATGCTCAAGATGGACGACCGCATCGGGTCGATCACGCCGGGCAAGCAGGCCGACATCGTTCTGGTGCGAGCCGATGCGATCAACATGTGGCCGGTGCACGATCCGGTGGTGAGTCTGGTGACTCAGGCCTCGATTGCCAACATCGATACGGTGCTGATCGCGGGCAAGACGAAGAAGCGCCATGGCAAGCTGACCGTGCGCAAGATGGAGGGCAAGTTGTCCGAACTCGCCGCCTCGGGCGAGCGGATACTGCGAGAGATGGGTCTCGCCGCGGCGGCATGAGGCAGATGCGTTGAGTGCAACCATCAAGCGTCCTGCCGTCGGATGGATCGGCGTGGGAAAGATGGGCCTGCCGATGGCGAGCCGCGTGCTCGCCGCGGGTTATGCGGTGAAGGCCTTCGATCCGGTCGGTGCGAATCTGGATCAGCTCGCGACGCGCGGGGCGGCGCGTGCCGCCTCGGCCTCGGATGCTGCGAGCGGAGCAGATGTCATCGTTTCCTCGCTTCCGGACGATGCGGTTCTGCGGCGGGCGGTGCTCGGCGAGGAAGGAATTCTTTCCGGCGCGAAGCGCGGCGCGGTGTTTGTCGAGACGAGCACGGTGTCCCCGTCGGTGTCGGAAGAAGTCGCGAAAGTGACCGCGGAACGAGGCGTCGACTACGTGCGTGTCGCGGTGTCGGGCAATCCGGTGCTCGCAGAGGCGGGAACACTCACGGTGCTGGCCTCGGGGCCGCGCGCCGCATGGGAGCGGGTGCGGCCGTTGCTCGACTGCATCGGCGACAAGCACTTTCATGTGGGCGAGGCGGAGCAGGCGCGCACGCTCAAGCTGGTTATCAACCTGATGATCGCGGTGTCCGCGGGCATGATGGCCGAGGCGCTCGCGCTTGGACGAAAGGGCGGGATCGAGTGGTTGACGATGCTCGAGGTGATTGAATCGAGCGCGGTTGCCTCGCCGATGGTCAAATACAAGACACCGGTGTTGCGCGAGCGCGATTTTGGCTCCACGTTCTCGTGCTTCCAGATGATGAAGGATCTGGACCTGATCCTCGATGCGGGCAGGGCGACCGGAGTGCCGCTCGCACTCACGGCGCTGCTGCGGCAGATGTACGAGGCGACCGCCGGGCAGGGGTGGGGCGGCGATGATTACATTGCGACCGTGAAACTTGTCGAGCGGCTCGCGGGGCTGGGTGAAACCATGCAGGGCAATCAAAGGCACGGGCTTGATGTGCAAACGGAGGCGGGAAAATGAAAGCGAAAGTCGTCAGGATTGCAGTGGTCGTTACGGTTGCAATTGCGGCGGGGGTGATCGCGGCGGGCAATGTGGCGGCGCAGGCATGGCCGACGAAAGCCGTCCGGGCAATCGTGCCATTTACGCCGGGCAGTGGAACGGACATCGCGGCGCGTTCGATGTCGGAGCGGCTGTCGGCACAGATCGGGCAGCAGGTGATCATCGAGAACCGACCCGGTGCGGGCGGCACGATCGGCGCGGCACTGGTGGCGAAGTCCGATCCGGACGGGCACATGCTGCTCATCCATTCGTCCGCGCATACGGTGAACCCCTGGATCTATTCGAGTCTTCCCTACGACACGCTGCGCGACTTCTCGGGCGTAACGCCGATCGTCAGCCTGCCGAATGTCCTGGTGATCGCGCCGTCCAAGGGCATGCGTTCCGTGCGTGATCTGATTGCCGCGGCCAAGGCGAAGCCGGGCGAGATCAACTACGCGTCGGCGGGGGCGGGCAGTGCGACACATCTGAATGCCGAAAAATTCCGTATTCAGGCGGGTATCGAAGGTACGCACATTCCCTTCAAGGGCTCGCCCGAGGCGATCACCGAGGTGGTTACGGGACGCGTCGATTATTTCTTCTCACCGGTCGTGTCAGGGCTATCGCAGATCCGCGACGGGCGGCTGCTTGCGCTTGCGGTCGGTTCGGCAAAGCGTTCGTCGGTTCTGCCCGATGTCCCGACCACGGTGGAGGCAGGGGTGCCCGCGTCGGATTACAACTTCTGGGTGGGCGTCCTGGTTCCTTCGCGGACTCCGCGAGATATCATCAGCAGGATGAACGGTGAAATCTCGAAGGCACTGGCGTCGCCGGATGTTCGCGAGCGCCTCGCCAAGCTTGGCGCCGAGCCGATGCCGATGTCACCGGAGCAGTTCGATGCGTACATTCGCGACGAGATTGTCGTCAACGAAAAAATCATCAAGGCCGCCGGGATCAAGGGTAACTGACGCCGCCGGTGCCTGTGCAGTTTCAATCAGTCATGAACAGGAGCAAGAATGAGTACCCGTAATCTCAGCGCCGACAGCATCACCGGAGCGGTCATCCAGCGCATGCGCCGTGCGAAATCGGCGCGTTTCAAGCAGGTGATGGGCAGTCTCGTGAAACACCTTCACGACTTCGCGCGCGACGTGAAGCTGACCGAGCAGGAGTGGGAATACGCGATCGACTTCCTGACCCGCACCGGACAGAAATGCGACGACAAGCGGCAGGAGTTCATCCTTCTTTCGGATACGCTCGGACTGTCGACGCTCATCACGCAGATGAACCACTCGAGCAAGGACGAGGAAACCGAACAGACCGTGTTCGGTCCGTTCCATCGGATGAAGGCGCCGAATTTTCCGCTTGGCGCGAATATCTCCAAGGGAGTTCGCGGCAAGCCGTGCTTTGTGTCGATCACGGTGAAGACGGCCGAAGGCAAGCCGATGCGTAACGCCACGGTGGACGTCTGGCATTCGGACGCGGAGGGCTATTACGACGTACAGCACAAGGAGTGGAAGGGCGCGCACAAGATGCGTGGCGTGTTCAAGCCCGACAGCGAGGGCCGGGTGTATTTCTGGACCATCGTGCCCCTGTTCTACCCGGTGCCGACCGACGGGCCGGTGGGCGAACTGCTCAAGGCCTCGGCGCGCCACCCGATGCGGCCGGCGCACATTCATTTCCTGGTGGCCGCTCCCGGATACGACAGGCTTGTCACCCACGTCTTTGACAAGAACGACAAGTACCTCGACTCGGATGCCGTGTTCGGCGTGCGTTCCTCGCTCATTCGCGAGTACAAGCGCCAGAAGCAGGGCACGGCGCCCGATGGATCGACCTGCAAGACGCCGTATTGGACGGTGGATTACGACTTCGTGATGCGACCGCTGCCCGGCAAGGCGAAGAAAAAGGCGGTGGCGCGCAAGGGTTCAAAAACGGCCAAATCCGGCAAACAAGGGGAGTGACATGAGCAACGACGCAGTGATCAATGAAATCCGTGCGCTGGAAGAAAAGCGCTATCAGGCGATGATCGGTCTCGACTACGCGGGGCTGGACGCCTTGCTCGCGGATTCGCTGGTGTATACGCATTCGAGCGCGGCAGTGGACACCAAGGCGAGCTACATCGAAGGTATCCGCGACAAGAAATTCGTCTATCTGACCTCGAAGCGGCCGGTGGAGAACATCCAGGTCTACGGCGACACCGCAATCGTCAGCGGCGAAGTTCGGCTGGACCTGCTCTCCAAGGGCGTGCCGCGCGTGATCAGCAGCCGCTTCATCGATGTCTGGCACAAGGGCGCCAAGGGCTGGCAGATGGTTGCCTGACAATCGACGCCGCTACCGGCGGCCTGATCCGCTCCGGGCTGCAAAAAAAACGAAAAAGCCGAGGGGTTACCCCTCGGCTTTTTTATTTGTGCGCCCGGCAGGGTGCACTCACTTGGAGGTGGAAGTCCTCTACTCGCCCGACAAGGGGAAGAGTTAGCTGAACGGCAAGGGTGTCGTGGGTGACTGCGAATCTGAAGGAAGCCGAAGGCAAAGCGCTGGCCTGACGAACAGGAAGCGGATATGAGGCGGCACGGCGGGGTGAGCAGGCAAATATCTGCGAAGCCCGAAACTTGTACGGAACGCCGTGACGTATATCCGACAGGCATAAGCG
>CANIEV010000023.1 GCA_947466535.1 Betaproteobacteria bacterium
GCTTGAGTTTTCCGGCGGCGTGTTCGCGCGCGATGAATTCCTCGAACAGCATCGCGTTCTTCGCGAGCATTTCGGCTTCGGGCCCGAGCTGCATCGAAAGAAATTCATCCTTGAAGGTGAACAGGCACGAGGGTTCGAGCCCGAGGATAGGCACATCGCGCTTCGTAAAACGCTTTACCGCGGCGAGCAGGCGCCTGGCCTCGGCACGCGCTTCCTCGACCCGGCCGGTGGCCAGGAGCGTGCGGCCGCAGCACACCGGCGGTTCGCCGTCATCGGGCGTCACGATCTGCACGTCGTAGCCCGCGTACTGCAGCACCTTGGATGCCGCCCGCGCGTTCTCCGGATCGAAGTAGTTGCTGAAGGTGTCGATGAACAGCACCACCTCGCCGATCGACCAGGTGGTGAAGCCGCCGCCCTCGGTGACAAGCCCGGTGTCCTTGCGCCACTTCGGCAGGCTGCGCTCGCCCGCAAACCCGACGAAGGGTTTGGCAAGCGCGGACACGGTGTTCGCAATCATCGGAAACCGCGAGGCGAGCGGCCCGTACTTCGGCAGGTTGCCGATGATCTTGTCGCGAAGCGTAAGCCCGTTCTTTTGCTTGTCGTGATGGATGAACTCCAGCTTCATCTTCGCCATGTCCACGCCGGTGGGGCACTCGCGTTTGCAACCCTTGCAGGAAACGCAGAGGTCCATCGCTTCGCGCACCGCATCGGACGCGAGCGCGTCTGCGCCATCCAGCCCCGCGATCTGTCCGCTGAGCGCAAGGCGCAGGGTGTTGGCGCGGCCGCGGGTGAGGTCCTTTTCATCACCGGTGACACGGAACGACGGGCACATGGTGCCGGCATCGAACTTGCGGCAGTGGCCGTTGTTGTTGCACATCTCGATCGCGGCACCGAAACCACTGGGAGCGTCCGCGGATGAACCGCCTTCCTTCTTCACGACCCACTCGCTCCAGTCGAGCGCGGTCTTGATCGGCACGACCTTGTACTCCGGCTTGAAGCGGAACAGGCTGCGGTCGTCCTGCTTCGGCGGTTTCACTATCTTGCCCGGGTTCATCAGGCCGCGCGGATCGAGGATGTCCTTGATTTCGCCGAGCACCGCGGTGAGCCGCGGGCCGATGATCGGCTCGATCCATTCAGAGCGCACCAGTCCGTCACCGTGCTCGCCCGAGTACGCGCCCTTGTACTCGCGCACCAGCGCGCAGGCCTCCTCGGCAATCGCGCGCATCTGCTTCGCGCCTTCGGCCTTCATGTTCAGGATCGGCCGCACATGCAGCGTGCCCACCGACGCGTGCGCATACCAGGTGCCTTCGGTTCCGTGCTTGTGGAACACCTCGGTGAGCCGCTGGGTGTATTCCGCCAGGTGCTCCAGCGGCACCGCGCAGTCCTCGATGAAGGACACGGGCTTTCCCTCGCCCTTCATCGACATCATGATGTTGAGCCCGGCCTTGCGCACTTCCCAGAGGTCACGCTGCAGCTTCGGGTCGGGAATCTCGATCACCGCGCCGGGATGGCCGAGATCGGCCATCAGCTCGACCAGTTGCTTGAGCTTTGTTATTTGTTCGTGCGCGTCCTCGCCCGCGAATTCCACCAGCAGGATCGCGTCCGGATCGCCGGTGACGCAGCGGTCCAGCACCGGGCGGAACGCGGGGTTGGAGCGCGCCAGCCTGAGCATGGTGCGATCGACCAGTTCCACCGCCGAGGGCGTGAGTTTCACGATGTGTTGCGGTGCCTGCATCGCCTCGTAGAAGCTCTTGAAGTGGCACACGCCGAGCGTCTTGTGGGTCGGCAGCGGCGAGAGCTTCAGGTGGATGCGGCGCGACCAGGCGAGCGTGCCCTCCGACCCCACCAGCAGATGCGCGAGGTTGTGAGGACGCGGATGCCCGTTGTGGTCGGGCAGGATCATGTCGAGGTTGTAGCCCTGCACCCGGCGCAACACCTTGGGCCAGCGCTCGATGATCTCGTCCGCCTCGCGCCGCACCACCGCCTGGATGCGATGCGCAAGCGAGCGGTACTCGGGCGTTGCACGGTCGATGTTCAGGTGCGGCCCGAAGTGGAACTCACGACCGTCGGCGAGCAGCGCATCCACGCCGAGAACGTTGTGCACCATGTTGCCGTAGCGGATCGATCGCGATCCGCAGGAGTTGTTCCCGGTCATGCCGCCGAGCGTCGCCTGCGCGGAAGTGGACACGTCCACCGGGAACCAGAGATTGTGTTTTTTAAGTTGCGCATTCAACGTATCCAGCACCAGGCCCGGCTGGACGATCGCGGTGCGCTGCTCGGTGTCGACATCGATCAGCTTGTTGAGGAACCTGGACGTATCGATGACCAGTGCCGCGCCCACCGTCTGGCCGCACTGCGAGCTGCCCGCACCGCGCGGCAGGATGGGAATGCCCTCGTCCGCGGCAATCTGGATCGCGATCTTCGCGTCCTCTTCCGTGGCCGGCACCACCACGCCCACCGGTTCGATCTGGTAGATCGAGGCGTCGGTGGAATAGCGCCCTCGCGTCGCGGCATCGAACAGCACCTCGCCGCGGATTTCCTTTTTCAGGCGCGCTTCAAGCGCGGGATCGCCGGTGCGAGGATGGTGCTGCAGCGGTGCGGTGATCCGATCGGGCGCGCGGTCCATCGGTGTGCTCCCCAGTTGATGCTTGTAACAGTTGTTATTAAGGCCCAGCCAACGCTGCCCGCACTAGGCGGTCTCTTGCTCCGCTTCCGCCATCGCCCCGAGCAGCACTTCCGGATCCTGCGCGCCGGACACGGCGAGCTTCTGATTGAAGATGAAGAACGGCACGCCCTGAACGCCGATCGCTTTCGCGTGGCCGACTTCCTCTTCCACCGAGACGAGCGACGCGGGGTTGTCGAGGTGCGCCTTCACCGCGTCCGCGGGGATGCCGGCAGCAACCGCCACCGCCTCGATGTTCTCGCGCTTGGACAGATCGATCGCGTCGATGAAAAACGCCTTCATGAAGGCTTCCTTCATCGCGTGATGCACGCCGTGCTCGCCCGCGAGCTCGATCAAGGCATGGATGCGGCGGGTGTTGGGCTGGGTCGGAATCGATTCGAGCGCAAACGGAATGCCGACGCTCTTGCCGACGCCTTCCAGCCGTGCTTGGATTTCCTTCACTTTTGCAGGCCCGAATTTCTGTTCGTAGTAACCCTTGCGCGAGACGCCCTCCTCGGGGAGATCCGGATTCAGCTCGTAGGGATGGAACAACACTGTCGGCTCGGGCTTGCCCGGGTTTTGCTCGCGATAGAGCTCAAGCGCGCGCTCGAGCTTCCTCTTGCCGACATAACACCAGGGGCAGACCACGTCGGACACGACATCGATGGTGAGGCTCATGCGGTTTCCTTCACGGTTGGTTTTGTTGAATCGGCATCGTCCAGCGACGCGATCACGGAGAGCATCTTGTTGCCGAGATGCCCGGCAAGCAGGGCCTTGAGCCGGGGCGCATCGCGCGCCACCAGCGCAGCGAGTATGTCTTCGTGTTCGGCGATCGCCTGATCCCAGCGCTCGGCCGACAGGTTGGCCATGTAGCGCGCGCGGCGAACGTGGGCGTTGAGCTGGCGGTAGGTGGCGAACAGCGCCGCATTGCCGGTGGATTCGACGATGCGAAGATGGATGCGCTGGTTGAAGCGGAAGTAATCTGCCAGCTCGCCGCGGGCGTGATGCGCCACCATCTGGTAATGCAGCGAGCGGATCTCCGCGATGTCGGCATCCGCGGCGTTCGCGCAGACCAGTTCGCCCGCCAGGCCTTCGAGCACGCCCATCACCTGGAAGGTGTCACGGACCTTGGCGGCGGTGATCGGCGTGACCGCGGCGCCACGGTTGGGGCTGAGCTCGACCAACCCTTCCGCGGCAAGTGACTTGAACGCCTCGCGAAGCGGGGTGCGCGATACGCCGAGGCGCTCCACCAGAAGGCGCTCGTTCAGGCGCCGCCCAGGCGGGAGCTCGCCCTGGACAATCATGTCGCGCAGGGCCTCCAGCACCGACTCCGAGCGCAGGCCGCGCTCGATGACGGCGCTGCTGCCGGGCAGGGCAAGATCGGTGACGGTATTCATTTGCATGCAGTTTAGTCGCCGGCTACCTGCCGGTCAAGGAATTGCAAGTACCTGCTTTTATGATAGTTAATTTATGTTAGCCAGCGCTGACTTTTATTGTTTCCTGATTTTGCATGCAAAAACACTTGCCAATCCAACGGCCGGCGATTACCCTTTCCCGCGTTTATACCCCTCTTCCCAAAAGCAGACCCGAGAGACCCGATCATGAGCTTTCGCAGCGGACGGCATTTCCTGCAGATTCCCGGCCCCACCAACGTGCCCGACCGGGTACTGCGCGCGATCGACCGGCCGACGATGGACCATCGCGGCCCGGAATTCGGCGAGATCGGCCGTGAAGTGCTGGAAGGCCTGAAGGCGGTCTTCCAGACCAGACAACCGGTCATCATCTACCCCGCCTCGGGCACCGGCGCCTGGGAAGCGGCGCTGGTCAACACGCTCTCGCCGGGCGACCGCGTGCTGATGGTGGAGACTGGCCAGTTCGCCACGCTCTGGAACAAGATGGCGACCAAGCTCGGCGTCATCACCGAATTCCTGCCCACCGACTGGCGCCACGGCGCCGACCCGGCGGCGATCGAGGCGCGCCTGAAAGCCGACACCGCGCACACGATCAAGGCTGTCTGCGTCGTGCACAACGAAACCTCAACCGGCGTCACCAGCCGCATCCACGCGGTGCGCCGTGCAATCGACGCCGCCGGCCATCCCGCGCTGTACATGGTGGACACGATTTCCTCGCTCGGTTCGATCGACTACCGCCACGACGCATGGGGCGTGGACGTGACGGTGGCCGGGTCGCAAAAGGGCCTGATGCTGCCGCCGGGGCTGTCCTTCAACTGCGCGAGCGAAAAAGCGCTCGCCGCCTCCAAGACCGCCAAGCTGCCGCGCGCCTACTGGAACTGGGAGGAGATGATCGCCTCCAACAAGACCGGCTATTTCCCCTACACGCCCGCGACCAACCTGCTCTACGGCCTGCGCGAAGCGCTGCTGATGCTGCAGGAAGAGGGCCTGCAGAACGTGTTCGCGCGCCACGACCGTTTCGCCGAAGCCACGCGACAGGCGGTGCGCGCCTGGGGACTGGAGATCCTCTGCGCCAATCCCGAGGAATACAGCAGCGCGCTCACCGCGGTGATGATGCCCGCCGGCCACGACGCGGACAAACTCCGCGGCATCATTCTGGACGCCTTCGACATGTCGCTTGGCATGGGCCTAGGCAAAGTCGTCGGCAAGATCTTCCGCATCGGGCACCTCGGCGACTTCAATGAACTCACGCTCATGGGCACGCTCGCGGGCGTGGAGATGGGTCTGCAGCTTGCCGGTGTGCCGCACAAGAAGGGCGGCGTGCAGGCGGCGATGGAGCATCTTGCGAAAACGAGCGGCGTCGGCGTGCGCAAGGCCGCGTAGTCAGGTCCAGATACGCTCAAGGATCTACGCATGCCCGGCTCGGTCTCCATCACCCGCGACGGCGACATCGCCACCGTCACACTTTCCAATCCCGGGCGGATGAACGCGCTCGACCGCGCGATGATGATTTCGCTCGGCGATACGTTCGAGGAACTCGCGCGCGACGTATCCCTTCGGGTGATCGTGCTCACCGGTGCGCAGCACGAAGGGGAGAAGCCCGCCTTCGCCGCGGGTGCGAACATTGCCGAGTTCGAGCGCGAACGCGCCGATGTGGAACAGGCGCGGGTGTACGGCGGCTACCTGCACCGCGTACTGCTGACCATCACCGCCTGCCCGCATCCGGTGGTGGCGATGATCAACGGCGCCTGCGTCGGTGGAGGCCTTGAGATCGCGGCGAGCTGCGACATGCGCATCTGCGGCGAATCCAGCCGCTTCGGCGTACCGGTGAAAAACCTCGGCCTGGTGATGGCGTACGGCGAACTCAAGGGTCTGGTGGAACTCGTCGGTCGCGCGGTCGCGCTCGAGATCGTGCTCGAAGGCCGTGTGTTCGGCGCGCTGGAGGCGAAGGACATGGGCCTGGTGAACCGCGTCGTGCCGGATGACAAGGTCAAAGAGGAAAGCTACGCCACCGCGCGCCGCATCGCCGAAGGCGCGCCGCTTGCCGCACGCTGGCACAAGAAATTCGCCCACCGACTCGCCGATCCGCGTCCGCTCTCGGCAGACGAATACGACGAAAGCTTCGCCTGCTTCGGCACCGAGGACTACAAGGAGGGAGTCGCGGCCTTCCTTGCGAAGAGGAAGCCTGTGTTCAGGGGAAAGTAGGCGATTCGCCGAAGCGAGATTGCTTCGCTTCGCTCGCAATGACGGCTGCCACGGCAGTCATCGCGAGGAGCGCAGCGACGCGGCGATCTCCAGCCGATACGTTCGCGATGACGGGCCCTACGGCAGTCATTGCGAGCGCGTGAGCCGAAGCCGCGAGCGAAGCGCGGCGGGAAGCAATCTCCAGCGGCACCAACCGGAACAACCCCTAACCCTAGTTCGCCTTCGCCCCCACCGCCTTGATGATCGGCGCGAGCTTGTCCATATCGGCCTTGATGTAGGCGTCGAACTCGCGCAGCGTGATGACGCGCGGGTTGATGCCCTGCGAGGCGTACTTGTCCTTCACCTCTTTCTCCTCGGAGATCTCGCGAATCGCGCGGCTGAGCGGCTCCAGCACCTGCACCGGGGCTTTCGATGACGCGATGAACCCGTACCAGGTGGCGTATTCGTAACCGGGAATCGCGGCCTCGCTCACGCTTGGCACTTCGATTGGCGAGCGGATGCCCTGCGGCGAGCTGATGCCAAGGCCGAGCAATTTGCCTTCGCGCACCTGCGCGAGCAGGAAGGCGGTGGGCGCGAATACCGCCTCGATGCGGCCGGCGAGCATGTCGGCAATGATGTCGGATGAACTCTTGTAGGGCACGTGCACCAGCTGAATGCCGGCACTGCTCGCAAAGTACGCACCCGCCATGTGGGTCGCCGACCCGATGCCTGCCGACGCGTAGTTGAGCGCGCCCGGTTTCTGCTTCGCGATTGCGATGAACTCCTTCAGCGTTTTCGCGCCGACCTGGGGAGACACCACGATCAGGGTCGGCGCCTCGCCCACCAGCGCCACACCGGAGAAATCGCGCACCGAGTCGTAGGGCAGGTTGTCGAGCAGCCCCGGGTTCACCGAGTGCTGCGAGTTGGCGAGCATCACGGTGTAGCCGTCGGGCGCAGCCTTGGCGAGCGCCTGGGTGGCGATGGTCCCGCCCGCGCCCTGTCGGTTGAGCACAACGAACTGCTGCCCTAAGCGCTGTGACAAGCGATCGGTGTACATGCGCGCGACGATGTCGGCAGTCGTGCCGGAGGACACCGGCACCAGCACCTGCACAGGACGCGCGGGATACTTATCCTGCGCAAAGGTGCCGAACGACAGCACGCCAAGCGAGACCGCCGCGAGCACGCCCGCGACCAACAGTCGGGTCTTCATATAGATCTCCTCCTCCGTTATCTGATCCGGGGTGTGCCCCCCGCGTATCCAGGGAAGCTCTGATTAATTCCCGTTGCGTAACAAATCGAACAGAAAGCTTCCTCTGAATTGGGGGATTTACAAGGGGCGTCGCCCCTTTGTTCAGACCATCCCTAGCCTTCGAGAATCACCGCACGCACCGGCGAGGCTTCCGCGCCGACGAGCTTCAGCGGCAGCGCGACAAGCGTGCAGCGCTGTGTACTCACCTGGTCGAGGTTGTTGAGGTAGGGCATGGTCACCACGCCCGCCTCGCTGAATGTGCGCGAGGAGTTGAACACCCGAGGCGCATTCGGCTCGTCCACGCCGTGATAGAAGTCGTAGCCCACGACGCTGACGCCCTTGTCAATGCACCACTGCGTCGCAGCAGACGTGAGGTAGGGCGAGCGCTTCTGCCATTCGTTGATCATGTACTGCTTGTTGACGTCGGTGCGAAACAGCAGCTTGTCGCCGCGCTTGAGTTCCTTGCCGACCGCCTTATCGAGAATCTCCGGCGTCACCGCCTTGCCCGGCACGCACTCGCGCAGGTCGGCGATCACCGCGTCGCCCGCGAAGGTTTCCAGCGGCAGATCCTGGATCTGCTTGCCTCCCTTCACGTTGTGCTCGGGCGCATCCACATGGCTGCCCGCGTGCAGGCGCATGTGCACGCCGCGCACGATCTGGCCGGCGCCGCCCTCGGCGTCGTGTTCCTTGATGACCTCCATCTGGAACTGCATGTCTTTCTTGAACCCCGGCGGGGTGCGCATCTGGAATTTGGAATCGTCCAGTTCCAGGCTGATGTCGATGATTTTGCGGATCTGCAGAGCCATGGCTACGCCTCGTAGTATTGAAATCGGTGGCGATTATCACCGCAATCACGAAAAATCGATATTCTGTCCGGCCCACCTGCGGCCACGCAACCCATCGGAGATGCTCCTGCAATGTCCTTCCGCACTTCGCTCGATTCCGCCCTGAATATTGCCGATCTGCGCGTGCTCGCGAAACGCCGCATGCCGAAGGTTATTTTCGACTACCTCGAGCGCGGCTCGGAGGACGAGCACACCTTCCACCGCAACCGCGCCGCCTTCGAGCGCTATGCGCTGGTGCCCAAGATCGTCTCCGGCCACAAGAAGCGCGACCTGTCGGTGACGCTCTTCGGCGACAAGCTCGCCTCACCCTGGATCGTCGGCCCGACCGGGCTCAACGGCATTTTCTGGCGCGGCGCGGACATTGCGCTCGCGCGCGCCACCGCGCGCGCCGGAGGGGTATTTACGCTCGGCACCGCGGCGTCAACGAGCATCGAGGACCTTGCCGCCGCAAGTGATGGCGTGAAATGGTTCCAGCTCTACCCCTGGGCCGATCGCAAGGTCTGGGGCCGGCTGATGCAGCGCGCGCAGGATGCGGGCTACCGCGCAATGATCGTCACGGTGGACACCGTCGTGCCGGGCAACCGCGAGCAGGACCGGCGCAATCATTTCGCCCACAACGTGAGTTACACGCCGAAAGTGATCCTCGACGGGCTGCTGCATCCGCGCTGGCTTGCCGGCGTCTGGCTCAACGGCCCGCGGCCGCGCACCGAGAACGTGGTCGAGTTCGTGGGTCCTGAGGCCACCGCCACCGAACTCGCCGACTTTTCGCGCCGCGCGCGCAATCCCGACCTGTCCTGGGACGATCTCGAGTGGATGCGCGCGCAATGGGACGGCCCGTTCCTGATCAAGGGCGTGCTCCACCCCGATGACGCGATCCGTGCCGCCAACATGGGCTTCGACGGCGTCGTCGTGTCGAACCACGGCGGACGCCAGCTCGACCAGGCGATCTCCACGCTCGAAGCGCTGCCGCCGATCCTCGATGCGGTGGGCAAGCGCATGACGGTGATCGTCGATGGCGGATTCCGCCGCGGCACGGACGCGGTGAAGGCGCTCGCGCTCGGCGCAAAAGCAGTGCTGCTCGGCCGCGCCCCGCTCTACGGCGTCTCCGCCGCGGGCGAAGCCGGGGCGGATCGGGCGCTCACGATACTCAACGAGGAAACCGAACGCGTACTTGCGCTGCTTGGCTGCGGCAGCGTGCGCGCACTGACCCGCGATTTCGTGCGCGAAGTTCCGCCGATTCCCTGAAACCGAACTTAAAACTGGAGCACCACGATGAGCGATGAAACCCTGCCCAAAGGCACACGCCTCGCGGCCTGGAGCTGGATCGTGCTGGGCGTGCTCACGGTGATCGTGGCGCTCCTCGGCTCGTTCCTGATCGACGCGGCGCAGGAGATGATGGCGGCGGGCGAAATCCCCGGCATGCCGGCCATGCGCAACGCCGGCATGGACGCGGGCTCAGGGCTAGTGCTCGCGCTGCATTATATGTATGCGATCGCGGCGATCGCGGGCGGCGTGAAACTGCTCCAGCGGCGCGCCTGGGCACGCACCACGCTCGAAGTGCTTTGCTGGGTGTCGCTTGTGCTGGCGGCAGTGCTCGCGGTCACTTGGCTCGTGATGTGGAACACGATCACGATGAAGATGCTCGGGCAGAACGCGAACACCGCGATCGTCTGGGCGATCGGCCTCGGCGTGGATCTCGTGCTCACCGCGCTCTGCGCGGTGCCGCTCTGGAAGATGGTTGTTTTCCTGCGCAGCGCGCCGGTCAGAGACGCGATGCGAAGCGACCCCTCCTCCTGAGGATCAGGTCGCGGCTCAGGTTGCCGGGGAGACCTTTGCGAACCAGTCGGCGATCTGCTCGCCCTGCATGAACACCGTGTCCTTCCTCGACTGGAGCAGGTCCAGCATCTTCGCGAGGTAGCCGATTCGGTGCGGCACGCCGATCAGGTGCGGATGCAGGCCGAGCGCGAGCACGCGCACCTGTTTTTTCATCTCACGGTCGAAGGTCTGCACCGTATCGGCAAGGCGCTGGTACATCTCGGGCGAGGAGTGTTTCTCGATCGCGTAGATGATCGAATCGTTGATCTCGAGGTTGTAGGGCATCGCGATCAGCGGGCCGTGCTTCGTGCTCATCCACGCGGGCACGTCCTCCACCACCCAGTCACAGACATAGTCCACGCCGAGCGATTTCAGGATGTCGGGCGTGTCCAGCGTCTCGCGCAACCCGGGCGAGAGCCAGCCGCGCGGACGGCGGCCGGTGAATTTCGCGATCTTGTCGATCGCCGCTTCGATCACTTCGCGCTCGTTGGTTGCGGCATTGAGGGTCTTCTGGTGCATGCCGTGGCCGATGAATTCCCAGCCCGCATCGCGCATCGCGATCGCCGCTTCCGGGTACGCATCGATCACGCCCGCGTTGAAGCTGGTGCTTGCCGGAATGCCGCGCCCGGCGAGCATCTCCATGATCCGCGGCAGGCCGCAGCGCATGCCGTAGTCCGCCCAGGAAAAATTCGGCACGTCGGGAATCGTTTCCTTGCCGTGCGGCGGAGTGATGATCGTGCGCGGCATCGAATCCTCGAAGCGCCAGTGCTCGACGTTCACCACCACATGCACGATCAGCGGCTTGCCGCCCGGCGCCTCGAGCTTCGGGCGACGGGTGGAGAACTGGTAGGGGATGCGCGGGTTGGACATTCGGGGCTCCGGAACGATCGCAATTACTTTGTCATTGCGAGGAGGGCGCAGCCCGACGCGGCAATCTCACGGCGTCGATGTGCACTGGAGATTGCTTCGTCGCTGCGCTCCTCGCAATGACTGCGTGGCAGTACTGCCACCTACTCGCCCTTGAACTGCGGCTTGCGCTTTTCCATGAACGCGGTGCGGCCTTCCTTGAAGTCGCCGCTGGCGAAACAGGCGGCGATCGCCTCGTTCAGCGTCTCGAGGTCGCGATCCCCCGCGTCCTTGAGCGATTCGACGATCGCGCGCTTGGCCGCCGACACGGTGAGCGGCGCGTTTTCGGCCACGCCTTCGGCATAGGCCTGCGCCTGCTTGTGCAGATCGGCCGCCGGCACGACGCGCGAGACAAAGCCCATACGATGCGCCTCCGCCGCGTCGAAGATGCGCGCGGAGAAGAAGATGTCGGAGGTGTTCTCGGCGCCGATCAGCGACACGAAGCGCTTCACGCCGGTGAAGCCGTAGCCCAGTCCCATGCGCGCCGCCGGCATGCGGAATCGCGCATCGTCCGCGGCAATCCGCACATCACAGCTCGAGGCAAGGCCGAGGCCGCCGCCCATGCAGACGCCACGGATGGCGGCGATCACCGGTTTAGTGCAGCGGATAGGCGCGTGATACGCGTCGTCGACCGAGCGGTTGTAGATCGCCTGCGCATCGGCCGAGCTGCGCTGCTTCTCGAACTGGGAGATGTCGGCGCCGGAGACGAAGGCCTTTTCGCCATCACCCGCGAGCACGATTGCGCGGATCGACTTGTCCGCCTCGAATTCGGCGAGCTGCCTGGGCAGCGCGACCCACATGTCGTAGCTCATCGCATTGAACTTGGCCGGATTGGAAAACAGGATCCATCCCACCGCACCCTCGCGGCGCACGATCAATTCGGACATTGCATTGCTCCCTTCAGACAACTGTTTTATTTATACGGCCTTGTTTGCGCGCAGCGCATCGATCTGCGCCGCGGTGTAGCCGAGATCCGCAAGCACTTCGTCGGTGTGTTCGCCAAGCTCCGGCGTCGCGCGCGCCATAGAGGCGGGCGTGCGGGTGAGCGTGACCGCCTGGTTGATGATGCGGATGTCACCGAGCTGCGGATGCCTCACCGTTGCTGCCGCGCCGATGTGCTTTACCTGCGGATCGGCGAACACCTGGTCCATCGAGTTGATCGCGCCGCTCGGCACACCCGCCTCGTTCAGCATCTCGATCCATTCGGCGGAAGTACGGTCGGCAAGAACCCGCTCGATCTCCTCGCCAAGCAGCTTGCGGTTCTTCGAGCGGCCGGTGTCCTCCTTGAACTCCTCGCGCTCGATCCATTCTTCCTTGTCCACCGCCTTGGCAAAGCGCTTCCAGATCGCGTCACCCGAGGCGGCGACGTTCACATAGCCGTCTTTCGTCTTGTAGGCCGAGGTGGGCATGCTCACCGGGTGGTCGTTGCCCGCCTGCCTGGGTACATCGCCCGTCATCAGGTAACGCGCCGCCTGGAAATCGAGCAGCGCGATCTGCGCGTGCAGCAGGTTCGACTGCACCCACTGGCCTTCGCCCGATACCTCGCGCTCGAGCAGCGCGGTCATGATGCCGAGCGCCGCCATCAGGCCGGCGGTCATGTCCGCCACCGCCGCGCCGGCGCGCACCGGCCCCTGCCCGGGAAAGCCGGTCACCGACATGAAGCCGCCCATGCCCTGCGCGATCTGGTCGAAGCCCGGCCGGGTGGCGTAGGGTCCGTCCTGGCCGAAACCGGACACGCTCGCGAGGATGATCCGCTTGTTGACCTTCTTCAGCGACTCGTAGTCCACGCCGAGGCGGAACTTCACGTCGGGGCGGTAGTTCTCCACCACCACGTCGGCCTTCTCCACCAGCTTCCTGAATATCGCTAGGCCCTCGGGTGACTTGAGGTTCAGCGTCATCGAGCGCTTGTTCCGGTGCAGGTTCTGCATGTCGAAACCATGCCGCGGGCCGCTCATCGAGTCCGCCTCCACCGAGGGAGGCATCTCGATCTTGATCACGTCGGCGCCGAAGTCGGCGAGCTGCTTGACGCAGGTCGGCCCGGCGCGCACGCGCGAAAGATCGAGAACGCGAAAGCGCTTGAGCGCGGAGGAGGCGGGGATGTGGGGCATGATCTTGCGAGCCGGTTAGAAGAGCTTTCAGCGCTTGTCGCGCGCCCGGTCCATCAGCGCCTTGTCCTGGCCGCCGTCGACCTCGATCATGGTGCCGTTGACGAAATGCGCAAGCGGCGAGCAGAGATAGGTGACGAGATTCGCCACTTCCTCCACTTCCGCGATCCTGCCGAGCGGAATCGATGCCGGCGCGAGCGTGTTGGCTTCGTCGAACGGGATGTTCATGTCGCGCGACATCGCCTTCACCAGGCCGGTCCAGCGTTCGGTGCGCACCGGGCCGGGATTGACCGCACAGAAGCTGATGTTGTTCTTGCCGTACTGGCCGGCGAGCGCGATGGTCAGGTTCTGACCGGCGGCGTTTGCCGCACCCGGGCAGACTTCCCAGTACGACTCCTTCACGCCGTCGTTGCCGATCAGGTTCACCACCCGGCCGCCGCCCTGCTTCACCATGTAGGGCAGGGTGTAGCGCGTGCAGCGCACATAGCCGAAGAACTTGAGCTGAAGGCCAGCCTCCCACTGCTCGTCGGAGAGCGATTCGATCGTCCCGCCCGCGGCGGCACCGGCGTTGTTCACCAGAATGTCGATCTTGCCGCCGAGCTTTTGCACCGCGGCGTCGATGAAGGCCTTGGCATCGGGCGACTTGGTGAGATCAGCGGGAATCGCATGGATCGTGCGGCCGGTGGCCTTGGCGATTTCAGCCGCCGTGGCTTCAAGCGGCTCCTTGCGCCGCGCGCAGATCGCGACATCACAACCTTCCATCGCGAGCGCAAGAGTGATCGCCTTGCCAATGCCTTCGCTGCCGCCAGTGACGATGGCGGTCTTGCCTTTGAGTTTGAGATCCATGAATCGACTCCGTAATGCGGATTAGGGGGACAGTCGATGCGTCTGCCGGAATCCGGAACGGCATCGGTGCTGTGTATCTGCTTCGGGGCGGCAACTTTAGCATTGTCCCGCGGCTCAAGTGCATCTCCGAATCGGTGCGCCCGCGTATCATGCAAGGGCGTGTATTGACGCACCCCGACCGCGGGCGATAGCGTCCGGAAAGCTTTTCCCTCTCGATGGAGAATCCCATGATTTCGATGTCCCTAGCCCGACGTCTGTCGGCGATCGTGCTGGCTTTCTGCTGCTCCGGCGCCGCTTTGGCGCAGACCTGGCCCGCCCGTCCGATACGCATCATCGTGCCCTTCGGCGCGGGCACCACCGCCGACATCATCGCGCGGGTGATCGGGGTAAATCTTTCAAAAGAACTCGGCCAGCAGGTGATCGTCGATGACAAACCCGGCGCCGGCGGCACCATTGGCGGCGCGGAAGCCGCGCGTGCCGCCCCCGACGGCTACACGCTGGTGCTCGGCACCGTGGCAAGCCACGGCGTGGGCCCGCTCACGATGCAGAACGTCACCTACGATCCGGTGAAGAATTTCCAGGCGATCACGCTCATTGCCAATGTGCCGAGCCTGATCGCGGTCCACAACTCGGTGCCTGCAAAAACGCCGCAGGAGCTCGTTGCCTTCCTCAAGGCCAATCCCGGCTACAACTTCACCTCCGCCGGGCCGGGCACCACCGCGCATCTCGCGGGCGAATCCTTCGGCAAGAAGCTCGGCCTCAACCTCGTGCACGTGCCCTACAAGGCGGCGGGACAGGGCATCACCGACACCGTGTCCGGCCAGATCAAGATGATCGTCTACCAGTACGGCAGCCTGAAGCCGCATATCGACTCGGGTTCGCTGCGCGCGATCGCGGCGGTGTCGGCGCAGCGCATCCCGGCATTGCCGAACACGCCCACCGTGGCGGAAAGCTTCATCCCCGGCTTCGACTTCGCGCCGTGGTTCGGCCTGATGGCGCCCGCCGGCACACCGCGTGCGATTGTCGATCGCATCCACGGTCTGGTGGTGAAGACGATCGAATCGCCGGAGATGAAAAAGCAGTTCGAGGCACAGGGCATGGAGCCGGTGGGCATGGGACCGGACAAGTTCCAGGAGTTCATGCGCGTCGATCTGGAGCGATGGAAAGAAGTGATTGCGGCGACCGGCACAAAACAATAATGAACGAACACGACGCATGAAACCGGCCTCCTTTGACTATCTCGCACCGACCTCGCTCGAGGAAGCCCTCGCGCTGCTTGCGGACAATCCCGACGCAAAGCTGATCGCAGGCGGACAGAGCTTCGTGCCGGTGATGAATTTCCGGCTGGCGAGCCCGCCGCTGTTGATCGATCTCAACCGCATTCCGTCGCTCGCGTACATCAACAGCGACAGCACTGGCCTGCGCATCGGCGCGATGACGCGCAACCGCGCGCTCGAAACCTCGGATGTAGTCCGCAGCGCGAATCCGCTGCTGTCTGCTGCCATGCCCTGGATCGCGCATGTGGCGATCCGCAACCGCGGCACGATGGGCGGCAGTCTGTCGAACGCGGACCCGGCTGCCGAGTTGCCCGCGATCGCGATGGTGTGCGACGCGGAATTCACGCTCGACAGGCGCACCGGCGCCCGCACGGTGAAAGCCACCGACTTCTTCCAGGGCCTGTTCAGCACCGCGCTTGCGCCGGATGAAATCCTCACCCGCATCCGTTTCCCCGCATGGCCGGCCAATCGGCGTCACGGCTTCTTCGAGGTATCACGTCGCCACGGCGATTTCGCGATCGTCGGCGCCGCCGTCACCCTGGATCTCGATGCGAACGGTCGTGTCGCCGCCGCGCGCATCGGCGTGTTCGGCGCAGCCGACACACCGGTTCTTGTTCCCGATGCCGCTGCCGCCCTGATTGGTAAAAGCTCAACCGAAACCACGGAATTCGCGCGCGAAGCCGGCCGGATCGCGCGCGCGCGCATCACGCCGCGCGCCGACCATCAGGCCTCGTCCGACTACCGCGCCGAGCTGATTGAAACCCTGGTACGCCGCGCGCTCGAACAGGCGCTCGGCCACGCCCACAGAAAAGCCGCCTGAGAAAAACCGAATGACTACCGAAATCGAACTACGCCTTACCGTCAACGGCGCGCCGGCCTCGGGCCGCGTCGAGCCGCGCGTCTCGCTCGCGGATTTCCTGCGCGAGCATCTCGAACTCACCGGCACGCACATTGGCTGCGAACACGGCGTCTGCGGTGCCTGCACCGTCATCGTCGATGGCGCCTCCGCGCGCGGCTGCCTGATGTTCGCGGTGCAGGCCGAAGGCGCTAAGGTCACGACCGTCGAGGGCCTGGCGAAAGACGGCATTCTCACGCCGCTGCAGGAAGCCTTCCGGCGCCATCACGCGCTGCAGTGCGGCTTCTGCACGCCCGGCTTTCTCACCACCGCGACCGCGCTGCTCGCGGAGAACCCCGATCCGACGCCCGATGAGGTTCGGGATGCGATCTCCGGCAACCTCTGCCGCTGCACCGGTTACATCGGCATCGTCGAGGCGATCCTCGATGCGGCGAAGCGGATGAAGAACGGAGGCGCGCAATGAGCCATGAAGCGCAGGCCGCCACCTCAGGCCCGATGATCGGCCAGTCGCTCGCGCGCGGCGAGGACGAGCGTTTTCTCACCGGGCGCGGACAGTTCATTG
This sequence comes from Betaproteobacteria bacterium, assembly GCA_947466535.1. Taxonomy (GTDB): domain Bacteria; phylum Pseudomonadota; class Gammaproteobacteria; order Burkholderiales; family SG8-39; genus CAMBSA01. The sequence continues at coordinate 16,720 of CANIEV010000023.1, forward strand.
ACGACGTGAAACTCCCCGGCGCGTTGCATGCGGTGGTCGTGCGCAGCGCCGAGGCGCACGCGCTGATCCGAGGCATCGACACCTCGGCCGCGCTCGCAACGCCGGGTGTCTCCGCGGTGTTCACCTTTGTCGATATCGCCGAGTACGCGCAGCCGATCCCGATTCGCCTCGCACCGCTCAAGGGCACCGAACGCTATCTGCAGTACCCCCTGGCCAAGGACCGCGTCCGCTACGTCGGCGAACCGGTGGCGGTGGTGGTGGCGAAGAACCGCTATATCGCGGAGGACGCCGCCGAGCGCGTGGTGATCGACTACGAATCGCAGCCCGCGGTGGTACATGCGGAAGCGTCGATCCTCGACTCGACCCTGCTCTTTCCCGAGACCGGCACCAACCTGTCCACCTCGTACTCGGTGGGTCTCGGCGACTGCGACGCCGCGTTTGCCCGCGCGGAATACACCCGCAAGGAGAGCTTCCGCTGCCAGCGCCACGGCGCGGTGACGATGGAGACTCGCGGCCTCGCCTGCATCGAGCGCGAGGGCACGCTCGAAGTCTGGGGCGCGACCAAGGTGACCTTCTGGAACCGGCGCGCGCTCGCCGCGATGCTCAAGCGCCCGGTGGAATCGATCGAGATGATCGAGACCGACGTCGGCGGCTCCTTCGGTGCGCGCGGCGAGTTCTACCCCGAGGATTTCCTGATCCCGTTTGTCGCGGTGAAGCTCGGCTGCGCGGTGAAATGGATCGAGGACCGACGCGAGAACCTGATGGCGAGCAACCACTCGCGCGACATCGCATGCGAGTTGGAAATTGCCTTGAAGCGCGACGGCACTCTGCTCGGAATGCGCGCCCGGCTGATATCCGACATGGGCGCCTACACCCGCACCAACAGCGGCGTGGTGCCGGCCAAGGCGGTGCAGTTCCTGCTTGGCCCCTATCGCGTGCCCGGCTTCAAATGCGACGTACTGCTCGCGATGACCAACAAGACGCCGATGGGCACCTACCGTGCCCCGGGACGCTTCGAAGCCAACTTCTTCCGCGAGCGTCTGTTCGACATTGCCTGCGGCGAACTCGGCATCGACCGCGTCGCCTTTCGCGAGAAGAACCTGATCCGCCCTGACGAGATGCCGTACCCGATCGGCGCGCTCGTGCCCTACGAGGGCGAGACGGAATACGACAACGGCGACTACCCCGGCCTGTTTCGCCGCGCGCTGAAGGAGTTCGACTACGAGGGAAAACTCGCGCTCTGCGGCACACCGCCCGAGGGAAGGCTGCACGGCGTGGGTTTTGGCTGCTTCGTCGAATCCAGCGGCGCGGGTCCGGCGGAATCGGCCCGCGTGGTGTCGCGCGGCAACGGGCGCTTTGACATCTACACCGGCACCTCGGCTTCCGGACAGGGCCACGAGACCGCGATGGCGCAGATCGCCGCCGAGGAACTCGGCACCGGCATGAACGGGCTCACCGTGTTTCACGGTTCGACCGCCTTCGTACCTCAGGGCTTCGGCACCTATCACAGCCGTGCGATCGTGGTCGGCGGCAGCGCGATCAAGATGGCGGGCAAGAAGCTCACCGAACAGCTGATCGCGCTCGCGGCCGCACGCACCGGCAAGGGCGCGGATACGCTCGAGTTCCGCGCCGGCAACGTGGTGGAAAAGTCCGCTCCGTCGAAGCCCCTGCTCGATCTCGATGCGATCGCGCAGGAAGCCAGGACCGACACCGCGGTCGCCGCCGCGCTCGATGCGCACGCCACCTTCGAGGTGAAAAAGCGTACCTACACCTACGGCACGCACGTTGCCTACGTCGCGGTGGATCCCGAGACCGCGAAGGTCGAGGTGCTCGATTATCTTTCGACCGAGGACATCGGCCGCGCGATCAATCCGCTGATCGTGCACGGGCAGGCGCTCGGCGCGGCGGTGCAGGGCCTGGGCGGCGTGTTCCTCGACGAATTCAAGTACGACGAAAACGGCCAGCTGCTCACCGGAACGCTTGCTGATTACCTGCTGCCGATTGCCACCGATTTCCCGAACGTGCGCGGCCTCACGCTTGAGGAATCGCCCTCGCTGCTCAATCCGCTCGGTGCCAAGGGCGCAGGCGAAGGCGGCGTGGTGGCCGTGGCGGCGGCGGTCACCAATGCGGTGGCGCATGCGCTTGCGCCGCTCGGCGTGTCGATCACCGCGACGCCGCTGTCGCCGGACAACCTTTCCCGCGCGATCCGGGAAGCGAGGGCGCGGCGTGGATAGATTTCAGCGTGGTGCCGATTCAGATTGCCGCGTCGCTGCGCTCCTCGCAATGACTCCGGACCGCCGTCATTGCGAGCGAAGCGAAGCAATCTCCGCCAACACGACCCCGGCAGCACGCCCTGCCCATAAAGGACTTCACCCATGTCCATAGACGTACACGCCCACTACGTGCCCCCCGGCGTGATCGAGTCGCTCGAACGCGACGCGGGACGCTACGGCATCAACGTCGTGATGCACGAACCCACCTGCCAGAAATGCCTCCGGTTCGACTACGGGCTTCAGGTACGTCCTTTTTTTCCGCGGCTGGTGGAACCGCCACAAAAGCGCATCGACTGGATGCACGGCATTGGTCTGGAGCGGCAGATCCTCTCGGTGTGGACCGACATCTTCGGCTACGCCCTGCCCGTGGACAAACGCATCGAATGGCACCGGCTGCTCAACGAGCGTCTTGGCGAATTCTGCGCGGCGCATCCCGCCTCGTTTTCCTGGCTCGCCTCGGGCGCGCTGCCGGATGCGGCGGCGGCGGCACGCGAGCTCGAGCGCAGCGTGAAGGCGGGCGCGGCGGGCGGCGTGTGTGCGACCAACGTGGAAGGCGTGAACCTCGGCGAGCTGCCGCTGGACGAATACTGGGCGGCGGCGGTAGCGCTCGATGTGCCGGTGTTCCTGCATCCGGCGCAGCCGGCGCCTTCGCCGCGCACCGCCAAGTACGCGCTCTCACAAGTGGCGCAATACACCTTCGATTCCACCTGCTGCATCGGCTCGCTGATCGGCGCGGGCGTGCTCGATCGATTCCCGACGCTTCGGCTGATCGCCTCGCACGGCGGCGGCAACCTGCCCTTCCTGATCGGCCGCTTCGATATCATGCACAAGCGCGCCGACCCGAAGCAGACCGGCAGCGTCGCGCAACACGCCCCCTCGGACTATCTGCGCCGCTTCTGGGTGGATACCATCCTGCATCACCCGAAGGTGCTGCGCTTCACCGCCGAGATGATGGGCATGGATCGCCTCGTGCTCGGCACTGACGAGTCTTTCCCGCCGCACGAAGCCGATCCGCTGGGCGCGCTGCGCGCGGCGGCTTTTACGCCGGATGAGATCCGGAGAATCGGTGCGGAGAACCCGCGGCTTCTGTTCAGGCTGCCCTGATAACAATGGCTTTAATTGCGCACTTTTCTGTTTTCAGATGCCCAGAGGGTGCGGGACGGATGCTAATTGACTTGCTAAATTCAGCAATCAATAGATAGAAGATATGAAGACTTCGGAGGATTGATTCATGGCAACCACCACCGCGAGCGACGGCACAACGCTCTATTACGAAGACACCGGCAGCGGACTGCCGATCGTGTTCGTGCACGAATACGCCGGCGACTGCCGCGCCTGGGAGCCGCAGGTTCGCTATCTCTCGCGCAACTACCGCTGCATCACCTTCAACGCGCGCGGCTATCCGCCCTCGGGCGTGCCCAAGGACGAAGCCGCGTACTCGCAGGACGCGGTGCGCGATGACGTGATCGCGGTGATGAACGCCGCCGGCATCGACCGCGCGCACGTGGTCGGGCATTCGATGGGCGCCTACACCACGCTGCATGTGGGCTTGGCCTACCCGCAGCGCTGCCTGTCCCTGACCGTGGCCGGTTGCGGCTGGGGATCCAACCCCGAGACGCGCGCCGAGAGCGTGAAGCTCGCCGAAGGCATCGCGAAAATGTTCCTCGACGAAGGTATCGAGTCCGCCGGCGCGAAGTACGCCGATTTCGGCATGCGCCAGCAGTACAAGAACAAGGACCCGCGCGGCTGGCGCGAATTCGAGGCCTGGATGAAGCAGCATTCCGCGCTCGGCCACGCCAACACCATGCTCGGCCTGCAACTCAGGCGCCCGACGCTCTGGGACCTGAAGGACCGCCTGAAGACGATGCAGGTGCCGACGCTGGTGATCGTCGGTGACGAGGACGAGTCCTGCCTCGACGGCAGCGTGCTGCTCAAGCGGGTGATTCCCGGCGCCGGGCTGTTGGTGATGCCGCGCGCCGGTCACACGATCAACAGCGAGGAGCCCGCGGCGTTCAATCAGGCGCTGGTCGACTTCTTCATCGCGGTTGAACACCGGCGCTGGCTCGCGCATCGCCAGCCGGGCTTCGACGTGCCGCACTGATTTCGCGCACTGATTCCAACTTTCGAATTACGTACCGCGACCACACACAAGGGAGACTGAAAATGCGATCCATGTTCCAAATGCAGTCCATATACCGACGGGCCGCCGTCCTCATCGCCGTGGCGCTGCTTGCCGCACCCGCACTCGCGCAGGACCGCCCGAAAGTTCGCGGCGGCAGCCTGACGCTGCCGGTGCTCGCGCCGCTGGTGATGAACGTGATGAAGGAAAAAGGGCTGGACGCGAAGCACGGCTTCGATCTCGAGATCAAGCCTTATCCGTCGATCGCGGCGTATTACGCGGCGCTCGCCACCGGCGAGATCGATGCGCTGATGGGGGGACCGACGGTGATGCAGAAGCTGCGCACCGAAGGCGCGCCGGTGCGAATCGCGGCAACGGGCCTTCGCCTGTCCGATCTGGTCATCATGACCACCAACCCGGCGATCCGCTCGCTCGCCGACCTCAAGGGCAAGCAGCTCGCCGCCGACATGGGCTCGGGCCAGTACCAGGTGGTGTCGATCTACGCCCGCTCGAAGGGCCTGTCGATGGGCAGCGACATCACGGTGGTGAACGCCAATTTCGGTCTCGCGCGCAGCCAGCTCGCCGCCAGCCGTGTCGATGCGGCGATGGTGATCGAGCCGATTGCAACGCTGATGCTGCGCGAGAACAAGGACCTGAAGATCATTTTCAACGGCGCCACCGCCTGGAAGGAAGTGACCGGCAACGAAGGCTGGGAGCTGGTGCTGTCGATCCGCGAGGACTTCTCGAAAAAGGGCGACCTGCCGCGCCGGCTGATTGCCGCGATGCAGGACGTGGCCGCGCTGATGCGCAGCAACCTCGACGAGGTGGACGCAATCGCCGCGCGCACCATCAAGCTGCCCGCGGGCGTGCTCAAGGACGCGGTGAGCGGCAAGCGGCTGGAGCTCGACGTGCAGCCTGCCTGGGGTCCGGAGAAGAAAGTGATCTGGGACATGTTCGAGCGTGCGGTCGCCGCGAAATTCCTCGACAAGATGCCCGATGACGGGATCATCTACACGCCCTGATGCGCACCGCTGAAACCGTGAAACGGAGCGCCCGCGATGCGACACGCTGAACTCGGCGCGCTCGACGACAAGCCCGGCTCGCTGCTGCCGCGCGAGGCGATCATCTCGCTCGTGGTGTTCGCGATCCTGTGGGAGACGCTCTCGCGGCTCTCGCCCGCTCTCGGCATACCGGCGTTCGCGGTGCCGAGCTTCGTGCGCATCGGCGAGAGCCTCGCCAAGGTCACGCTGATCGATACGGCGGTCACGCTCGCGCGCGTGCTGGGCGCGCTTGCGGTGTCGTTCGCGCTCGGTGTCGCGGGCGCGGTGCTGATGTACGTCTCGCGCCCCTTCGAGCGCTACAGCAAGCCGCTGATGCGGCTGGTGATGGCGGTGCCGGTGGTGTCGTGGATCCTGTTCGGCATCCTCTGGTTCAAGTGGGTGGAGTTCCGCATCTGCTTCGTGCTGATGGTGGTGTGCGCGCCGGTGTTCGTGGTGGACATCCTCGATGCGATGCGCGGCGTTCCGCGCGAGCTGCGCCAGATGACGCGCTCATTCCGCCCGACGCGTGCGCAGTTTTTCATCAAGCTGATGCTGCCCGCGGCGCTGCCCGGCATCCTCACCAGCTGGAAGATCAACCTGTCCCTCGCGATCCGGGTGGTGACGATCGCGGAGCTGGTGGGCGCGGTCACCGGCGTCGGCCACCAGCTCTCGGTGGCGCAGGAACTGTTCTCGGTGTCGGACGTGTTCGCCTGGACCCTGGTGCTGGTGGCACTGCTGTTCGCGCTTGAGGGTTTCGTGAACTGGCTCGAGCACCGGATGCTGCGGTGGCGCACATGAGCGCACCCGACGCGATCGACGTCCGCGGCCTGACCAAGGCCTATCGCCAGACGACGAGCGGCGACTCGGTCACCGCAATCGCCCGGCTCGACTTTCGCATCGAGCCGGGCGAGAAGCTTGCGATCGTCGGCCAGACCGGCTGCGGCAAGTCCACCTTCTTCGACATCCTGATCGGCCTGGAATCGCCGAGCTCGGGTGCGATCGACATCGGCGGCCGTACGCCGTACGGGGATTTCGACCACTTCCGCGGCCGCATCGCCACCGTGTTCCAGCAGGACCGGCTGATGCCGTGGCGCTCGGCGCTCGACAACGTGCGCCTGAGCCTCGAGCTGCTGGGATTATCGGAGCAGGAACAGATTTCGCGCTCCACCGTCTGGCTGGAGCGGCTCGGCCTGGGCAAGTTCCTGTCTGCGTTTCCGCACGAGCTCTCCGGCGGCATGCGGCAGCGCGTGGCAATCGCGCGCGCCTTCGCGGTGCAGCCCGGCATCCTGCTCGCCGACGAAGCCTTCGGTCATCTCGACGAAGTGACAGCGCGGCAGCTGCGCGAGGAGTTCGTCGGGCTTGCACAGGCAAGCGGTGCCACTGCGGTGCTGATCACCCACCAGCTGGAGGAGGCGATCAGCGTCGGCAACCGGATTCTCGTCTTCGGCAAGCCCGCCACTGTGCTTGCCGACATCCGGCTGCGGGACTGGCAGACCCACGAAACCGCGGTACTGCGCGATGCGATTCAGGCTACGCTTCAATCCAATGCCGCCGACCCGCGGCTTGCACGGTGACAACACAATTGAGGAGAAACACGGTGTCGCGTTTTCTGCTGCTTCTGATTGCCACCCTGATCACCAGCGGAGTTCAGGCGCAGGCCTTTCCGTCGCGGCCGATCCGGGTGATCGTGCCGTTTCCGGCGGGTGGCGTGAGCGACATCCTCAGCCGCTCGGTGGCGCAGAAGATGGGCGAGAGCCTTGGCCAGAATGTCATCGTGGAGAATCGCCCGGGGGCGGGCGGCATGGTGGGCTCGGCCGCGGTCGCGAAATCGCCGGCGGATGGCTACACCCTGGTCAACGGCTCCACCAGCACGGTGGTGGTGAGCGCGCACCTGTACAAGAGCCTCAGTTTCGATCCGATAAAGGACTTCGAGCCGGTCGGCCGCATTGCCTCGGTGGCAAGTGTGCTGATCGCACATCCCTCGGTGCCGGTGAATTCGGTGCGTGAACTGATCGCACTCACAAAAGCCCAGCCAGGCCGGCTCAATTACGGCTCCGGCGGCGCGGGCACGACCCAGCATCTCGGCGGCGAACTGTTCAAGCAGATGGCGGGCGTGGATATCGTGCATGTGCCCTACAAGGGCGGCGCGCCGGCGCTCACCGACCTCGTCGGCGGCCAGTTGTCGGTGATCTTCGAGCCGCTGCCGACCGCGCTGCCCAACCTGCGCGCGGGCAAGGTGAAGGCGCTCGCGGTGACCACCGCGAGGCGTATCGCCGCGCTGCCGGACACGCCGACACTTGTGGAGGCGGGCCTTCCCGGCTACGAAATGGCAATATGGTTCGGTCTGCTCGCCCCGGCGGGCACGCCGCGCGAGATCGTTTCACGCATCAACGCCGAACTGGTAAAAGCGATGCGCACGCCGGAAGTTCGCGAGCGCCTCGCCAACCAGGCGGCCGATCCGATTGGCGACACGCCGGAAGAATTCGCGGCGACGCTCAGGCAGGAATCGCAGCGCTGGGGCGAATTCGCCCGAGCCACCGGGCTCAAGCTCGATTGACAGGCCAGTTTCGAAAACAAGGTTCACGATGAAATCCATTGCACGACGAATGATCCGCACCGGAACCGCAGCGCTTGCGCTCGCCCTGGTCACCGCCGCCTCTTTGGCGCATGCCCAGGCCTGGCCGACCAAGCCGGTGCGCTGGATTCTTCCCTCGGCGGCGGGTTCGGCGCCGGATGTGGTGGCGCGGCTGCTCGGAGATCGCCTCTCCACCGTCTGGGGCCAGCAGGTGCTGATCGACAACCGCCCCGGCGCGGCGGGCAACATCGCCGCGGTGGCGACCAGGAACTCCACGCCCGATGGCTACACCTACTTTTTCGCACAAGCCTCGACCATGGCGGTGAACCCGTTCACCTTCAAGTCGATCCCCTTCGATCCGGACAAGGACTTCGCCGGCGTGATCACGATCGGCCTGAGTCCGTTCATGTTCGGCCTGAACACCGCGCTGCCGATCACCTCGGTGCCCGAACTCATCGCCTACGCCAAGGCCAATCCGGGCAAGCTCTCGTTTGCGACCTCCGCCTCGCGCAACCTGTCGCATATCAGCGGCGAGCTGCTGAAGGGCGTGGCCGGCATCGACATGCTGCATGTGCCCTACAAGGGCAGCCCTCAGGCGGCGCAGGACGCGATCTCGGGACAGGTGCAGATCTTCATCGACAGCATCCCGACGATGTCGGCGCATATCCAGAGCGGAAGGCTGCGCGTCGTCGGCGTGACCTCACCCAAGCGCGTGCCCGGCTACGAGAGCATCCCCACCTTCGCCGAGACCCTGCCGGGCTTTTCGGCGGTCGGCTGGTTCGCGCTGCTCGCGCCCGCCGCCACGCCGCGCGATGCGATCAACCGGGTGAACAAGGACATCAACGCGGTGCTCGCGATCCCCGAGATCGCGCAGCGCATGCACACGCTCGGCATGTTCGACGGCGGCGGCACGCCCGAAGGCCTCGACAGCTTCCTGCGCACCGAGCGCGCCAAATGGCAGCGCGTGATCCGTGATGCGAAGTTCGAGCTCGAATGATCTGCGCGACACCGCGCACAAGGAGACCACAATGAAATCCCGGCAACTGCTCTCGCTCGCCCTCGCGCTCGCCCTCGGCGGCGCCTCCACCCTCGCCTCGGCGCAGAATGCCGCGCGCGTGATCGTCGGCTATCCGCCAGGCGGCGCGCTCAACACCGTGGCACGGATACTCGCCGACAGGCTTTCCGAGTCCACCGGCCGTTCGTTCGTGGTGGAGAACCGCGTCGGCGCCGCCGGCGTGATCGGCTCGTCGGTGCTCAAGGGCGGGCCGGCCGACGGCTCGCTCCTGCTGCTCGCGCCGGACTCCAACATCAGCGTGTACCCGCACATCGTGCAAAAGCCGGTGTACCTGCCGCTCAACGATTTCGTCGGCATCGCTCACGTGGGGGACTACCGGATCGCGCTGGCGGTCAATGCCACCTTGCCCCCGAACGACCTGAAGAGTTTTGTCGCCTGGACAAAGACACAGTCGGGCGCGGTCGGCTACGGCACCGCCGGTGCGGGCACCAACCTGCACTTCTACGGCGTGCTGATGGCCAAGGAAATCGGCGCCAACATGATCCACGTGTCCTATCGCGGCACCGCGCCCGCGATCGTCGACCTGATCGCGGGCCATCTGCCCGCAACGGTGCTGCCGCTCGGCTCGACGCTCGCTCACTACAAGATGGGCAAGATCAAGTTCCTCGGCCAGACCGGTGACGGCCGCTCGGCGAGTCTGCCCGACACGCCGACCTTCAAGGAAATGGGCTACCCGTCGCTTGCGGTATCGGGCTGGTACGGCATGTTCGCGCCGGCGGGAACGTCAGCCGACATCGTCAGCCGCTACCACGACGTAATCGTGAAATCCCTGCGCACGCCGGAGAACCGCGAGCGCATGCGCTCGCTCGAACTCGAGCTGAAGGACATGAGTGCGCAGGAATTCCAGGCCATGGTGAAATCCGACACCGAACGCTGGGGCCCGATCATCCGCAACTCGGGATTCACTGCGGGCACGGAGTAGCCCGCCCGGCTTGACCCGCCCCGACTAACGCACCCGCTCGATCCGGCTAGCCGGATCGTGTATCGCGCGCCAGACGCGCTCGGGCGTCGCCGGCATCGGCATGTCGGTGACACCAAACGATGCAAGCGCATCCACGATTGCATTGATGATCGCGGGCGGCGCGCCGACGTTGCCGGCCTCGCTGCCGCCCTTCACGCCAAGCAGGTTGGTTTTCGTGGGCACGAGCGACACGCCGGATTTCATAGGCGGCATGTCGTCGGCGCGCGGCATCGCATAGTCCTGGAACGAGCCGGAGAGCAGCTGCCCGGTCTCACGTTCATAGACCACCTCTTCGAACAGTGCCGGTCCGAGGCCCTGCGCAATCGAGCCGTGCAACTGGCCTTCGAGGGTGATCGGGTTGATCACCACACCCACGTCGTCGATCGAAGCAAGGCTCACCACCTTCGTGTTGCCGGTGTCGGGATCGACTTCCACTTCGCAGATCATGCAGCCGTTGGGGAAGGTATTCGGCCCGGGATGGCTGCCGACACCGTCAAGCCCGATACCGAACTCGGGTGGCAGGCCGGGCGCCATGAAGGATTTCGCGGCGATGGTCTCGAGGCTCACCTCGCGGTCGGTGCCGATCACGCGGAACACGCCACGCTCGAACTCGATGTCGCTCTCCGCCGTCTCCAGCATCCAGCCGGCGATGCGCTTGGCCTTGCGAATGACTTCTTCGGCGGCGAGTTTCAGCGCCGAGCCACCGGCGATCATGCTGCGCTGGGCAAAGGTTCCCCGGCCGTAGAGAAGCTTGTCGGTGTCGCCCTGGAACAGGCGCACCTTTTCCATCGGCACGCCGAGCCAGTCGGAGATCATCTGGCCAAAGCTCGTCTCGTGACCCTGGCCGGTGGACACGGTGGCTACGTGCAGGGATACGACACCGCTTTGCGCAAAGCGGATCTCCATGCGCTCGGACAGGCTCCCCGCGCGCTGGCAGTGCATGCCGATACCGATGCCGCGTTTCAGTCCGCGGCGTTCGCTTTCGGCACGGCGCGCGGCAAAGCCCTTCCAGTCGGCAAGCTCCAGTGCACGGTCCAGCGCCGCGCGGAAATCGCCCGAATCGAAGACGTAGCCGCCGGGCGTCTGGTAAGGCATCGCCGAGGACGGAATCAGGTTGCGCCTGCGCATCTCCACCACGTCGATGCCCATCTCGCGCGCCGCCTTGTCGATCAGGCGTTCAGTGACGTAGTTGGCCTCCGGCTTGCCCGAGCCGCGGTACGGCCCCACCGGGCTGGTGTTGGTTAGCGCGGCCTGCACCGTCGCGTGGATCTGTGGGATATCGTAGGTGCTGGTGTAGCAGATTGCCGCGTTGAGCGGCGGCACGCCGGCGGCATTACCGAGATAGGCGCCGAGGTCCACCGTGACCGCGGCCTTCATCGCAAGCGCGTGCCCGTTGGCATCGAAGGCCATTTCCGCCTCGATGATCTGGTGGCGGCCGTGCTGGTCGGCGGCAATGCCCTCGCTGCGCTCGCCGCGCCATTTCACCGGCCGCTTGAGCGTGTTCGCCGCCCACACCACCAGCACTTCCTCGGGATAGATCTGCGCCTTCATGCCGAAGCCGCCGCCCACATCCATTGCCACCACGCGCAGCCCGGTCTCGGGCAGACCGAGCGCATGCGCCACGACTTCGCGCACCTGGAAGGGAATCTGCGTGGTGGAACAGAGCGTGATCCGGCCGTCGATCGGGTCGCCGTAGGCGATCGCCGCGCGCGGTTCGATCGAATTGGCCGAAGCCCGCGGGTACTGGGTGAAGAGTTTGGTGACGTGCGCCGCACGGGCGAAGCCTTCGGCCACCGCAAGCGCGTTGCCGCGCTCGAGCCGGAAGCTGCAATTGCCCAGCGTGTTCGGCGCGTCGTCCCAGATCTTCTCTGCATGCGGCGCGAGCGCATCGGCGAGCGTCACCGCGGGCAGGGGCTCGTAGTCGACTTCGATCAGATCGGCCGCGTCCTTCGCCTGGCCGAGGGTTTCGGCCACCACCATCGCCACCGCGTCGCCCACATGGCGCGCCTTGCCTACGGCAAGAATGTGCTGCAGCGCGCGATCGTACGTCGGGCCGACCGGCGCGGACGGAAACGCCATGCAGGGCAACTCGCGCAGCTTCGCGGCAAGCACGTCCTCGCCCGAGAGCACCAGCAGCACCCCGGGCGCGGCAAGCGCGGCGGTCTTGTCGATCGAGCGGATACGCGCATGCGCATGCGGCGAGCGCACCATCACCGCGAACGTCATCCCCGGCGGCAGCATGTCGTCGGTGTAGTGGCCGCGACCGGTGACAAGCCGACCGTCTTCCACCCGCACCACCGATGCGCCGATGCCAGTATGCGCGGCGTTGTTCGCCGAAGCCTTCGTGTTCTCTGCCATGTTCCCGCCTGTTTCTTTGCGTTCGTTCTATACCGCCGCCGGCGCAAGCGGCTGCCTGCCCCGGATCATGTCCGCCGCCTTCTCCGCGATCATGTACACCGCCGCGTTGATGTTGCCGCCGACCATGTCGGGCATCACCGAGGCGTCGACCACGCGAAGATTCTCCGCGCCGTGCACGCGCAGCTGTTCATCCACCACCGCGCCCGGATCTGACGCCGGCCCCATTTTGCAGGTGCCCAGCGGATGATGCGCGGTGACCGCGATCTTGCGAATGAACGCGTCGATCTCGGCATCCGACTGCGCCTGCGCGCCGGGAAAGGTTTCGCGCTCGATGAAGGGCGCAAGCGGCGAGGCCGCCGCGATCTCGCGCACCATGCGCACACCGCGGCGGATCGCGGCGCGATCGTTCTCGGTGGAAAGCGCGTTGAGCCGGATCGCGGGCTTTGCCATCGGGTCGGCCGACACGATGTTCAGGCTGCCGCGGCTCTCGGGGCGAAGCAGGACCGCGCGGCATGCAAAGCCGTCCTCGAATGCGGGCTTTGCAATCGGGAACCACGGTCCCGCGGTGGGAGAAAGCGCGCGGAACAGAAGCTGCACATCGGGGACCGGCTGCTCGGCGGACGATTTGAGGAACGCGAGCCAGCCGCTGGGCAGTTCGGTGGCAAAACCGGTGCCGAAGAAATAGGCTTTCGCGAGTTCAATGATGATCCGGTCAAGCCGCAGGATGTTTACCGACGGTCCCTGCGATTTGCGCGAATAGATCACGCCGGCGGCAATATGGTCCTGCAGGTTGCGGCCGACGCCGGACAAGGGGACGCGCGCCTCGATGCCCTGCGCGCGGAGCTCGTCGGGATCGCCGACACCCGAGAGCATCAGGGTCTGCGGCGAATTGATGGTGCCGCCCGAGAGAATCACTTCGCGTTCGGCGCGGATCACCTTCTTCACGCCGTTCTGAACGAATTCCACGCCCACAGCGCGCCGACTTTCACGCGATTCGTCGAACAGGACGCGCGTCACCATCGCATCGGTTTCGACGCGAAGGTTCGGCCGCGACAGCGCGGGCTTGAGCCAGGCGGCGGCCGCGCTGAAGCGCTTGCCCTGGTGGATGTTGGATTGCAGGACGCAGAAACCTTCCTGCTGCTTGCCGTTGTAATCCTCGGTGTAGGGATAGCCCTTCGCCTTGCCGGCCGCGATCCAGGCTTTGATCAGCGGATCGTCGTAGTGCGCGTAGCGCGTGCGCAACGGACCGTCGCCACCGCGCCACGTATCCTCGCCGCCTTCCCAGGTCTCGGCGCGGCGGAAATACGGCAGCACCTCGCGGTAGGCCCAGCCGGGCAGGCCGGTGGCGGCCCAGCGGTCGTAGTCCGCCGCGTTTCCGCGGATGTAGCCCATCGCATTGATCGAGGAGGATCCTCCGATCACCTTGCCGCGCGCTACCTCGATGTTGCGCCCGTCCACATGCGGCTCGGGCTCGGTGTGGTACTTCCAGTCGAACATGTGGAACTGGTGGAGGCGGCCGAACCCCATCGGAATGTGGATCCACGGATGCCGGTCCCAGCCGCCCGCCTCGAGCAGCACCACCTTTGCGGTGTTGTCCTCCGACAGGCGATTGGCCAGCACGCAGCCGGCGGAGCCCGCTCCGACAATGATGTAATCCGTCCCGGACGGATGCGTGGAATCCGCTCCGGATTGGTTCTTGCCCATGACCGCCCTGCCTTCTAATCGTTATGCTGAAATACGGAACGTCGATGTTGAAATCCGTCTGTCACTCGCAGTTTAGCGAGCCAATGCGATCAACGGCAGTCCTTCGCGAAGAATTCACTCGCTTCGAAAAAGTGCGCCCATTGATACACCGATTGATACACACCTCCCCGAGACGCTAGAGTGCGGCTACAGTTCGTTATTCGTACTCGTATTTCTTTCTTCCCTTTTCGAGGTCAGCAATGCAATTCCTGCGGTTTCTGATGGGCGCGGCATGTCTTATTGTTGCCGGCACAAGCGGTGCACAAACCTATCCAACACGCCCGGTGAAGATGGTCGTGCCCTCTACCCCCGGCGGCAGCGCCGATGTGGTGGCGCGTGCCCTCGCGCAAAAGCTCACCGAAGCGTGGCCGCATCCGGTGGTGGTAGAGAACCGCCCGGGCGGCGGGGACATCATCGGCGTCGACTACGCCGCGAAGAGCCCGAACGACGGCTACACCTTGCTGCTCGCCACCAACAGCGTGCTGGTGAACACGCCGCACCTGGTGAAGATGCCCTTCGATGTTCTGAAGGACCTCACGCCTATTTCGCAGGTGGTGACGGTGCCCTTTACGCTGGTGGTGCACCCGTCGGTGCCGGTGCAGTCGGTGACCGAGCTCGTGGCCTACGCGAAAGCCAATCCCGACAAGCTCAACTACGGCTCCTCGGGCAACGGCACGCACCAGCACCTGCTCGGCGAACTCATCAAGCGCTCGGCCGACATCAAGATGCTGCACATTCCCTACAAGGGGTCCGCTGCCACCGTGACCGACCTGCTCTCCGGCCGGGTACAGGTGTACGCGGGTGTCGCCGGCCAGCTCAACCCGCATATCAAGGCGGGCAAGCTGCGCGCACTTGCGATCGCGGGCGCGGCGCGTCGAGCCGACTCGTCCGAGGTGCCGACGATCGCCGAGACCCTGCCGAGCTTCGGCACCAAGCTCGGTGATCCCTGGCTCGGCCTGTTCGGGCCGGCCGGCATGCCCGCCGCGATCGTCGCACGCGTGAACGCGGATACGGTGCGCGGGCTGAACGTGCCCGAGGTGAAGGCGGCGCTCTCGCCGCGCGGCTTCGATGTCGCGACCGGCACGCCCGAGGCGCTTGGCGCGACGCTGCGCGATGACTTCGCCAACTGGGGCCGGA
Source organism: Betaproteobacteria bacterium (assembly GCA_947466535.1). Lineage (GTDB taxonomy): Bacteria > Pseudomonadota > Gammaproteobacteria > Burkholderiales > SG8-39 > CAMBSA01. The sequence continues at coordinate 32,001 of CANIEV010000023.1, forward strand.
TCATCCGCGATGCGGGGATCAAGGCCGACTGAGCTTTGGCAAACTTGAAACTGGAAAACCCATGAGCGATACGACGCCGGCCGGCAACGACGACAAGGTGATGATCACCGTCATCCTCAAGCACCACGCGGGCCTGGTGCTCGACGATGTGCAGAGCCGGCTGAAGGCGAGCGACTGGTGGGAGAGCTTTCCGCCCGAAGGCGTGCGCATCGTGTCGTGGACGGTGGCGATGGGCTTTGCGCAGATTGCCACCTTCGAGCTGCCGCCAAAACTGTTGCCTGTGCTGAACCTTGAACTCGAACGCCGCGGCTGGGGCGTGTTCAAGGCCGAGGTGTACCCGACCTACGATTTCGTGCCGGTGCGCGAGCGCATCCGCGAGCGCGTGAGGAACGGCAGTCAGTAGCCCGCCGTAGGGGGTCAGGAACGGCGGGCAGCCGATTTCTAGTAGCGCTGCGCCTGCTCCTGATTGGAGCTTCGAAAGCGCGCGATCGCCTCGCGGTGCTGCGCCTGTTCCTCCGGGCCGTAATCCGTCGTCGGCCGGCGCTCGTCGTCGAAATAACCGAAGGTGTCCACGCCGCGCACGAGCGTTGACGTCAGCCGGACGCTGCTGGTGCAGCGCACATCCGTCGAGATGTAGACCGCGCCCACGCCCACCCGGCGGTGATCCGCGTTGTTTGCGGGCGAGGAATGGATCAGGTCGGGATGGTGCAGCGAGAACTGGCCCGCCCGCACCGGCATGCGCACCGCGTTGCCGCGCTCGAACTCGACGTCGATCGTCTGGCCCTTGGAGAGCAGGTTGTTCGAGGACACCTCTTCGCCGTGATGCAGCTGGCCGAGCTTGTGCGAGCCGGTAATCACCTCCATGCAGCCCGCCTCCACCGAGGCGTCCGACAACGCGACCCAGGCAGTCACCTGCGCCGGGCGCTCGAGGCCGAAGTAGGTGCCGTCCTGATGCCAGCTCACATACGCCGGATCGTGCGCGCGCTTGGGCCAGATGGTCACGTGCAGCATGCGGATGTTCGGGCCGAGGATGTCCTCCACCGCATCCAGCACCGCGGGTTGGCGGATGATCTCGTCCGCCCACGGAAACAGAAGGTGCGGCTTGGAGTTGAAATTGCGGCCGATTTCGCGGCCGTGGAGCGCTTCCGCGTCCTCGAACTTTTTGAGGTACGCCGCTGCCTGCGCCACGCTCAGCGCATCCACCGGATAAAGGAAACCCTGTTCCCGGAATTGCGCGACCTGCGCATCGCTCAGTTTCTTGCCCATCGTCTGCTCCGCGTCCAAAAATCGATCAATGCGACATCCTACCGCTGAAAATCGGTCACAAGCCCCGAAATGCCCGGGATTCGATCCAGATCAAGCTTTTTATTCCGAATTTCGGAACATTTTCTGCGAACCTCCAGTATCCACGCCTGAAAGCGGAGAATTCGTGATCAGAAAAGATACAGTTACGAGGGAGATTCGGGCAACGAAGGCCGCCGCGCATGCCAGTCGGTGGCGCGCTGGAAGGCGTGTCCGATGCGCAGCAACAGGCTTTCGGTGAACGGCCGCGACACCAGCTGCAGGCCGACCGGGAGACCTCCGGCGAGAGCGCCGGCGTTGCCCCGGTCGTCGAATCCCGCGGGCAATGCGATCGCCGGCACGCCGAGATAGTTCACCCAGCGCAGGCAGCGCGTCACATCACCGATGGCCTTGCCGCCCGCCGCACCGCTGCCCGGCCCGGTACCGCTGAGCGTGGGCACGCCGATCGCCATCACCGGCGTCGCGAGCACATCGACGCCCGCAATCGTCTGCGTGCAAAAACGATCAAGCTCGGAGGCACGCAGCCGCAATGCATCCAGGTAAGCAGTGGCGGGAATCGCGAATCCCGGTTCCAGCCGGGCGCGCGTGCCGCGTTCGTACAGGTCGCGATGATTGCGAAGGCCGTTCGCATGCAGGCTGGAGGCCTCGGGCTGCATCACGATCATTTGCAGGTCCGAAAGCGCGTCGATGTCGGGACCGTCGACCTCGACGAGGATCGCCCCCTCGTGCTCGAGGACTTTCAACGCCTGCGACAGCGCATCCGCCACCGCGGCATCGCAATTCGCAGCCATCCAGCGCGAGGGTACGCCGATGCGCAGTCCCTTCGCGCCGTCGTGAATTCTTCCGACGTAATCGTCCACCGGTTCGCGCGACGAA
>CANIEV010000024.1 GCA_947466535.1 Betaproteobacteria bacterium
GAATGACGTGGCCGATCGAGGGGGCGCGGCCGAGTCCGCCGCCCACGATCACGCGAAAGCCGGTTTCGCCGGACTCCGCTTTGATCGCGTGCAGCCCGATGTCGTGTACGAGTACGGCTGCGCGATCCTGTTTCGCGCCATTGACCGCGATCTTGAACTTGCGCGGCAGATAGGTGAATTCCGGGTGGAACGTTGACCACTGGCGGATGATTTCGCACCAGACGAACGAATCCACGATTTCGTCGGCCGCAACCGCCGCGAACTGGTCGGTGGTGGTGTTGCGAATGCAGTTCCCCGAGGTCTGGATGGCATGCATCTGCACCTTGGCGAGTTCGGCGAGCACGTCCGGAATATCCCGAAGCGGGATCCAGTTGAACTGAATGTTCTGGCGGGTCGAGAAGTGCCCGTAACCGCGGTCCCAGGTGCGCGCGATATGCGCGAACGTGCGCATTTGCTCCGAGCGGAGCAGGCCGTAGGGCACCGCAACACGCAACATCGGGGCATGGCGCTGGACGTACAAGCCATTGCGGAGCCGCAAAGCCTTGAATTCGTCTTCCGAAAGGTGCCCGGCCAGATAACGCGTTGTCTGGTCGCGGAATTGCGCCACCCGCTCGTCCACAAGGCGCTGGTCGATTTCGTCGTAGATGTACATGTATTCAGGCTTTTCCCAGAAGGCGCGATCGTATTAGACTGGCCATATGCTTAAAAAGAATTAGTAATCATTAGTTAATCGTTTTTTATTATATAGATTCAAATTACACGGATTTGGGATTGCCATGAACTTCCAGCAACTCCGCTATATACGCGAAACCGTCAGGCAGGGACTGAATCTGACCGAGGCAGCGGCAAAGCTCTTTACTTCGCAACCGGGTGTGTCCAAGCAGATCCGGGAACTCGAACACGAGCTCGGCGTGGAGATCTTTGTTCGCCGTGGAAAGCGCATCGTTTCATTGACGCTGCCCGGGGAGCAGGTGCTGAAGGTCGCAGAACGCGTGCTTGACGAGGCGGACAACCTCAAACGCGTTGCCAGCGAGTTCCGGGATATCGAGGCGGGAACGTTCGCGATTGCGACCACGCATACCCAGGCCCGCTATGCGCTGCCCCGCGTGGTGTCCGAGTTCCGCAAGAAATATCCCAAGGTGCACCTGTCGCTGCACCAGGGAACGCCGCAACAGGTCGCCGGGATGGTGATCGACGGTGTCGCTGACGTCGGAGTGGCCACCGAGGCACTGGCGGGGTATCCGGAGTTGCTCGCCCTGCCCGCCTACACATGGTCGCATTGCGTGCTGGTTCCTCCGAAGCACCCGTTGCTTCGCGATTCGGCGATCACGCTCGAGGCGCTGTCGCGCTACCCGATCGTCACCTACGACGCCGCATTCACCGGGCGCACGCATATCGACGAGGCCTTCGTTGCCAAGGGCCTCAAGCCGGACATCGTCCTTGCCGCCTCGGATTCGGACGTGATCAAGGCCTATGTGGAACTCGGCCTCGGCGTGGGCATCGTCGCCGCCATGGCGTTCGACGAGGATCGTGACCGCGAACTGCGCCGCATCGACGCCGCACATCTGTTTCCGACCAACACCTCGCGTATCGCGGTCAAGCGCGGGATATTCCTTCGCGGATTCGCCTACGACTTTCTCGAACTGTTCTCGCCGCGGCTCAGCCGCAAGAGCGTCGAGCGTGCGCTCAAGGGCGGCCAGGAGATGTACGAGCTCTGAATGTCAGGACCGGGGAATCGCCGAACAATCCCGACAATGCAGACGATTTCTCGAGCGGTTCCCTCCAAAATCAGGGGGATTTACAAGGGGGTGCCCCCCTTGTACGTCCGCCTTCTACAGCGCGACGTCGTCCCATTCGTGCGCAACGAAGGACACGCGCTCGCCCGAATGCACGACGGGGTCACGGCGTATTCCGATCAGCCGAACCGGGTGGTCGATCGACAGGGTCTCGACGACCTTGCCGTGCAGATCGATGATTTCGCCGTAGACCTCGCCCGCGCCGAGTACCGCATCCGGGCGTTTGGAGGCGCGGAAAAGTCCGCCCCGGGTACAGGTGACGTGCTGATAGCGCTTGACGCGACGCACCGTCTTCACCGGCCGCGTCGCGCCTTCGAGCATCCCGAGCAGACCCGCCACGCCGGCCATCCCTTCGACTCCTTGTTTTACGTGTTGCTCGTCACGACGTCCGCCGGCACCGAGTTCGATCATGAACGACGGCTTTCCCGCCTCGAGCAGCTGGTAATCGATCGAACCCGCAAGATGGCCGGGCAGTTCGCCCGGACGTGAATGGACCGGCATGTAGCACGCATAACCCGGTTCGAACTGGGCGAGCATCTTCAGCAGGGTCATTTCGTCAATGCCGCCTGTCGATGCCACCTTGTACACCGCGAACGGGGAGCAGTCGAAGGGGGTGCCCATCGTATGCATGCTGACGAGCGCATCCGCGCAGCCCGATACCGCTTCGAACAGTTTCGCCGCGGTGCGCTCGGTGGTCAGGCCGTCCGCGTGTCCCGGAAAACTCTGGTCGAGGTCGAGGTCGTCCTGCGTTGCGCGCTTGCGCCGGATGTCGAGTGCCCACGGATTGGCGGTGGCGGTCACGACCACTGTGCCTGTGAGCTTGGCAAGCGGTAGCGCGCGGACAAATTCGAGCGCCGCGAACACGCCGTTCAACTCGTCGCCATGCACCTGGCCGTTGATCCAGAGGCACTTGCCGGGATGCGCGCCTCGCGCTACGACCACGGGAATCGACACGGCTGCGCCGCTGGCGAGATTGCCGAGCGCAAGGGCGGTTTCGGCGAGCGTTGCGGGCGCAAGGGCTTCGATGAACTGCTTGAGGCTGGGCATGGTCTTGGCTGCGAGGGTTGGTGTCAGGTTAGCCAGTATAATTCGCCCCCCTTGCCGTTGACCGTTTCTGCTTCGACTTCCGGCGGTTCCGGCAACCTCGCATCGTCCAGTAAAGCGTCCCCTTTCATGTCCAAAAGTGTCATCGGCGACGTCGTTCGCCTCGGCTGGCCGGTCTTCATCGCGCAGATTGCGGTAATGACCAACGGCCTGATCGATACCGTGATGGCGGGCCGCTACTCGACTGTGGATCTGGCCGCGATAGGCGTCGGATCGAGCATCTATTTCAGTGTGTTCGTTGCGATGATGGGCGTGCTGCTTGCGCTCTCGCCGATCGCCTCGCAGCTCTACGGGGCGCAGCGTTTCGGTGCCATCGGCGAGGAAGTGCGGCAATCGGGCTGGCTCGCACTCGGTCTGGCCGTTGCGGGCTTTCTCATCCTGCGGTATCCGGGGCCCTTTCTCGCGATCAGCGAGTTGCCACCCGAGGTCGAGGTTCGCGCCCGTGATTATCTGGTGGCGATGTCCTGGGGCGTGCCGGCGATGCTCGCGTTTCGCGTGTTCTACAGTTTCTCAACCGCGGTGTCGAAACCGCGGACCATGATGGTCCTGAACCTGTGCGCGCTTGCGATCAAGGTGCCGCTCAACTGGGTATTCATGTACGGATATCTCGGCGTGCCGGAACTCGGGGGCGTGGGGTGCGCGTGGTCGAGTACCGTGATCGCGTGGTTTCTATGCATCGCCGGTTGGCTCTGGTGTCGACTGGATCCGGCCTATCGGCGTTACGGCGTGTTCGAGCGCTGGAGCTGGCCGCGCTGGAGGAGCATCGCGAACATCATCTCGCTCGGTTTGCCGATCGGGCTGACGTTCTTTGTCGATGTGACGGGCTTCACCTTCATGGCTCTGTTCATCGCACGTCTGGGGCCGGAGAACTCGGCGGCGCACCAGATCGCGGCGAACTTCGCGGCGATGCTGTTCATGCTGCCGCTTGCGCTTGGCAATGCGTCAAGCGTTCTGGTGGGCCAGGCGATCGGCGCGCGCGAATTTGCCCGCGCACGCGCCACCGGCATCGCCGGGCTGGGGGCGGCGATGCTCTGCGCGGTGTTCGTCGGCGGGGCGCTTGCGCTCGGCAAGCAGACCGTCGCCGATCTCTACACGATTGACCCCGCGGTGAGCGCGATCGCGGCGACCTTGCTTGGATTCGTTGCGATCTATCACCTTGTTGATTCGCTGCAGGCGGTTGCAGTGAACGTGCTGCGGGGTTACAAGCGCGCGGTCGTGCCGATGGTGATTTATGCCGTGGCGCTCTGGGGCGTGGGTCTGGGCGGTGGCACAACCCTCGGCCTGCGCGGCATCGAGGGTTGGATGGCTCCGCTGGGGGCAAAGGGATTCTGGATCGCGGCGAGCGCGAGTCTCATGCTCGCCGGCGGCCTCGTGACGGCGTACTTTCTTTACGTGAGCCGGCGCCCGGATTCTGCGGCGATTTGAGCGGGGCCTTTCTTGCGGTCCTGCGCCTGGTCGCGGGCGATGCGTTGCGGGCGCGAAGCGCGGCCTCCAGCGCGAGCTTTCCCCAGACGATCATCTCCGGCGGCGATTCGAGCGCTTCAGGCGGCGGGGTGTGAAAACCGAGGGACGCTTCCTTCTCGAGGCGCTGATACACAAACTGCTCGCCGCCTGCGGCGAGGAACTGCTCCCGCGTCAGCTCGTCGGTCTTCAGCCACAGCGTGCCATCGTGAATGATGGCGATGAAAAATCCGTCGCAGTAGGCACCGTGTCCGCCAAACATCCGCCTGACCGTAATCGGCCCGAGCGGTGCCAGCAGTTGCGCAATGTCGGTGATGAACCGGTCCACGGCTTCGGGCGCGAACTTCTGGGGCGAACGTCTTACTCGGTGACTTCCACGCCCCGCCAGAAGGCGATGTAGCCCTTGATGTTGTCCGCCGCCGATTTCGTATCCGGGTAGTACCAGGCCGCGTCCTTGTTGGTCTTTCCGTCGACCACCACGTCGTAATAGCTCGCGGTGCCTTTCCATCCGCACACCGTATGGGTTTCGCTCGGGCGCAACACATCGGGCTTTACCGCGTCCGGCGGAAAATAGCGGTTGCCTTCCACCGTTCTGCAGTCATTGCTTTGCGCGATCACCGCGCCGTTCCATACGGCCTGGGTCATGGAGCCTCCGGGAGTTCAATTGCCGCGGCGCATGCCACGATGCACAACGCGGTGAAATACGGCAGGGTGATGCGGGGGAGCGCATCTCCCTGCCGGTCCGAAAAAACGAATCTTACGAATTGCGCAGCTTGATCGCCTCGACCGCCGCAGGCCTTGCGGCCGAGGCGGTGAGGAAAGCGTTGAGTTTCGGGAACTGCGCAAGTTTGTCGTAATTCATCTCGAGCAGCGCGTACATCACGCTCGAGACGATGAAATCGGCCATTCCCCACTTGTCGCCCTGGAAATACGGCGACTTGTTCAGATGGTCCTCGAGCAACTGCATCTTCGCGAGCAGTTTCGGCTCGGCCTCGTCGGCGAGCTTCGGATTGCGCTTCTCCGGCGGAAAGCGGAAGCGGTGCTGGAACACCAGGATCATGTCGCCTTCGACGTCGTTGGAGATGAAGAAGGCCCATTGCAGCGCGCGCCCCTTATTTGCCATGTCGGGTGGCAGGAGCGGGCTCTTGTACTTCTCGGCGAGGTAGAAGTTGATCGCCGCCGATTCCCACATCACGAAGCCGTCGTCGTCGATGGTCGGCACGCGCGCGTTCGGGTTGAGCCCGCGGTACCAGTCTTCCTTCGCGGTCGCGTTCGGCACGTTGATCGTGACATTCACGTGCTCGTAGGGAATGTTGGATTCCTTGAGCAGCCAGCAGACGCGGAACGCACGCGAGCGGTACTGGCCATAGAGCTTCAGCATGGGATTTCTCTCCGTCGATGATGGTGTTTGGCGCCGCGCGCCTCTGGCAGCCCCGGCAATCATCCCGAAGGCCGCCCCTAGCTTACCGCATCAACGGCGGGGCCCGAACGGCGCGGGCCGGGCCTCAGGCTGCGGTCATCTGGAACACGGACATTTCAATGTCCATGATTAATCCTTCACCGCCGGGCACGCCGCGAAACCCCATCTTGTAGGGAAGAAGCTGGACGAACCCGAGGCGGGCGGCGTCATCGCGCCCGTTTGCAGCGCCGTAGGTCAGAACGCCCGGCCGGCGGTCGTTTTGCTCCCCTCGCAGCAGCACGCTCTCGCACCACCGTCGCAGCCCAACGGCGGGTACGGCCGGGTTCAGCGGTATCGAGAATCTGAGCGGGCCGATTTCCGCTGCTCCGAGACGGAACTCGGATTGGCGGGCATCCAACCGCGTATCGGGAACCAGTTTGCGGGTCCAAAGGGGCGGTGTCACCCTCGTGGCATAGCGGGTTTCGCTCTCCAGCCCCTGGATCTGCAGTTGGTACATGGATGAGTTACCCGTCACGAATCCGGCGGGTATTTGCGGCGGAGTGGGCAACCGTGGGGGCGGTGGAAACTGATACTGATCTGCGGCAATCCTGAGCGCGATCTGGGCGGTTTCCTTTTCGGCGGCAACGGCGCCCGGGAAACGGATCTCGGTGAGAACCGAGCCGCCCAGCTTGAGTTGGAAGATCGGCTGCAGCAAAGCCGTCGGGTCGAACCAGAAGAGGCTTGCCTCCCTGCGGGCGCCGGTTCTTACCGACCCTGTCAGAGACTCCAGAATCCATGGCCAGAGGGTTTTTGACCGCGCCATCGGGAGCAGGAACTGGATGTCATCGAACCGCGTGGGGCCGTTCATTTTGGGACCCGTGCCATCCGGACCGACGGCCCCCGCCATCACCGGTGCCTGAGGGCCGCCGCCGTCGATCCAGGTTCCGCGATGAAATTCGCCGCCAATTTCTAGGTATGAAACAAGCGGAATGGCACGGCTGTCCTGTGTTGCCGCGAAAACGTGCGTCGCCTGGCCAAGCGCGGCGTAGCCGGCAATCGCGCCGGCAGATTTCAGGAATGTCCTGCGCCCGAAGTTGCGTTCGATATCCCGTTGCATGTATTCCTCCCGGTTGTTCCGCTGAATAACGCGGTTCGTGCATCGACGGTCGACGTGACGCTTTGGAGCTTGCGTCTATCCGTGACTTATTACTCACTCGAAGAACTTGCCCTGCGCGGGGGTCAACGCCGCCGGCGCAGCCCCGTTGTACACCCAGACCGTCGTGTTCTTCGTGCTATCGTTGCCCGAGCCATGGCGGATTCAGGGAGGAATTGTCATGAAAAGAATGTCTCCGCGCGCGAGCGCGGTCGTCATTGCATTTAGCGTCGTGTTTGCCTTGCCCTCGCATGCCCAATCGCCGGCGCCCGCCCAGGAATCCAACGAAGTCCAGCCGCGCTTCATCTGGGGCGCTCTGATCAAGATCCTCGGGTCCTCTGTATTTTCCTCATTCGGGGATTGGCTGAGCAGCCGTCTTACAGGCGGCATGACCGGCGCCATACCTCAGAACGGGTTCGCGCCATCGCCGGCCAGCGGATTCCAGCCGGGCGTGCCGGGGCAACCCGGAGTGGCCGGGCAAATGGTGCAGGGCGCGATGATCGGCGCGATTGACGCGTTCGCAAACATGATCGTGGGTGGGCGCCAGCAACAGGGCATGCAGCCGGGTGTTCCGTTTGGTGGTGCGATGCCGGCGGGCTATTCGATGCAGGGGCAGCCCGGTTTCCCGGGGCAGGGACAACCCGGGTATCCGCAGCAGGGGCAGCCCGGGTTTCCGCAGCAGGCGCAATCTGCGTATCCGCAGCAGCAGGATGCGTCCGCGTATCCGCAGCCGGGTCAGCAGTTTCCGCAGGCATCGCCGCAGTATCCGCAGCAGGCGGGGCAGCAGTTTCCTCAGGCAGCACCGCAGTTTCCACAGCAGGCGGGGCAACAGTTTCCGCAGGCATCGCCGCAGTATCCGCAGCCGGGTCAGCAGTTTCCGCAGGCATCGCCGCAGTATCCGCAGCAGGCGGGGCAGCAGTTTCCGCAGGCGTCACCGCAGTATCCGCAGCAGGCGGGGCAGCAGTTTCCTCAGGCGTCACCGCAGTATCCGCAGCAGGCGGGGCAGCAGTTTCCTCAGGCAGCACCGCAGTATCCGCAGCAGGCAGGGCAGCAGTTTCCCCAGGCGGGCGCTCAGTATCCGCAGCAGCCGGCAGGCTATCCGCAACAACAGCAGCCCGTAGGGTTTCCCCAGCAAACGGCGGGCTATGCGCAACAGCCTGCGGGTTACCCGCCTCAGCCAGCACCGTATCCGCCGCAGGGCTATCCGCAGGCACAGCAGCCATACCCGGGCCAGCCGGCTGCTTATCCGCCGTCCCAACCCGGGTACCCGCCGGTACAGTCCAATCTCCAGCCCTCGTATCCCCCGCAGGCGGGGTACCCGCAGCAGGGGGCGTATCCCCAGGCGCCGGCCGGCTACCCGATGTATTCGCGTAGTGCCACACCGATCACCGAACAATTCGTTGCTTCCCGTGACGTTGTTCTCGGCAGGCCCACCAAGCCGCTGGAAGTCCAGGGCAAGGACCCGAACTACGAAGGCGTCCATGTGGCGATCGTTGCGCTCGATTCCACCGGCAAGCCGACCAGCGTGCGCTCGGTCAGCGACGGGTTCAAGACCGGCGAGAAGTTCAAGCTTCGGGTCGTGTCCACCTTCGAGGGGCTGGTCGCGATCGACAACATCAATCCGAAAGGTGAGCAGAAGCGCGTATACCCGAGCGGCAACGACGTGGTTGCGATTCCGCTCGGTCAGGAAGTGCTGTTGCCGCTGGCGGCGGACGAATGGTTCGAACTTTCCGGTAATACCGGCAAGGAGCAACTGGTCATAGCCGTGCGGGATCGCCGTGCATTCGGTGAAGCTGCGGCAGCCAATCGGGTGTTCCGTCAGGATGAAAAGTACGGCTCGAATTTTGTGCAGGAAGTTGCGCCCGGGAAGACCTTTCCCGTCATCACCCAGTCGATCACGTTCGCGCACACCAGCCAGTAGGGCGGTCGGTGCCGGCTTTTGCGGCCGCCTGTTGAGAAAATGCAGGCGGCTTCATTTGGGTCGGCGCACTGCGAGCACAGTCGCACAATCGCGTATTAGCGACTAAACTCGCACATTCTTCGCATGCCGGAAGCGATTCCGGCAAACGTGTGCCGGGAGGGGCAACGATGCGGGCGAGCCTTTGGGTAGGTGTGCTGTCGATTTCGGCTGCCTCTTTGCCGGTACTTGCACAGCAAGTACCGGGCGGAGCGCAACCCGGTCAGCTCGAACGTCAATTACAGGCGCCTCCGCAGACGAGGCCGGGCGGTGGCGAAGCGGTTGTTCCTCCCGGGCCTGATCAGAGGCCACCTGCCAACGCGGCTTCCGTCCGATTTGTATTGACCCGGCTGTCCGTCGAGGGCAGCACGGTGTACCCCGAATCCAAGTTGCAGGACGCTTATACGCAGTATCTCGGCAAGGAAGTAACGCTTGCCGAGATCTATCAGGTGGCCGAAGCCCTCACTCGACGTTACCGGAACGACGGTTACATTCTCTCCCAGGTGGTCGTTCCCGCGCAAAGCATTCGCGACGGTGCGGTCAGGTTGCAGGCGGTCGAAGGCTATGTTGCAAATGCGCGCGTCGAAGGGCTCGTCCGGGCCCCACGCGATCTCGTGGATGCGTATCTCGATCGCATCCGCCAGTCCCGCCCGCTGAAAGCCGATGTTCTCGAACGGGCGCTGCTCCTGATAAACGACCTCGCGGGCGTGACCGCCCGGGCGACGCTGGCGCCTTCCGCGCAGGCTGGCGCATCGAATCTCACCGTGTCCGTTTCCGAGGCGCCCCGTACTGTCACCGTCGGCCTGAACAACCGTGGCAGCAAGTTTCTTGGCCCGGTTAGGATTACTGCCGATGCGGATTTCAATTCGATGTTCGGTGCGGGTGATCGCACTGGCGTGCGCTTCATGCGCACCCCGTTCGATAGCGAAATGACGCTTCTCTCGGGGTCGCACGAGCGACCCCTAGGAACTCGGGGAATGAAGCTCGCCGGTTCCCTCACGATGGCCAACGCGAAGCCGGGCGTGGGGCCGACGCTCGCCGGCCTGCAGACGCAATCGATCACCGCACAGACCAGCCTGAGCTATCCGCTCGTTCGGTCGCGGGTGCAGAACATCTACCTGCGTGGCGGCTTAGGATGGAGCGATGGTCGTTCGGATGCTCTCGCGGGAACGTTTCAGCAGCGCGACCAGATACGCGCAGTACGGTTCGGCGTGACCTGGGACGGCGTGGATGCGCTTCGCGGCGTCAACATCGCCGATCTTGAGTACTCGCGCGGCATGAACAGTTTCGGTGCGTCCGACCGGGCGCCTGACGGTTCGCGCACCAATGTGCCTGCCGGATTCCAGAAGCTGAGCTATTACGCCGCGCGCCTGCAATCCATCGTGCCCAAGTGGTCTGTGCTCGGGGCGCTGTCCGGCCAGCAAGGCCTGACGAATCTTCTCGCCCCGGAGCAGTTCGCGTTCGGCGGTGAGCAGTTCGGTCGCGGACACGATGCGGCGGAACTCATCGGCGACTCCGGGCTCGGGCTCAAGTTCGAACTGCGCTACAACGATACTTCGACCGGCGTCGTTCGCGACTACATGGCCTACGGTTTCTACGACGTGGGAACGATCACCCGTCGCTCGCCGCATCCGGGTGAACTTGCCCGGCAATCGGCGTCTTCCACAGGCCTCGGCGTTCGCTTCAACCTGCAGCGAAACATGAGCGGCTTCCTTGAGCTTGGTGTGCCACTGGTCAAGACCGTATCCGCCGAAGGCAACAGGAGCGCGCGCCTGTTCGCGGGCGTTCAGGCAAATTTCTGATTCATCCCAGCATCTGACCCGACTCATCGGGAGAGGTCGAAACATGCTAACTCGTCCTACGAATCTGCCCGCGTCGTACATTCCGTCAACAATCAGACCGCTGGTTGCGCTGATGGCGATCGCCTGCGCAGGCACGGTCCAGGCGGCGCCCCAGGGCGGCGTCGTGCAGGCGGGTGCGGCCACGATCACGAAAACTTCGGCGACCCGTACGGACATCGTCCAGGCGAGCGATCGCGCAGTCATCAACTGGCAGGGTTTCTCGATCGGCGCGGGCGAACTGGTCAATTTTCAGCAGCCTTCAGCGTCGTCGGCGATCCTCAATCGCGTCGTCGGCGTCGACCCGTCGGTGATCCTAGGCCGGCTGACGGCCAATGGCCAGGTGTTCATCGTCAATCCCAACGGCGTGTTCTTCGGGCAGAACTCGCGCCTCGATGTCGGGAGCCTCGTCGCGACGACCGCGAACATTTCCAATTCGAACTTCATGGCGGGTCGTCTCTCGTTCGATGAGGTTATCAATCGTCGCGCCACCGTCATCAACGAAGGCATGATCACCGCGGCGGACGGCGGCCTGGTAGCGCTGATAGCGCCGGGTGTGTCGAATCAGGGCGTGATCCGCGCAAACCTTGGCCGTGTCGCGCTCGCCTCAGGCAATGCATTCACACTGGATCTGTACGGCGACAAGCTGGTGAGCTTTGCCGTGGATGACAAGGTCGCGGATCGGCTGACCGACGCGTCCGGCCGGCCTTTGCGGGCGTTTGTCGATCAGGCGGGCACGATCGAGGCCAACGGCGGGAGCGTGATACTGACCGCCAATGCCGCCAAGTCGGTGCTCGATAACGTCATCAACATGAGCGGCGTCGTTCGCGCGCAGGCGGTGACGCAGCGCGGTGGCGAGATCGTGCTTCACGCGGGTGACGGCGATGTGCGCGTGTCCGGCTTGCTGGATGCCACGGGTACGGGTGACGCCCAGCGAGGTGGCAACGTAAGCGTGCTCGGCGGTGATGTGATGATCGCGGGCGGCGCGCTGCTGGATGCGTCCGGTGGCGCCGGCGGCGGGAAGATCATGGTGGGCGGTGATTTTCATGGCAGCGGCTCCGTCGCGCGTGCCCGGAGCACGACGATCGAATCGGGGTCGCTGATCGCGGCCAACGCGACATCCAGCGGTGCTGGGGGCGAGATCGCCATCTGGTCCGATGGTCATACGCAGTACGACGGCCATGTCGCGGCGCGCGGCGCGGGCGGCGGAGGCGGCGGCTTCATCGAGGTGTCGGGCAGGAACACACTCGGCTTCACCGGCACGGTGGATCTCAGCCGCGCGGGCACGCTTCTTTTGGATCCTACGGATCTGACCATTGATGCGGCAACCGCCAACGCGATCATGACCACGCTGCGCAGCGGCGCCAACTCGACCAATACCGGCGCGGGCAACATTACCGTGAGCTCGGTGATTGACGGGCGCAGCGGCACCGCCGGCGGCGCGCTCACGCTCTCGGGCGCAGGCAACGTGGCGATCAACAAGGACATCTACACCAACAACGGCGCGGTCTCGATCTCCACCACCGCAGGCACGCTCAGCATGGCCGCCACCGGCGGCGGTGCGGCGACGCCGACCACCATTCATGCAGGCAACGCTGCCATCACCCTGAGCGCGAGCGGCGCGGTCACGGCACAGCATCTCGTCACGACCGGCGCGGTCAGCGTGACCTCAACCGCAGGTGCGGTCACGCTCGCCCAGGGACTCGGCGGAAGCCTGGGCACCGGCCTGGGTTCGCTCGCGGTGTCCGCCACCGGCAACGTCGGCCTTAAGGCGATCAAGTCGGCCGGAAACGTAAGCGTGGCCACCGGCACGGCGGACATCACGCTCGACGGCGCGATTGATTCGGGTGGAAACATCACGCTCGGAAATTCCGCCGGCAGCGGCGGCTCGGCGAACACGAACATCCTGCTGCGCAACAGCCTGTTTGCCTCCAGCGGCGGCATCACCCTGAACGGTGTCGGAAAGGTCAACCCGACAGGCAATGAACTTCTCTTCAACAAGCGCGCGGGCGGGACGGAGTTCTACCAGACAGATGTCACCAACGGCGTGACGACGACGGCGGATGCGAAGCTCATTGCGTCCGGGCTGGTCTCAACCACGTTCAACGGCAGCAACGACAACGTCACGCTCTGGGACGGCGTCACCGCGGTGGTTACCCTGCGTTCCGGCAACGGCGGGGTGACGGCGAACGGCGGCCTTGTTTGGGACGGTGCCACGCCGGTCAACAGCCTGCATTACTTCAAGGGCTTCGAGCTGAATCTCACCCGGGCGAACGTCACTGCCGCTCCGACGCGGCATTTTGAGGTGGCGATCGATACAACCGGTACCGTCACGCTGGGCGGGACACTCGGATTCACCGCGACCGGCAACGGCTTGTACACGGCTCGCAGTACCACCAACCTGTATCAGGACAACCCTGGCTACACCATCGCCAAGGCCAATGCGCAAGGCGCAACGAATGCGCCGACCGGCGGCAACGAAGGCAATTTCCCGCTCGCCGCGAATACCTTCGAACTGTACGTGAAGATACCGGCCGCGACCACCGCAAGCGCCGGCACCGCCGGGGGTAGTGTTGACCGCGTTACCGTCAACGTGGGAGGAACCGAGACCACTTTGAGCAACGGAAACAAGGCGGGTAACGGGTTCGGGGGAATGAATGCGGATTCCTTCCAGTACACCGGCACGGTGGCGCTCCCGACCGGCGGGCAGTTCAGCACGCCCAGCCCCAACAACGTGGCAAGCACGGCCACCTTCCTGTCCGAAATCTCCCTTCCCGGCGTAACGGCGGTGACCTCTACTGCCGCTGCGAGTACTGCTTCGAGCACCGCGTCCAGCACCGCCTCGTCCTCCTCTGCGACGGTCGCGAACGCATCGCAGGGCTCGACGAGCAGCACGTCAACGGCCAACAGCGCCACCTCGGGCGGAACCGACGCCTCATCGGCGGCGGCGACCAGCGCCGCTCCCGGCGGTTCGGCCACCGGCGGTTCTCCGGTCGTGGTCGGCGGTCGCGGCGTCTCCCAATCGGCGGACCTCGGCCGCAGTGGGGCGAGCGGCGGTGCGCCGCCGGACGTGTTCTCGCAAAACAACCACGTGGTGAGTGGCCAGGGATCCGGGGACAACTCCTATTTCGCACAGTCCCCGTTCCAGCAGGCCGCCGCCCGCGGATCGGGCGACGATCGCTGAATCCCGGGTAGCGCGGCCGGGCCGACGCAGATGTTCGTTCGAGGCCTGATCGTTTTTTGGTCTTTGTTTGTCGGCGTGGGCGCGTTCGCGGCCGAGCCTCCGGCAAGCCCGTTTCTCAGGATCGAAACCGGTAATCACGCCTCGATGGCGCGCCGGCTGGCGGTGGATGTCAGGAACAACCGCCTGATCACCGGCGGCGACGACAAGACCGTACGCATCTGGCAGTTGCCCGAGGGGCGCCTGCACAATGTGCTGCGGCTGCCGGTCGGTGACCTGCATGAAGGCCGGGTGTTTGCGGTCGCGGCGCACCCCGAAGGACGGTTGATCGCGGTAGGCGGCTGGACCGGCTGGGACTGGGACGGCAGCAATTCGGTGTACATCTTCGACGCCGAATCCGGCGAGATCGTGCAGCGAATCGCGGGTCTGCGTGATGTCATCGGCACGCTGAATTTCTCCCCGGACGGCGCGGTTCTCGCGATAGGGCTCCAGGCGAACGCCGGCCTGCACTTCTATCGCACCTCCGACTGGCAGTTGCTTGCGCACGATCGCGAGTTCGGCGACAAGGTCATGGCGGCCGATTTTCATCGGGACGGCCGCCTGGCAGTGGTCGCGCTCGACGGCTATCTGCGCATCTATGCCAACGCGAAACTGATCGGTCGCAAACGCCTGACCGCCGCGACCAAGCCGGTGTCAGTACGGTTTTCTCCCGACGGCGAACGCATAGCGCTCGGCCATCTCGACCGTCACGAAGTCACCGTTATGTCCTCACGCGACTTCAGCACCCTGTTCAGCGCCGATCCTTCGGGCCTGCCCGAAAAAGCAATCGTGTCGGAAGTGGCGTGGTCTTCGGACGGCAGGTTCCTTTATGTCGCGGGTGACGAGGGTGGCGTGGGCGCAACGTCGCTGTATCGGTGGACCGAAGGTGGACGCGGCAAGCTGGAGCGGTTCCCGCTCGGACACGGGAGGGTGGCGGATCTGCAGACTCTGGCCGATGGTGCGATGGCCTTTTCCACCGAGGACCCCGCGTTCGGCATCGTCGATGCGCGCGGCGCGAAGACGCTGTTTGTCTCCGCGGACATCATCAGCTTTCGTGAAATCGGACCCGAGCTTCGCGTGTCGCGCGATGGTTCGGTGGTGGAGTTCGGCCTTTATCCGGAGCGGAACCGCCGCATGCGTTTTTCCCTTCGCGAGCGCACGCTTGCACCAGTCCCGGCACCTGGGGGCGATGTCGCATCGCCGCGGACCACAGCCGCAGGTCTGGCCGTCGCGGGTTGGAAAGACGGAATGGCGCCTACGGTCAATGGCAGCAAGATCGCGCTGGACGACTATGAAACCTCGCGCAGCTATGCGCTTGCACCTGACGGGTCCGCGGTCTACTTCGGCACCGAATGGGCGATCCGCGCGGTCGACGCCAGTGGACGCCAGCGCTGGCGCACCCAGGTGCCGAGCATCGTCTGGGCGGTGAACGCGACCGGGGACGGAGAACTCCTGCTTGCCGCGCTGAGCGACGGAACGCTGCGCTGGTATCGCACGCAGGACGGGGTCGAGGTGATGGCCGCCTTCATTCACGGCGGCGGCGAGGAGTGGATTGCATTCACGCCGCAGGGCTACTACGTGTCCTCCAACTACGGAGACAACTTTGTGGGATGGCACCTCAATCGCGGCAAGGATCGCTCGGGCGATTTCTACCGTGCGGTCCAGTTTGAGCGGATTCTCTACCGACCGGATGTGCTCGAAGCCTGGTTCGCAAGTCGGGGCCGTGAATCGGGAGTGGCGGCCCGCGGCGGCGAGGCCTTCGATATCAAGGACCTCGCGCTGATCGCCCCGCCGCGAATTCGCATCGGGAAAATGGCTTCTGCGCTTTTGCCCGATGGCACCGCAAGGTTGAAGGTCGCCTTCGAAGTGGAAAAGAACAGCCTGCCGATGCGCGACTACGCCGTCTATGTGAACAACATTCCGGTCACACCGACAAGGGAAAGGCGGCTCGCGGCCCGCGAGGACGGGCGGTTCGCTCGCGAAGTGGAAGTCGAACTGCAATCGCGTGACAGCGTGGTGCGCATCGAGGTCAACAACGGTCGCTCGATCGGCTTGGCCGAAAAGGCATTTTCGCTTCGCGAAGCGGCGATTACGCGCCCTGCGCCGGGCGAGTTGTATCTGCTCGCCGTCGGTGTGAATCATTTTCCGAAGCTCAACGGCGCCGATCTCGCGTTTGCGGCACGCGATGCCGAGCAACTCGAGCGGTTTTTTGCAACCGACGGCAAACGCCAGTATTCAAAGGTGCACACCCGGGTGTTGTCCGATGTGTCGCCCGACAAGCCCGAGCGCGCGGCGATACTCGAGGCGCTGAACTTCATTTCCGCCGCCGGTCCGCGCGATACGGTGATCGTGTTTCTCGCCTCGCACGGGATCAGCGATCCGGCGGGGAACTATTACTTCGTGCCGCGAGATGCGACCGGCGAGGACGTGGACGCGGTGATCAAGGGCGAACCGAAAAAGATCACCAGCCTCATCGGCTGGTCGAGCTTCTTCGAAGCGTTGCGCGGCGTGGCGGGCAGGCGGCTGTTGATCGTCGATACCTGCCAGGCAAAGAACATCGAAGGCAAGCTCGACGTGCATTCGCTCTCCAAGCGTTCGGCGTCGTCGCTGTTCTCACTCGTCGTGGCATCCAAGGGCAATGAAGAGTCGCAGGAATATCCACCGGGGAAACACGGTCTTTTTACGTTCGCGATGCTGAACAGCCTGCGCGGCGAGGGTGACGCGAACCGCGACGGATTCATCACGCTCAACGAGATGTTCGGCGCGGCCACGCCGGTGGTGGACAAGCTTCGCAACCGCGTGCTCGGGCCGCAATCGCCGCAGATTCTCGCTCCCGAGCCGCTCGGAAACATGATCCTGGTGCGCGCTGGCACCGCAGTGCCGGCGGCTGCTCCGGCGACGGTAGAAAACGCCGCCTGCGGCGTGCGAACCCTGCTGGTCGGCGCGCGGGATCCGCGTTGCACTACCGACACCGGCGCTCCCGCGCCGCGCGAGACGAACACCGGTTGTGGCGTGCGCAATCTGGTGGTGGGTGCACGCAATCCGGACTGCGTACCGTAAATGCAGGCCCGGGCCGGACATCGCGATTGCCGATGAGGAAAAATTGCGTACTTTCCCGTTCTTAGAACGAGGCGCCATAAGTGGAAGAGGTCTTTCTGATTGCTAAAATTAGCAACATCTTCGGGTATTTTCCTTGAAAAACAGCCATGGCAGCTGAACGGAAGCGGATCGCAGGCGGGTTTTTCAGAGCACCGCGAACCGCAGGTAGGCGAAGAGGGCATCGGCGAGGAATACCGCCACCAGTCCGTGGATGACCGACTGGGTTGCCGCTACCGGGACGCTGGTGATGGTCGGCGGCGCATTCAGCCCGTGATAGCAGGCCACGACCGAGACCGCAACGCCGAACACCGCGCTCTTGAGAAGCGATGCGCCGAATTCTGCGAACGACAGCACGTTGAGGAAACGCCCCATCTGCGTGACGAAGGAGGCGTCCTGGAACAGCGCGCTCGCGCCAAGGCCGCCAGCGATCGCGACCACCTGAAAATAAACTGCAAGTGCAACCGATGACAGCGTAAGCGCCGCCACGCGCGGTACGACGAGATAGTCCATCGGTGGAATCCGCAGGCTCACGAGCGTGTCCGCTTCGCGGTTGCTCGCCATCAGCGCGAGTTCGGTGGCAACCGCAACCCCCGAGCGCGCAATCAGGATGATCGCGGCAAGCAGCGGGCCGAGTTCGCCGATCACCGTCCAGCCAAGCACCCGCACCGACAGCTCGCTGTTCGCGCCGACCAGCGCAGTGGCCTGCGTGACGACGATCGCGCCTGCGATCAGCCCGAGCACCGCAGTGAGCGGCAGGCCCTGGATGCCGCTGAAATAGAGCTGGCGCTGAAAAACACCGCGAACGGGCGGAACGCGCAATGCACGCAGGTGGGTGGCAACATGGGCGGCGAAGGCAATGTAGCCGCCGATATGCCGCAGGCCCTGCCGGAACGCGCCACCCGCCAGTGTGCTCAAGCGAGGCCCTCTATTCGCCCGCCCAGCGCTTCAGGGCGTCCTCGTCCGGCCGCTCCCGCGCCAAGGCCTGCCAGAGCGGCCTTGCGGCCTCGCGCATCCCCTCCGACTCCAGTTGCGCGGCATAGAGCAGACGCTCGGAGAAGCTCGCGTCCGCTGCCGGACGCGACTGCTCGACCGCCTTCCCCCGTCCCGCGTCGGCGACCGAGAACTTCGCATCCGCGCCGACCACAGCGCCCGATGCGAGCTTAGCTTCCACGCGCCACTCGTAGTCCCCGCCCGCGCGCAGCGCCCGATCGGCGCCGATCGCCAGAGGCGGCTTTGCAACCTGCTGATCCAGTACCGTCATGCCCGAGGCATCCCGCACCACCACGCGATAGCCGGTGGCCGAGGGCAGTTCCGCCCAGTCAAGCGACGGGCGCGTATTGATGATGACGGTGTCCACCGGTGAGGTCGGCCGCGGTGCAGGCTTGGGCGAAGAGCGCATGTGCACCGTGGCAAGCGCGAGCTTTTCGCGCGCCATCGGTTCGAACTTCCTCGCGGTGTCGATACGGCCTGCGTCCAGCGAGCGCTGCGTCGACTTGGCGCCCTTGCTGACGCGGGCGCCGTCGGTGGCTACCGAGGCCTCGCCCGGCCCGGAGAGGGTCACTTCGATTGCCTTGGTGAAGTAGGACAACACAACCTGTGAGCCGGCTTCGAGTTGCAGCCGGTTGTCTGCTTCGAGATAGGCGAGCACGGTCGCGGGTCGGGAGCGCGAGCCGTCGACAAGCGTAACCTTGCCCTTGATGTCGGTGATCATCGCGACCGGCGCAGCGGCGGAGACCGGTGCAAGCAGGCATGCAGTGAGCAGGAGTGCGGCAGAAAAAAGCGCGGACAGTTTCATGATTCGCACCTCAGGCGGTTTTCGGGGTGAGCGGGACGTCGGCGAGCAGCGGCGGCTGCCAGCCGTAGAGATGAATCGATGTATGGCCTCGCACCGGGCGCTCGCCAAGATCGGCGAGACCGCCCGAACGTCCGACCGAGTCCGCGACCGGCGCGGAGCAGACAACGGGGAAGCCGACTTCACGGGTGATGCCTTCGAGGCGCGAGGCGAGGTTCACCACGTCGCCGATCGCGGTGTACTCCTGATGCGATGCACCGCCGACATGCCCGAGGACGACTTCGCCGGCGTGCAGTCCGATGCCGACCTGCAACGGCTCCTGGCCGCTGTCGACGAGCCGGCGATTCAGCGCCTGCAGGTTGACCAGCATGTCCTGCGCCGCTTCGAGCGCGCTCTTCGACGCATTGGGCAGCTCCTGCGGCGCACCGAAAAAAGCGAGCAGTCCGTCGCCGATGAACTTGTTGGTGGTTCCGCCGTGCTTGTAGATCGCCGAGGTCACTGCGCCGAAGTAGTCGTTCAGCAGGGCGATGACCTTCTCCGGGGCGAGCTTTTCGGCGCGGGTGGTGAAGCCGCGAATGTCGCAGAACATCACGCACACATGGCGCCGGGCGCCGGCGGTTCCCGGTTGGATACGCCCGGCAAGAATTTCCTTGAGTATCTGCGGGCTGACATAACTGGAGAATGCGCCCGAGAGAAAACGCCGCTCGCGCACGCGTTCCCAGGCGTCGAATGCGGCACGCGCGGCGAACGCGAGGACCGCGAGCACCGCGAGCGTCGCACCTTCCACGCGCATGCCCTTCCAGAGCAGCAGCACCGAGCCCGCGATCGCGACGGCGATCGCAACCGCAAGCAGCAGTATCTTGGCCGGTCGTGTGCGCAGGAGAAAAAAGCCGAGCGCGACGAGGCAGAGAAGGTAGTGCACCGGCGCAGGCATCGCCTCGACCAAGCCGTGGTAGAGCATCGAACGGACGGCCTGCACGTGGATCAGCACGCCCGGCACGCGGGTGGTGTCGGGCTCGAAGGCCGCCAGCGGCACCGGGAGCGAATGCCGGTCGGTGAAGGGAAGCACCACGCCAAGCAGGACCGGCTTGCCGTGAAAGGTTTCGCTGAGTCGTGCCTCGTCGCCGCGTTCCATCCAGTCGAGCACCTGATGGAACGGGATGTAGCGCACCGGATCGCCGATGGCGTAGTCGATCCAGCCCGACCATTGCTGATCGATGCCGAGGTGCTTTGCCATTCGTCCGGCGAGCGTGACTTCCCCCTCGCGGCCGCCGCAGTCCTGTTCATCGAAGCGGCGTACCACCTGGTCGGGATCAAGGCACACCGCCACCGAACCGAGGCCTTCCTTTCCGACAATCGACAGGTACGGTGGAAACAGCAGGCGCAGATTGCCGTTCTCGTCGAGCGACTGCGCAAGCACGATCGGCACCGCGCCGCGCATCGCGAGCAAACCTTCGGCGAGTGGCTGGTCGTAGCGCGGCAGAAGGAAGTCGTACGACCTGTCGGGCAGCACGATGTCCAGGCCGAGCACCGAGGGCTTCGCCACCGCCATGCCCTTGAAGAACCGGCCGAGATGCGGGTGCCATAGCGCCAGCGGTTCGCGCAGTTTCTGGAAGGTCTGCTCGTCGATGCCCACCAGCACGACGTCCTTTTCCACCGGCTGGGCACGATGCTCGCGCAGCCAGCGGAAGCCCGCGTCACCGAGCAGGCGGTCCAGCGGTGCGAACGATTGCGACCATGCGAGCGCCAGCCCCGCGGCGAGAACTGCCGCGAATGTTATGGCATGACGCAGCCGCTGATCGCGCATGGAGGCTTAGTTGGAGTGCTGCAGGTCGATCGCCTGCGAGATGTGCGGGAACGTGGAAGGCGTGACTTCCTGAACGAAATTGGATCCGTATTTCTGGTCCTGGCGGAACACCTTGTTGGTCGATGCCGCGGGGCCGATCGCGCGCGGGTCGGCGAGGTTCACCACCAGTTGTTCGCGGCCGGTGGCGCGGGCGAATTCGAAGTACTGGTCTTCGCCCAGTGGAATCACCGTCTCCTTGCCGGGTTCAAGGCTCACCACCTGGTCGGCGCCGGCCGGATAGATCTGGCGCCGCTCGCCGTTCGGGTTGATGTTCTCGATGGTCAGTTCGCCGCCGAAGGTAGAGACGATGCGAAGCTTGAAGCGCTCGCCGGTTTTGAAGCCTTCGCTTACCGGTCGGACCGAGTAGGTCTTGTCGGGATTCGCGAGCATCAGAGCCACATGCGCGCCCTGGTAGTTTTCCTTGCCGTCATTAAGCGTCAGCGGTGTGTCGGGCGTGCCGACGACGATATTCGCTCCGCGTGCCGCGACCGCGCCGCTCGAGCGCGGGATGAGTCGTGCGCCCGAGTTGCCGATCAGATTGGACACGATGCCCTGGGTGAGAACCCCGGGGGTCGAGACAAGACCCCCGGTCAGCTTGCTGGTGAGGTAGCTCGCGAACATGTCGAACGCCAGCGACCCCAGGCGTGAGATCGCGTAATTGATCAGGATGCCCCAGATAAAGCGCGGCTGGACTTCAGGAGCCTGCGCCCCGTCCTGTGCGAGCGGCGGTGGCGGCGCGTTGGGCGCGGCCTGTTGCGCCCAGCCTGCCGAAGCAGCAAGCAGCACGGCTGCGGTGAGAGCGGCGGTCAGTTTTCTGATTTTCAAGGTGTCTCCCCGTGGTGCATGGTGTGGGCGTTGGTGTAGTTTCGCCGTCGCTCAGGGCGCATCCAGCAGCGCCCGGGCTTCGCGCGCGCCGGATGCGTCTCCGGCTGCATTCGATACGTCGAGCGCGCGGCGGATATGGCTGCGCGCACCGTCCCTGTCGCCGTCGAGCCGGTGGGCGTTTGCAAGGAGCAGCAGATCGCGGCGGATGCGATCTGCCCGGCCGAGCGCCTGATCGAGCGCAAGCGCCTCGCCAAGCGCCTGTCGTGCGAGCTTCGTGTCGCGAAGCCCGATTGCGGCCTCCCCGAGAATGCGGTTCGCATTGGCACGTTCGATGCGCGGGTCATCCACAGTTCCCTGGCCCGAACTGTCGGAGGCGTCGAGGGCGCGTCGCGCAAACAGGATGGCGTTCGCGTGATCGCCCGCCGCAAGCGAAGCACGTGCGCGAAGATTGGCGATCGCGGCACGCGTCGGGCATGCCGCGGGAAGGCAGAGTTCTTCGGCGCGTCGTGACCAGTCCGCGGCGAGTGCGTTGTCGCCCGCGTCGAATCCGATCAGTGCTCGGCGTGCGGCGGCTTCGGCCTTGCGCGCCGCAGGCAGCGCAAGCGGCGCGTCGGCGAGCACCGAATCGAGATGGGCTTGCGCCACGGGCAGATTGCCCGCCGCCTGTTCCACCCTGGCGAGTCCGAGCAGGTTGACCGCAATGCCGTCGGCGTTCTCCACCGAGCGGTCCACTCGCAGGGCGGATTCGTACAGGGTTCGCGCGGCATCGATGCGCCCGGCGCGCTGGGCGCGTGCGGCGCGCTGGTTGTAGTTCACCGCCTCGCGGACGGCGGCGCTCGGTTCAGGCGGTGCCGTGCCGCAGGCCGACAGCGCGGCGATAAGCGCCGCCACGCCGACGAACGCGAGCTGCCGGTTATTTTGCTGGTGTTGCGGATTCATGGCTGTCCAGTGCCGGTGCGGATTCCACCGGTTGCGGAAGGACGTTGCGGATCGGCCAGGCGCGCTTTGCGCCATCCACGATCTCGCGCGTGTCCTCGACCATTGCACGGCCTTCCTTGATCGCATCGGGAAGCTGCTCGCCGAGTGCGCCGGCGATGCGCCGCGCATCGGTCGTAACGGATTCGACATTCTTCAGGCTCTGGTCGAGCTTGTCGACGATCTTTGGCAGTTCGCGATCGACGGTGGCGAGCGTGTTGCCGAGGGTGTCGATCGCGCGCCCCGTCTTGTCGAGCGTACCGCGGGTGCCGTCGAGCACCTGTTCCACCTTGCCGGAGATCGAATCGACGCGCTCGGTGGTGCCGCGTGCGAGTCGCTCGAGATCGCCGCGCATCGAGGCAATCATCGCGGTGGTGTCGCGGATGTTGCGTAGCGTCTGGCGCAGATCGCCGTCCGGATCGTTCACCGAGGAGGTGAACTTGCGCACTTCCTCGAGAATCGGATTGATCCTTCCGGTGAGTTCCTCGGCAAGCGCGCCGAAATCGCGGCCGCGATCGAAGGCGAGCACCGCGTTGGACGCCACCGGCCGGGCGTTAGGCGAGCCCGGCACAATCTCGATGAATCCGGCGCCGATCAGGCTTTCCTTGGCGAGTCGCGCCTGCGAGTCCTGTGGAATGTGGCGCAGATAGTCGCTCTGCAGTTGCAACTGGATCTTCACCCGGGTGTCGGGTTCGAGCGAAAGGTCCTCCACCGTGCCGATCTTGAAGCCGGAGAGTTGCACCGCCATGCCCTTCGAAATTCCGAGGGCGCTGTTCGCGAATACGTAGATTCGCGATGTCTGGGTGAAATAGCCCTGTCGTACCAGTGCGGCCGCCACCATGGCGGCCACCAGCACCGCTGCAAGCCCCAGGAACAGGATTGCCTTGCGTTCCAGGCCGGAGAAACGCGGATCCGAGTCGGTGAATGTCGTCATGCTGCCCCTCAGTCCTCGATCCAGTCGGCGGAGTCGGGTTGCTCCGGCTCGATATGCACCACCGTGCGGAACGGAAACCGTCGCAGATAGATCGCGCCGAGGACGAGTGCGCGCGCCGCGTCGCTGCGGGGGAGCCCGTCGGCGACCGAGTCGAGCACCAGCACCTCGGGTTCCTCGAGCATGGCGCGGACAAAGGCGACGAGGCGACGCTCAAGCGCGCCGAGCTGGTCGGGCAGCCGGGCAGCGAGGTCACGAACCTGCTCCGGGGAGTAGCCGAGTTCCGCAAACAAGTCTTCGGCGCGTGATTCGAGTTCGTGCGTGGGAACGGCGCCGCGATAGGCGAGCGGCAGAACGATGTTCTCCCATACCTTGAGATTGGCGATCAGCCGTCCCGACGCGGGAACAAGCGCGGTGATTCCGCAGGCCTCGAGTTGACTCACGATCGCCTGTCTCTGTGCTGAATCGGGCACGACAAGCCGGTAAGTCCTGCCCCGGTCGAGTGTGATTTTCAGTCGTTGCCTGCCGGCGCTATCCTGCGGTCGCCGCGGGAGCGCGAGGGTGAGGCTGGTCGAGTGCATCCGGTCTTCTGCAGTGTGCATTTGAACGCGACCGCGACGATCCGGATCGGGCTACGGTAGCGTGGGGCTCAGTTCACTTCCTCGAGCACCATCATCGCGGCGCCGTAGGCGCTTGAACAGCGCTTCTGGACCTGAAGCGAGCGTTTTGCAGGCGGCTCGCCGCATTCGTTGGAATTCGCCTGTGATGAGGTGCTGCTCACCAGCTGTATATCTTTTGATGAGGTCACGTTGGCCTGAACCATCGAGAACGGTCCGGCGGGTGTCATGCCGATCTTCGAGTAGTCACGCGGTGCGTCAGCGACGATCGCGAGCAGCTGATTCTTCCCGGCCGGTCCGCCCGCCTTGATCTGCCAGGCGGGACGCGGAAGCCGGATCGTCTGGCCCGCCTCGACGGTGTTGTTGGTGTCGAGCTGGTTGGGGAACAGCATGTCGAAGGTCTTGCCGTCGGTGCCCACCATCATCAGGTACACATAGCCGGCGTGGCTGGAGTTGAGCGAGAACGTGACGTCGTCCGAATTGATCTTGAACGCCGCCTTGCCCGATTGAAGCGTGACGATACGACGGTCGTCACGGCTGTTGTAGATGTCTTGAAGCGTGTAGAACGCGGGGGGCATCAGGTTGACCGGCGGCGGAGGGGCGGGCTGCGCCGCCGGCTGAGGCCGAGGAGGCTGGGCGACGGGCGCTGCCGCGACCTGTTGCGGGCGCGGAGACTGGGCAACCGGGGCTGCCACCACGGGTGCCGCAGCCACGGGTGCGGAGATCGATACCGCCGCTGGAATTGCAACTGTGGGGCGCTCCGCGAACGCGATGATCGCGTTGGAATTTCCGGAAATCGTGACGTTGTGCGGCAGGAAGCCCTGGACGTCCTTCAGCATCACGTTGATGCGGTCCTGGGCGCAGGTGCGGATTTCATCGGCCGAGAGGCCGCCGCTGCCGTCGCGGTCAACAGCGGCGCCTGTGATGCAGTCGCGCCATGCCTGGGTTGCGACGCCTCCCTTTCCTGGCATGTCGAGCGAGACTTCCGCATCGCGCGCCGCGGCGATGTACACATAGTTGTTCGCGCCGCTGCCGGCCGCACGGGACTGCACCGAAAGCGAGCGGCGCAGGATATTGACAGGACGCTCACACACTTCGCCCGAGGCGACCGAACGCGAGAAATATTTGGGCGAAACCAGCGAATTGCGCGCGCCGCCCACGGCACGGGTTGTGACGCCGCCCGAATGGCAGGAGTCGAGGAACACGATCATCTTCTGCGCCTTGGCCGAGAGGCGCTTGAGCTGGGCTTCGAGTTCGGCATCGGTGAAGGGGTCGCCGTTGACCGTGATAAGGGATTCCGCGCAACGATCTTCCGGGTCCTGGACCCGCTCGCGGCCTCCGTGGCCGGAGTAATAGACAAACACCTGGTCGCCATCGCCGATGTTCTGTTCCAGTTCCGCAAACGCTCCGCGCATGCCCTCGATGGTCAACTGGTCGTCGCGATAAATGCGGATGTTGCTTTCCTTCACGCCCATGCGTCGCGCAATCGCCGTCGCGCTTTCGGCGTCGTACTTCACCCCTTGCAGAGGCGGGATGCCGCCCCTGTACGCGCCAATGGTCATGATCAGGGCATGCGGTTCGGCGATTGCCGCCGAGGCGAGCGAGAGCAGCAGGACGGGCAGGGCCCGGACGAGCGATTTCATTGTTGTTCCTCCACGAACTGCGCAGGTGCTGCATCGAAGCGCGTAATTCTATCGGCCGGGCTGGAAATCGCAATTAGCCCTGCCGGTTTGCAGGCTTTGAGTTGCTTAACGCGGGATCGTACAAAGAGTTACAACTCTACGTTCAGCACCGGCAGTATTTCACAGTCTCGTCCGTCGCCGCTTGCGGAGGGATTACAGGCCGAGGCGTTTCCAGATCGTCCCGGTGAGGCCCGCCTGGTTCATGGTGTAGAAGTGCAGCCCCGGCGCCCCCTGCTCGAGCAGCCGGCGGCACAGGTCGGTAATGACATCAAGGCCGAAGCTTCGTATCGAAGGCAGGTCATCGCCGTAGGACTGGAGCTTCAGCCGCAGCCAGCGCGGAATCTCCGCGCCGCAGGCATCCGAGAAGCGCGCGAGTTGCGAAAAATTGCCGATGGGCATGATGCCCGGCACCACCGGCAGGTCGATGCCGAGCGCTTCACAGTCGTCGATGAAGCGGAAGTACGCGTCGGCGTTGTAGAAGTACTGGGTGATCGCCGAATTCGCGCCCGCGTCGACCTTGCGCTTGAAGTTCAGCAGGTCGTCGCGCGGGCTCTTCGCCTGCGGGTGGACTTCGGGGTAGGCCGCGACGTCGATCTGGAAATGATCACCGGTGCGGCTGCGGATGAATTCAACCAGTTCATTGGCATGGCGCAGTTCGCCGGCGCTTGCCATGCCCGAGGGCAGATCGCCGCGAAGCGCGACGATATGGCGGATGCCCGTGTCCCGGTACTGGTCGAGAATCGCGGCAATTTCTTCCCGCGAGGATCCGACACAGGACAGGTGCGGCGCGGCCTGATGGCCGTCGGCGATGATCTCGAGCACCGTGCCAAGGGTACGGTCCTGAGTGGAACCGCCGGCGCCGTAGGTCACCGAGAAGAATCGCGGCTTGAGCAGCGCGAGTTCCTTCCAGGTGGCGCGCAGCTTTTCCATGCCTTCGGCGGTCTTGGGCGGGAACAACTCGACGCTGAACGAGGGCGTGTGTTTTTTCTGTGTCTGCATGGTGTGGGCGACCAACCAAAAAAAGGGCGCGGCAAGTGCCGCGCCCCGGTTTCAGCCATTCATCAATGGACCGTTAGTACCGGTAGCGTTCCGGCTTGTACGGTCCCTGTTTGGTGACGCCGATGTAGGTTGCCTGCTGGTCGGTCAGCTCGGTGAGCTGAGCGTTCAGCTTCTTCAGCTGCAGCCGCGCGACCTTCTCGTCCAGATGCTTGGGCAGCACGTACACGCCGATCGGGTACTTCGCGGTGTTGGTGAACAGCTCGATCTGCGCGATCGTCTGGTTGGCAAAGGACGAGCTCATCACGTAGGACGGGTGTCCCGTGCCGCAGCCGAGGTTCACCAGCCGGCCCTTGGCGAGCAGGATGATGCGCTTGCCGTCGGGGAAAATCACGTGATCGACCTGCGGCTTGATCTCTTCCCACTTGTACTTCTCGACCGACGCGATGTCGATTTCGTTGTCGAAGTGGCCGATGTTGCAGACGATCGCCTGATTCTTCATTTTCTTCATGTGGTCGTGCGTGATCACATGGAAGTTGCCGGTGGCGGTGACGAAGATGTCGGCCTTGTCCGCGGCGTAGTCCATCGTGACGACGCGATAGCCTTCCATCGCTGCCTGAAGCGCGCAGATCGGATCGACTTCGGTGACCCAGACCTGGGCGGAGAGGGCGCGAAGCGCCTGCGCCGAACCCTTGCCGACATCGCCGTAGCCCGCAACGACCGCTACCTTGCCCGCAATCATCACGTCGGTGGCGCGCTTGATGCCGTCCACCAGCGATTCACGGCATCCGTAGAGGTTGTCGAACTTGGATTTTGTGACCGAGTCGTTGACGTTGATCGCCGGGAACGCGAGGCGGCCGTCCTTGTGCATCTGGTACAGGCGGTGCACGCCGGTGGTGGTTTCCTCGGACACGCCCTTGACCTGCTTCAGGCGCGCAGAGTACCAGCCGGGGTGCGAGGCGAGGCGCTTCTTGATCGAGGCGAACAGGTGGGTTTCTTCCTCGCTGGACGGCTTCTCGATAATCGAGGGATCGGTTTCCGCCCGCGTGCCGAGGTGCAGAAGAAGCGTGGCATCGCCGCCGTCGTCGAGAATCATGTTCGCCTGGGCGGTTTTGACATCACCCGGCCATTCGAAGATGCGGTGGGTGTAATCCCAGTACTCTTCCAGCGACTCGCCCTTGTAGGCAAAGACCGGCGTGCCCTTGACCGCAAGCGCGGCGGCGGCGTGGTCCTGCGTCGAGAAGATGTTGCACGAGGCCCAGCGCACGTCGGCGCCGAGCGCCTGCAGCGTCTCGATCAGCACCGCGGTCTGGATGGTCATGTGCAGCGAACCCGTGATGCGCGCGCCGCGAAGCGGCTGGGTGGCTGCGAATTCCTCGCGGATCGCCATCAGACCGGGCATCTCGGTCTCGGCAATTGCGATTTCCTTGCGGCCCCAGTCGGCGAGACCGAGGTCGGCTACGTGAAAGTCCTGCTTGGATTTGGGTACGGCGCTCATCTCGCGCGCTCCTGAAAAAAGAAGTTTGCGAGCGCCGTTGCAGTGGAGATTCCTTCGAGCCTGGCGGTACCGGGGAGGTATCCGTCGCAACGCTCCTCAAAGGAGGGCGGATATTACCGCAGCGCAGCAGTGGCTGTCATCCCACCATTGTGTCTAGGCGCCGGGTTCGATTTGCAGGTCGGAAAAACAAAACCCGGCCGTAGCCGGGTTTTGAAGGCTACCGGAGTCCGGGAATCAGTTCTTGATGCCCGCGTCGGCGGCAAGTGCGGCCGCCTTGTCGGTGTTTTCCCAGGTGAATTCCGGCTCGTCGCGGCCGAAGTGGCCGTAGGAGGCGGTCTTCTCGTAGATCGGGCGCAGCAGGTTGAGCATCTGGATGATGCCCTTCGGGCGCAGATCAAAGTGCTTCTGCACGAGTTCGGAGATCTTCTCGTCGGAGATCTTGCCGGTGCCGAAAGTGGTGATCATCACCGAGGTCGGCTTGGCCACGCCGATTGCGTAGGACACCTGCACCTGGCATCGGGTGGCGATGCCCGAGGCGACGACGTTCTTCGCTACGTAACGCGCTGCATAGGCCGCCGAACGGTCCACCTTCGAGGGATCCTTGCCGGAGAACGCGCCGCCGCCGTGCGGGGCCGAGCCGCCGTAGGTGTCGACGATGATCTTGCGGCCGGTCAGGCCACAGTCGCCCTTCGGTCCGCCGATCTCGAAGCTGCCGGTCGGGTTCACGAGGTAGTTGATCTTGCCCTTGACGAGTTCCTTCGGCAGCACCGGCTTGATGATCTGCTCGATCACCGCTTCCTCGATCTGCTTGTGGGTCATGCCCGGCTTGTGCTGGGTGGAGAGCACCACGGTTTCGATCGAATCGACCTTGCCGTCCACGTATTTCAGCGTGACCTGCGATTTCGCGTCCGGGCGCAGCCACGGGAGGCGGCCGTCACGGCGCAGTTCCGACTGGCGCTCGACCAGGCGGTGCGAGAGATAGATCGCCATCGGCATCTTCTGCGGCGTTTCGTCGCAGGCGTATCCGAACATCAGACCCTGGTCACCGGCGCCCTGGTCGAGGTCGAGGCCCTCGCCTTCTGTCACGCCGACGGAGATGTTCTGCGACTGCTCGCCGTAGGCGACGATGACCGTGCAGGTGCCGGTGTCGAAGCCGATCGCGGGGTCGGTGTAGCCGATGCGGCGGATCGTCTTGCGCGCCACTTCGTCGAAGTTCACGCGTGCGCCGGTGGTAATTTCACCGGCCAGCACCACGAGGTTGTCCTTGACCAGCGTTTCCGCGGCGACGCGGGAGCGGGGGTCCTGGGCTAGAATTGCATCAAGAACTGCGTCCGAAATCTGGTCAGCGACCTTGTCCGGATGGCCTTCGGATACGGATTCTGAGGTAAACAGATAGCTGCTCATTTGCAGGACTTCCTCCTGTTGTTTAAGCGTGCGATTTTAACACAGGCCCTAGCGGCTCCGACCCACAGAGTTCCCAATTCCGTATCCCATTCCGTCCACCATTCGGTCTCTCATTCGGCCCTCATTCTTTCGACTCACATGGCATTGCTACTGAGGCTCGCGGCCGGATGTCCCCTGCGGTTGTTGCACGCCTTGGGGGCGGCGGTGGGCTGGGTTCTGTATGGCTTGTCGCCGCGGTTTCGCAAGTACCTGAGACTCAATCTCGCGCAGGCCGGTTTTGACGACCCGGCGACCCGGCGCACCGCAATTGCGGAGACCGGTCGCGCCGCGTTCGAACTGCCTGCGATATGGCTGCGACCGCAAGCGGAGGCCGCGGGGCTCGTGCGCGAGGTGGACGGATGGAGGCGGATTGAGGATGCGCTCGTCGCGGGCAAGGGCCTGATCCTGCTCACGCCGCACCTCGGCTGCTGGGAAGTCTCGGCGCAGTATTTCGCCCAGCGCCATCCGATCACTGTCATGTACAGCCCGCCGAAGGTAAGGGCGCTCGAACCGCTGATGCGAGCCGGCCGCACCCGCGAGGGCATGAAAAGCGTGCCCGCGGATGTCTCGGGCGTGCGCTCGATGTTTCGAGCCCTCAAGCGCGGTCAGGCGATCGGCATGCTGCCCGATCAGGTACCTGGGTCGGGCGAAGGCGAATGGGTGGAGTTCTTCGGCAGGCCCGCGTACACGATGACGCTCGCTGCGCGACTCGCGCAGGCGAGCGGCGCCCGAATTCTGGTGGCGTTCGCGGAACGCCTGCCCGCGGCGCGGGGGTACCGGATCCATATCGAGGGCCTGCCCGAGCTGCACGCGGGCGAGTCGGAGTTGCGGCGCATGAATCGCGCGCTCGAAATCCTCATACGCCGCACCCCGGCGCAATACCTCTGGGCCTACAACCGCTACAAGGTGCCGGCGGGTGTTGCCGCTCCCCGTGCGAAGCCTGGGGCACTTAATGCTCGCTAGGGCGGGTATTGCCCTGCTCTGGCTGTTGCACTTTCTCCCGCTGGGGCTCTTGTCGCGCTCGGGCGAAGCGTTCGGCCTGATGCTGTATTTGCTCGGAACGGAACGCAGGCGCGTATGCCGGCTGAATCTCGAGCGATGTTTCCCCGAATGTCTGCCCGATGAGGTTGACTGCAGGGTACGCGGGCACTTCCGCGCTTTGGGCCGCAGCCTTGTCGAGCACGGCCTGCTCTGGTGGTCGACGCGGGAGCGTATCGTCAGGCTGGTGCGCGTCGTAGGCAGGGAGCACCTTGATGCGCACCGCGGCAAGCCGGTCATCCTGCTTGCGCCGCACTTCGTGGGTCTCGACACCGGCTTTGCGCGACTTGCCTGCGAGTTCGACATGGCGAGCATCTATTCCAGGCAAAAGAGCGCCGCGATGGACGCGATGCTGTTGCACGGGCGAACCCGCTTGGGGAATCAGCAGTTGTTCTCCCGTCAGGACGGCGTGCGCGCGGCAATCAACGCGCTTCGCGACGCGCGACCGTTCTACTATCTGCCGGATCTGGACTACGGGCCGCGCGATGCGATCTTCGTGCCCTTCTTTGGCGTGCCCGCTGCGACTATCACCGGGCTGACGAGGCTGGCGCGACTCTCCGGTGCGACAATCATTCCCTGTGTCACACGCATGTTCCCCGGCGGTGACGGCTATGAAGTGCGGCTGTATCCGGCGTGGGATGCGTTCCCCGGCGGAGCCGCGCCGGCCGACGTCGAAGCGGATACGCGCCGAATGAATGCTTTTATCGAGGACCGAGTGCGCGAAATGCCCGAGCAGTATCTCTGGACCCACAAGCGATTCAAGACGCGTCCGCCCGGCGAGCAGAGATGGTACTGAACCGTTTTTCCGTCGGCGCCTGCGAATGAACTTCGAGAATCCGCCTGAAAGCGAGATCGCGGCTTTTCTGAAGACCGTGAAGGCCGTCGCCGTCGTGGGCTTCTCGCCAAGGCCGCAGCGCGCGAGCAACAACCTGTCGCGCCAGATGCAGCGTTTCGGCCTGCGTATCATTCCGGTGCGGCCGGGGATCGCCGAGGGGCTGGGCGAAAAGGCCTACCCCGACCTGCTTTCGGTGCCCGATCCGGTGGATGTGGTGGATGTGTTTCGCGCGCCGGCGCATGTGCCGGCGATCGTCGATGAATGCATCGCACGGGGATTCCGTGCGATCTGGCTGCAGGACGGTGTGATCAACGAAGAGGCCGCCGCGCGCGCGAAGGCGGCCGGAATGACGGTGATCATGGACCGGTGTCTCATGCGCGACTACACGCGGCTGATTGCACGATGAAACTCAAATTCACCAAGATGCAGGGACTGGGCAACGATTTCGTCGTCCTCGATGGCGTACGGACGACGTTGGATGTCACCCCC
Source organism: Betaproteobacteria bacterium (assembly GCA_947466535.1). Taxonomy (GTDB): domain Bacteria; phylum Pseudomonadota; class Gammaproteobacteria; order Burkholderiales; family SG8-39; genus CAMBSA01. Next base: position 31,995 of record CANIEV010000024.1, read on the forward strand.
GCGCTCGCGCGCAGGCTCGCCGACCGCCACTTCGGCATCGGCTGCGACCAGATACTCATCGTCGAGCGTCCGGCAACGCCGGACGTGGATTTCCGCTACCGGATTTTCAACGCCGATGGCGGTGAAGTCTCGCAATGCGGCAACGGCGCACGCTGTTTTGCGCGCTTCGTGCGCGACTCCGGTCTCACCGCCAAGGACGAGATCCGCGTGGAGACACGCTCCGGGGTCATCGCTCCGAAGCTCGAGGCAAACGGCGAGGTCACCGTGGACATGGGGCCGCCGGTATTCGACCCCGCGCGAATCCCGTTCGCGAGCGAAAGCGCTGCTCTCGTGCAGGTGCTCGATGTCGACGGCAAGGCGCGAGACATCACCGCGCTCTCGATGGGCAACCCGCATGCGGTGCAGGTGGTGGCGGATGTCGAGCGCGCCCCGGTGCTCATCGAAGGCCCGCTGATCGAAAGCCATGCGCGCTTCCCCGAACGCGTGAACGCGGGGTATGCCGAGGTGGTGGATCGCCACCGGCTGAAGCTTCGCGTCTGGGAACGCGGCGCGGGCGAGACCCTCGCCTGCGGCACCGGCGCCTGCGCCGCAGCGGTCGCCTGCATACGCCGCGGCCTGGTGGATTCGCCCGTTCGGGTGAGCACGCACGGCGGCGATTTGACGATACGCTGGGACGGCGAGGACAATCCGGTCCTGATGACCGGTCCTGCGGTTGCCGTATTTGACGGAGAGATAGATCTCGATGAATCCCGCGCTTGAACCTGATGAAGTAGCCGAGTACCTCAAGGCCAATCCTGCCTTCTTCGACCAGTATGCGGAACTTCTGTCGACGATCCAGGTGGCCAATCCCCACGGCGGACGCGCCATCGCCTTGTCCGACCGGCAGGTGCTTGCGCTGCGTGAAGACAACCGCAAGCTCGCCGCCAAGCTGAAGGAGGTCATCGACTTCGGCGAAGACAACATGAACCGCAGCGACAAGCTGCAGCGGCTCGCTGTCGCGCTCATGCAGGCGCGCGACCTCGCGGCCTTCCTGTCCTCGCTCTACCTGCATTTGCGGGAGGACTTCGCGATTCCCCATGTGGCGGTCCGCGTCTGGAAGGAGTCCGACCGCGACGGGGCCGGGCGTGCCGAGCTCGAACCGGTGAGCGATGGACTCAAGGATTACGCCGCGGGCCTCGAACATCCGTACTGCGGCCCGAGCGGCAACGTCGAGGCGGCATCCCTGTTCGGCGACGC
>CANIEV010000025.1 GCA_947466535.1 Betaproteobacteria bacterium
ATCAGGGTCTCGCCGCCTTCGAGCGAAAAGCGCTTCTGCCCGACGTAACGGGTGTGAAGATATTTTTCCAGCGTCTCTGCAGCCGTCAGGCGCTCGAGCAGGCGCTTCTTCACCTCGACCGACAGCGTCGGGCGGCCGCGCACCGGCTCGAGCCGTTGCTGGATCCAGCGCTTTTGCGCCATGTCGGAGATATACATGTACTCCGCGCCGATCGAGCTGCAATAGGTCTCGCGAAGGATTTGCAGGATGTCCCGCAGCGTTGCCCGCTCCGGTCCGACGAGGGTGCCGGTGTTGAACACCGTCTCCATGTCTGCTTCAGTCAGGTCATAGAACACGGGCTCAAGTTCCGGAATCTGCGGGCGCTGCTGGCGCTTGAGCGGGTCAAGCTGCGCCCAGCGATGGCCGAGCGTGCGATAGGCCGAGATCAGCATCAGGACATAGACCTGCTTGCGATCCGGGTCGGCGGTGACCGGGGTCGCGAGCGCGCGAAGGGTGCCCTGCTTTGCGCGCTGCGCAAAGGATTCGACGATCGGCGCATGCGCAATGTCGCGTCCCGCCGACTCTCCTCCGGAACCCGGAAGCAGCTGCAGCTTGTCAAAGTAATCGCGCCATGCCTCCGGCACCGACTGGGGATTGTCCAGGTAGTCCTCGTAGAGCTGCTCCACGAACGGAGCGTTGCCTCCGAAGAGATAGGAGGTGTCCTGGAACTGGCGCATGATGCTCATCTTGATCTCCGTCGAATCCGTGCTTACGCCGCGTCAGATGTGAATGGCCGGTATCGCATTGACACCGGCCCGGCGCGCTTGCGCCTGCTTACCGTTTTTCCATCGGGATGAGATCCCGCTTCGGAGCGCCGGTGAAAAGCTGGCGCGGACGGCCGATCTTCATCTCCGGGTCCGAAATCATTTCGTTCCACTGCGCGATCCAGCCGACGGTACGCGCGAGCGCAAATATGCAGGTGAACATCGAGGTCGGGATACCCAGGGCGCGCTGCACGATGCCCGAGTAGAAATCCACGTTCGGGTAGAGCTTGCGGCTGACGAAGTAATCGTCCTCGAGCGCGATCTTCTCGAGCGCGATCGAGAGCTTGAACAGTCGGTCGTCATGCAGGCCGAGCTCGTTCAGCACTTCGTGGCAGGTCTCGCGCATCAGCTTGGCGCGCGGGTCGTAGTTCTTGTAGACGCGGTGACCGAAGCCCATCAGGCGGACGCCGGAATTCTTGTCCTTGACCTGCTTGATGAACTCGCCGACCTTGGACACGTCGCCGATTTCCTCCAGCATCTGCAGGCAGGCTTCATTCGCGCCGCCGTGCGCGGGGCCCCAAAGGCAGGCGATACCCGCGGCTATGCAGGCGAACGGGTTCGCGCCGGATGAGCCCGAGAGGCGCACCGTCGACGTGGACGCGTTCTGCTCGTGGTCCGCGTGCAGGATGAAAATGCGATCCAGGGCGCGCACCAGCACGTCGTTGACCTTGTATTCCTCCGCCGGGACGGCAAACATCATTCGCATGAAGTTGGCGGTGTAGGACAAGTCGTTGCGCGGATATACGAACGGCTGGCCCATGCTGTACTTGTAGGCCATCGCGACGATTGTCGGCAGCTTCGCGATCAGGCGGAAGGCCGATATCTTGCGGTGCTCCGGATTGTTGATGTCGAGCGAGTCGTGATAAAAGGCCGACAGGGCGCCGACCACGCCAACCAGCACCGCCATAGGGTGCGCATCACGGCGAAATCCTGTGAAGAACCTGCTGAGCTGGTCGTGCACCATCGTATGACGCGTGACGGTATTGACGAAATCACCGTGCTCCGCCTTGTTCGGGAGTTCGCCGTTCAGCAGCAGGTAGCAGGTTTCGAGAAAGTCGCAGTTCTCCGCGAGTTGCTCGATCGGGTAGCCGCGATAAAGCAGCACGCCTTCATCGCCGTCGATATAAGTGATCTTCGAGGAACAGGCTGCCGTCGAAAGGAATCCCGGGTCGTAGGTGAACGCGCCGGTCTTTGCATACAGCGAGCGGATATCGATCACCTCCGGTCCGATCGAGCCACCCAGCACCGGAAATTCCAACGTTTTGTCGCCGTAGGTCAGTACGGCCTTCTTGTTAGTGCTCATCTGCTTCTCCTGGCTATTCTTTTAACAGCGGCTCAAACAGCGCCCGCGCTCAACAATCGCGCAGCTGCTGCACTATGCCGGCAAGCGAAGGGTCTTCCACTTCGCGCCGGCCGCTCAAAACGTCCCAAAGGTCCGTGTCATCCCAGTCGAGCAGCCGGTTCAGCGAGGCAAGCCGCTCTCCTTCGAGTTCTTCACCGTGAAGCCGGAGAAATTTCTCCAGCGTCAAGTCATTCTCGAGCAGGCCCCGGCGGCACTTCCAGCGCAAACGGTGCATCTCGACATTGGTCATGCGCACAGCTAGACCGCCCGCTTGACCATCTGTTCCTTGATCTTGCCGATCGCCTTGGTCGGGTTCAGGCCCTTCGGGCAGACGTCGACGCAGTTCATGATCGTGTGGCAGCGGAACAGGCGGTACGGGTCCTCCAGATTGTCCAGCCGCTCCGCCGTCGCCTGGTCGCGGCTGTCGGCGATGAAACGGTAGGCCTGGAGCAGACCGGCGGGACCGACGAACTTGTCCGGGTTCCACCAGAACGACGGGCAGGAGCTCGAGCAGCAGGCGCAGAGAATGCATTCGTACAGACCGTCGAGCTCTTCCCTGTCCTCGGGCGACTGCAGGCGTTCCTTTTCGGGCGCCGGGTCGTTGTTGATGAGGTAGGGCTTGATCGAGTGGTACTGCTTGAAGAACTGCGTCATGTCCACGATCAGGTCGCGGATCACCGGCAGTCCGGGCAGCGGTCTGAGTTCAACAGGCTCTTTCAGGTCGGCGATCTTGGTAATGCACGCAAGGCCGTTCTTGCCGTTGATCGTCATCGCGTCCGAGCCGCAGACACCTTCGCGGCAGGATCGCCGCAAAGCGAGCGTGTCGTCGTGTTCCTTGATGCGCACCAGCGCATCAAGCAGCATCCGGTCGCTGGGTTCGAGCGGGATGTCGTACTCCTGCATGTACGGCTTTGCGTCCTTGTCCGGGTCAAACCGCTGGATTCGAAATTTCATGACGTTTTCCTGAGATGACTAGTAGGTCCGAACCTTGGGTTCGATCGAGTCCGCGGTCAGCGGCTTGAGGTTAACAGGCTTGTAATCCAGCCGGTCCCCTTCGCGATACCAGAGCGAATGCTTGATCCAGTTCAAGTCGTCCCGGGCGCTGAAATCGGAGCGGTCGTGCGCGCCGCGCGATTCCTTGCGTGCCTCGGCCGAAACCATCGTCGCGCGGGCAACCTCGATCAGGTTATCCAGTTCCATCGCCTCGATGCGCGCGGTGTTGAACACCTTGGACTTGTCCTTGATTTCGGTGCGGGTGGCACGGTCGGCGATTTCGCGGATCTTCTTCACCCCGTCGGTCAGCAGATCGGGGAAGCGGAATACTCCACAGTGCATCTGCATCGTGCGGCGCATGTCCCGGCCGACTTCGGCCACCGATTCGCCGCTCTTCTGGTTCTCCAGGCGCGACAGACGGGACAGCGTGACATCCGCAGCATCCGCCGGCAGGTCTTTCCACCCGCGGTTTTCCCACAGGAAACGGATCACCGTATTGCCCGCCGCCTTGCCGAACACCAGCAGATCGGTGAGCGAATTGGTCCCGAGGCGGTTGGCACCGTGCACAGAAGCACACGCGCACTCGCCGGCCGCGTACAGGCCGGGCACGGCGCTGTTCGGATTACCGTCTTTCGGTACCACGACTTCGCCAAGGTAATTGGTCGGGATGCCGCCCATCTGGTAATGCACCGTGGGCACGACCGGGATCGGATCCTTGACCGGATCGACGTTGGCGAACTTCTTGGCGATCTCGCGAATCCCGGGAAGGCGCTTGTCGATAACTTCCGGGCCGAGGTGGTCAAGTTTGAGCAGGACGTAATCGCCGTCCTTGCCCGCGCCGCGGCCTTCCTTGATCTCGGTCGCCATCGCGCGCGAAACCACGTCGCGCGAGGCCAGATCCTTGAGATTCGGCGCGTAACGCTCCATGAAGCGCTCGCCGTTCTTGTTGAGCAGGTAGCCACCTTCCCCTCGCACGCCTTCGGTGATCAGCACGCCCGCCCCGGCAACGCCGGTCGGATGGAATTGCCAGAACTCCATGTCCTCCAGCGGAATGCCGGCGCGTGCCGCCATGCCAAGCCCGTCGCCGGTATTGATGAACGCGTTGGTAGTTGACGTGAAAATCCGCCCTGCTCCGCCGGTGGCAAGCAGCACTGCTCGAGAGTGCAGTATCGATACCTCGCCGGTTTCCATTTCGAGAGCAGTAACGCCAATGACCTGCCCGCTTGCGTCGCGAATCAGGTCAAGCGCCATCCACTCGACGAAGAACTGCGTGTTGGCCCGCACATTGCGCTGATAGAGCGTATGAAGCATCGCGTGTCCCGTGCGATCTGCCGCGCAGCATGACCGCTGCACGGGGCGCTCGCCGAAGTTCTGCGAATGGCCACCGAAGGGCCGCTGGTAGACCGTACCGTTCTCGTTGCGGTCGAACGGCATCCCGAAGTGCTCGAGTTCGATCACCGCCTGTGGTGCCTCGCGGCACATGAACTCGATCGCGTCCTGGTCTCCCAACCAGTCGGAACCCTTCACCGTGTCATACATGTGCCACAGCCAGCTGTCTTCGCCCATGTTTCCAAGTGCCGCGCCCACGCCGCCCTGCGCCGCAACGGTGTGCGAGCGGGTCGGAAATACCTTGGAGAGCACCGCCACCGACAGCCCCGCTTCCACGAGCTGGAGCGCCGAGCGGAGTCCCGAGCCTCCGGCCCCAACGACGATTGCATCAAACTTTCTGACTTGAAGTGCCACGAATCATGTCCTCCAAAGGATCTGGACCGCCCAGCCGGCATAGCCGACGAGCGCGATGATCACCAGCACATGGAGCACGAGCCTGATGCCCGTCGGCTTGACATAGTCCATAACGATGTCCCGCACTCCGACCCACGCATGCATCAGCATGCTCACAACGAAAAGCAGGCAGGCAAACCGCATCCAGCCGCTCGCAAACAGCGCTTTCCAAGACGCGAAGGTGATCGGACCGCTTGCGAGCAGCACGACAACCATGAGAACGGTGAATGTCGCCATCACCACGGCCGTCACCCTCTGTGCGAGCCAGTCCTTCAGCCCGTAATGGGCGCCGACAACGACACGCTTCACCATAGTTTTGCTCCGATCAGCACGGTCAGTACAAGGCTCACAGCGAACACCGCGTAGCTCGTGGCGCGCGCGGTGGCGAGATCCAGCCCCTTGTGAATATCAAGAAACAGGTAGCGAATCCCGGCGCAGAAATGGTGCAGATACGACCAAAGGATCACCATAAGCGCCAACTTGACTATCGGCAGAGAAACGTAGGACTTAAACCTGTCGAAGTCCGACTCCGAGGAAAGACTCATGTCCAGCAGGAACAGAAGCCAGACCAATCCGACAAACAGAAGCACGCCGCTGATCCGGTGAAATATCGACACCAGGCCGGGAATTGGCAGATTGAGCAGGTTGAGGTTGTACCAGACTGGGCGGGCTTTTTTTGCTGTCGTATCAGGCATGTAGTGGAGTCCTCTGCTGCAGGCGACCGGCAAAAAGGGTCGTTAAAAGGGTTGAATCGGGCCGGAGCCAAGCCTTCAAAGTATATCAGCCCATGCCGCTATTTTGTGGTGCACAAAACGTACGAATTCATCGGCATGCATCGAACTGCGACAAAGAACTCGCAAAGTGCTCGACGATGGAACGCTCGTAGATCAGCGTCCGGGAACCCGTAGAGGGAAGACACATTGATCGCTGCAAGCTTGGCGCAAGTCACGGGACAGTATCGGGAAAGTGCCGCCGCGGACAATGAACGTAGTGCATGTTCCCGCACTGCGATCCAGAAGATGTCCTGAGGAGCCTCATATGCAGAACTACGCTTATCTTTTCCTGGCCTGCGGTCTCACCACCGCGATGTTCACCGACAGCGGCGTAGTGAAAAGCGTCTCCAGCGTTGCAAAGGTCGTCTTGGGCATCTTTGCTGTTCTGTGTATCGGCGCCGAGGGAATGGCTCTGTTCGGCTACTGAAATCGCGTTTGCGGTGGCTGGACGCTCCGCTTCCCGTCGCCGCATGAGAAGCTATAGCAAGGAATTCCGGTAGACATGTCGGTCGGTCCGGTACAGGCCGCGACGGAATTCGACCGGACGGTCTCCGTAGGTGAAGGTCACCCTGTCCACGCAGAGCAAGGGGCTTCCCGGCGGAACACCCAACAGTCGCGCCGTCTTGCCATCGGCAGCCACGGCGCGAATATCTTCGTCTGCCCGGACGATACGAACGCCGAACTCGGTCTCGAAAAAGCCGTACATTGATCCGGTCCAGTCATTGAAGCGCTGCGCGCTGAATCCGCGGAATATGCCTGCGGGGAGCGAAATTTCGTCCACCACGGTCGGTATTTCCTGAAACGACAGCACCCGTCGGAGAAATACCAGGCTTTCCCCGGAACGCACATCCAGCAATCGGGCGATTTCTGCAGACGCGCGGGTTCGCCGCGAGTCGATCAGCTCGCTGTCCGGGTACTCCACCTCGCCCTGCAAGGGCGCAAGACGCAGGAAACGGAACAGCGAGCGCTCCTCGTTGTGGGTGGCGACGAAGGTGCCCTTTCCCTGTCGCCGGACCAGCAGGTTGTCCGACGCAAGCTCGTCGACTGCCTTTCGGACGGTTCCCTGGCTTACTCGAAAGCGCGCCGCAAGTTCGGGTTCGGTCGGGATCGCCTCGCCAGGCTTCCACTCGCCGGCCTTCAGGCTTTCCAGCAGCAGCACGCGAATCTGCCGATACAGCGGTGAAAAAGTCGGCGCAGGAGCGTTCGCCGGGATTTCGACGGGTACGGACTCCCTGCGGCGAAGGACGCGCGAGGCGGTCGCGCCGCTCACCTTCCGGAATACCGGCTTTGGCCGGTCGATAGGCTTGTCTGACATCTTATATAAGATAGCACTCTACATTTGACGGCGCCAGTACCGGACGCCTAAACTTCGCACGCGTTGGCGCCGCGCATTCCGGGCAACGGATTGCCCGATGCTGCGCATCCCCGATTCCGGGTGGCGACTGCGGCTTTTCCGGCAGACACCACCGGTTTTGCGGAGCATGGGGGATGTGATCCCCGCATTTTGCAACCAAACTTCAGAACTCCACGGAGCAACACATGGCTAAAGCCCCCGTACGCGTCGCGGTCACCGGCGCCGCCGGCCAAATCGGCTATTCCCTGCTTTTTCGCATCGCCAGCGGCGAAATGCTCGGCAAGGACCAGCCGGTCATCCTGCAGTTGCTTGAAATCCCTGACGAAAAAGCCCAAGCCGCGCTCAAGGGCGTGATGATGGAACTGGACGACTGCGCCTTCCCGCTGCTCGCCGGCATGGTCGCCGCCTCCGATCCAAAGCTTGCGTTCAAGGACATCGATGTCGCCCTGCTCGTCGGCGCCCGTCCCCGCAGCAAGGGCATGGAACGCAAGGACCTGCTCGAAGCCAACGGCGCGATCTTCACCGGCCAGGGCCGCGCCCTGAACGAAGTCGCCAAGCGCACCGTGAAGGTTCTGGTCGTGGGCAACCCCGCCAACACCAACGCCTATATCGCCATGAAGAGCGCTCCGGATCTGCCGCGCGAGAACTTCACCGCGATGCTGCGGCTTGATCACAACCGTGCGCTGTCGCAACTCGCCGCGAAAACCGGCAAGCCGGTCGACTCGATCGAAAAACTGATCGTCTGGGGCAACCACTCGCCCACGATGTACCCGGACTACCGTTTTGCCACCATCGGTGGCCAGCCCGCGCCGAAGGTCGTCAACGACGAGGCCTGGTACCGTGACACCTTCATCCCGACCGTCGGCAAGCGCGGCGCGGCGATCATCGAAGCGCGCGGACTGTCTTCGGCCGCCTCCGCCGCCAACGCAGCAATCGACCACATTCGCGACTGGGTGATGGGCACCAACGGCAAGTGGGTCACGATGGGCGTGCCTTCCGACGGCAGCTACGGCATTCCGGACGGCATCATGTACGGCGTGGCGGTGACCTGCGCCGACGGCAAATACCAGCGGATCACAGGCCTCGAGATCGACGCGTTCAGCCGCGAGAAGATGGACCTGACGCTCAAGGAACTTACCGAAGAGCGCGACGGCGTCAAGCACCTGCTCGGTTGACGCCTGCGCACGGGGAATCAGGACATCCGGATGCGTCGCCGCTCCGATTCCGATTCCCCGTTTTTCCATGGTTCACGCAGCACAAGCGCAGCGACGCGATGCCCGAACGCCGGGCGATTCGAATAACGAGGAATTCATGACATCCCCCAGCCAGGGCGCGAAGTTCCGCGCCGCCTTGAAGCAGGAATCCCCTCTCCAGTGCATCGGCACCATCAATGCCTATCATGCGCGGCTTGCCGAAGCATCCGGCTACAAGGCGATCTACCTCTCCGGCGGCGGTGTGGCCGCAGGTTCGCTCGGCCTGCCCGATCTCGGCATCTCCAACCTGGATGACGTGCTCACCGACGTGCGCCGCATCACGGAAGTCTGCTCGCTGCCATTGCTCGTCGATGTGGACACCGGATTCGGCGCCTCGGCCTTCAACATCGGTCGAACGGTGAAATCGCTGATCAAGTTCGGCGCCGGCGCGATGCACATCGAAGACCAGGTGGGCGCCAAGCGCTGCGGTCACCGTCCCGGCAAGGAACTCGTCAGCACGGTCGAAATGGTGGATCGCATCAAGGCCGCGGTGGACGCCCGCACCGATCCCGACTTTTTCATCATGGCCCGCACCGATGCACTTGCGGTCGAAGGACTGGACGCTGCAATCGAGCGTGCCCAGCGCTGCGTCGAGGCCGGTGCCGACGGCATCTTCCCGGAAGCCATAACCGATCTGCCGATGTACAAGAAGTTCGCCGACGCGGTGAAGGTGCCGATCCTCGCCAACCTCACCGAATTCGGAAAGACACCGCTGTATTCGCTGGATGAAATCCGCAGCGTCAATGTCGCGATCGCGCTCTATCCGCTGTCGGCATTCCGTGCGATGAACAAGGCCGCGCTGGAGGTGTACCGCGCGGTGCGCAAGGAAGGATCCCAGAAGAGCGTGGTCGGCATGATGCAGACCCGCGACGAGCTCTACCAGTTCCTCGACTACCACGCATACGAGCAGAAGCTCGACCAGTTGTTCGCAAAGGAGAAGGCGAAATGAGCACCGAAGCCACCGCATCGCCGGCTGCCGGCCCCAAGCCGAAAAAATCCGTCGCGCTGTCCGGCGTCACCGCCGGAAACACCGCGCTTTGCACCGTCGGCCGCACCGGCAACGACCTGCATTACCGCGGCTACGATATTCTCGACTTCGCCGAGCAGGCGGAATTCGAGGAAGTCGCCTACCTGCTGGTACACGGCAATCTGCCGACCGCGCCGGAACTCACCGGCTACAAGACCAAGCTGCGCGCGCTGCGCGGCCTGCCCGCCAACGTCCGTACGGCGCTGGAATGCACGCCTGCCTCCGCGCATCCGATGGACGTGATGCGAACCGGCATCTCGGTGCTCGGCACGGTGCTGCCCGAGAAGGATGATCACAACCATCCCGGTGCGCGCGACATCGCCGACCGCATGATGGCCTCGCTCGGCTCGATGCTGCTCTACTGGTATCACTTCAGCCACAACGGCAAGCGCATCGATGTCGAAACCGACGACGACTCCATCGGTGGCCACTTCCTGCATCTGCTGCACGGCAAAAAGCCGTCGGACGAATGGGTTCGCGCGATGCACACCTCGCTCATCCTCTACGCCGAGCACGAATTCAACGCCTCCACCTTTGCCTGCCGCGTCATCGCCGGCACCGGCGCCGATTTCCATTCCGCGATCTGCGGCGGCATCGGCGCGCTGCGCGGACCGAAGCACGGTGGCGCGAACGAAGTCGCCTTCGAGGTGCAATCCCGCTACGAGAACCCCGACGAGGCGGAAGCCGACATCATCCGCCGCGTGCAGGCCAAGGAAATCGTCATCGGCTTCGGCCATCCCGTCTACACCACCGGCGACCCGCGCAACAATGTGATCAAGTCGGTCGCTCAGCGCCTGTCCAAGTCGGCGCGCGACATGAAGATGTTCGACATCGCCGAGCGTCTCGAAACCGTGATGTGGCGCGAGAAGAAGATGTTCCCGAACCTCGACTGGTTCAGCGCGGTGTCCTACAACATGATGGGCGTACCCACCGCGATGTTCACTCCGATCTTCGTGATCGCGCGCACCTCCGGCTGGTCGGCGCACATCATCGAGCAGCGCATCGATGGCAAGATCATCCGTCCTGCGGCGAACTACACCGGCCCCGACAACCGCAAGTGGTTGCCGCTGAAGGATCGCAAGTAGGCATCACGAATACGCCAACAACCGAAAACAAGGCCTCACATGTCCGCACACATCTCGAACGTCCGTCCGAAACCCGACAAGGTTCTGGTCGACATCGCCAATTACGCCCTGAACAAGAAGATCACCAGCAAGGAAGCCTATTCCACCGCGCTGTACTGCCTGATGGACACACTCGGCTGCGGCCTCGAGGCGCTGGAGTACCCCGCGTGCACCAAGCTGATGGGACCGATCGTCCCCGGCACGGTGGTCCCGAACGGCGCGAAGGTACCCGGCACCTCCTTCCAGCTCGACCCGGTGCAGGCCGCGTTCAACATCGGCGCGATGATCCGCTGGCTCGACTTCAACGACACCTGGCTCGCCGCCGAATGGGGCCATCCGTCGGACAACCTCGGCGGCATCCTCGCCACCGCCGACTGGCTGTCGCGGGTCGCAGTGGCCTCGGGCAAGAAACCGCTCTTGATGCGCGACGTGCTCACCGCGATGATCAAGGCGCATGAAATCCAGGGCTGCCTCGCGCTCGAGAACAGCTTCAACAAGGTCGGCCTCGACCATGTGGTGCTGGTGAAGGTGGCCTCCACCGCGGTGGTCGCGCAGATGCTCGGCCTGTCCTACGACGAGATGATAAACGCGGTGTCGCTCGCCTGGGTCGATGGCCAGAGCCTTCGCACCTACCGCCACTCGCCCAACACCGGCTCGCGCAAGTCCTGGGCGGCGGGCGATGCCACCAGCCGCGCGGTGCGCCTCGCGCTTATCGCCAAGACAGGCGAGATGGGCTATCCGTCGGTGCTGTCGGCCAAGACCTGGGGCTTCTACGACGTGCTGTTCAAGGGCAACGCATTCAAGTTCCAGCGCCCCTACGGCTCCTACGTGATGGAGAACGTGCTGTTCAAGATCTCCTTCCCTGCCGAATTCCATTCGCAGACCGCGGTCGAAGCCGCGATGACCCTGCACAAGGAACTCGCGCGCATCGGCAAGTCGGCCGACGAAATCAAGAAGATCACCATCCGCACCCACGAGGCCTGCATCCGCATCATCGACAAGAAGGGCCCGCTCGACAATCCCGCCGACCGCGACCATTGCGTGCAGTACATGGTGGCGGTGCCACTGCTGTTCGGCCGCCTCACCGCCGGCGACTACGAGGATTCGATTGCATCCGATCCGCGCATCGACACGCTGCGCGACAAGATCAGTTGCGTGGAAGATCCGAAGTTCACCCGCGACTACCACGATCCCGCGAAACGCTCGATCGCCAATGCGCTCACCGTCGAATTCAAGGACGGCAAGAAGCTCAATGAAGTCGTGGTCGAATACCCGATCGGCCACAAGCGCCGCCGCAAGGAAGGCATGCCGGTGCTGGTCGAAAAATTCAAGACCAATCTCGCGCGAAAATTCCCGGCCAAGCAGCAGAAAGCCATCCTCGACCTTTGCATGAACCCGTCGAAACTGGAGAAGACCCCGGTCAACGAGTTCGTGGACTTGTTCGCAATCTGATTCAACGACGCTGATTCAACGACGGAGAACCGCATGCCGCACAACCTGCACAACACGCTCCAGGAATTCAAACTCGCCTCGGGCAAGACCGGGAAGTACTACTCCCTGCCCGCGCTCGGCCGCGCGCTTGGCGTCAATCTTTCGCGCCTGCCGGTGTCGATCCGCATCGTGCTCGAGTCGGTGCTTCGCAACTGCGATGGCAAGAAGGTCGCGGAAGAGCACGTCCGCCAGGTCGCCAACTGGAAGCCGAACGCCGCCCGTACCGACGAAATTCCGTTCGTGCTCGCCCGCATCGTGCTGCAGGACTTCACCGGCGTGCCGCTGCTGGCGGACCTCGCCGCAATGCGCACCGTCGCCCAGAACATGGGCAAGGATCCGAAGCGCGTCGAGCCGCTCGTGCCTGTCGACCTCGTCGTCGACCACTCGGTACAGATCGACTTCTACGGCACCAAGGCATCGCTTGACCAGAATATGAAACTGGAGTTCGAGCGCAACACCGAGCGCTACCAGTTCATGAAATGGGGCATGCAGGCCTTCGACACCTTCAAGGTCGTCCCGCCCGGCATCGGCATCATCCACCAGGTCAACCTCGAGTACCTCGCGCGCGGCGTGCACAAGTCGAAGGATGCCGTGTACTACCCGGACACCCTGGTCGGCACCGACAGCCACACCACCATGATCAACGGCATCGGCGTCGTAGGCTGGGGCGTGGGCGGCATCGAGGCGGAAGCCGGCATGCTCGGCCAGCCGATGTACATCCTCACCCCGGACGTGGTCGGCGTGAATCTCAAGGGCAAGCTGCACCCCGCCTGCACCGCCACCGACCTCGTGCTCACCGTCACCGAAATGCTGCGCAAGGCAAAGGTCGTCGGCAAGTTCGTCGAATTCTTCGGCGAAGGCACCGCCAGCCTGTCGGTCACCGACCGCTCGACCATCGCCAACATGGCCCCGGAATACGGCGCGACCATGGGATTCTTCCCGGTGGACGACAAGACGATCGACTACTTTGTCGGCACCGGCCGCACCGAGGAGGAAATCGACGCGTTCCGCGCCTACTTCAAGGCGCAGGGACTCTACGGCATTCCGAAGGCCGGGCAGATCGATTACAGCCAGTCGCTGGAACTCGACCTCTCCACCGTCCTGCCCTCGCTCGCCGGACCGAAGCGCCCGCAGGACCGGATCAACCTGGACGCGGTCAAGAGCAACTTCACCACGCTCTTCTCCAAACCGGTCGGAGAAAACGGCTTTGCCAAGAAGCCGGAGGACCTCGGCCGCCGCTTCAAGACGCGCAGCGGCATAGACATCGGCTCGGGCGACATCATGATAGCCGCAATCACATCCTGCACCAACACCTCCAATCCGGGCGTGCTGCTCGCGGCCGGGCTGCTCGCCAAGAAGGCTGTGGAACTCGGCCTGAAGGTCAAGCCGCACATCAAGACCTCGCTTGCCCCCGGCTCCCGCGTTGTCACCGAATACCTGACCAAGGCGGGCCTGCTGCCGTATCTGGAGAAGCTCGGCTTCTACACCGCGGGCTACGGCTGCACCACCTGCATCGGCAACGCCGGCCCGCTCGCCGAGCCGATCGAGGAATCGATCGTGCAGAACGATCTGGTCTGCGCCGCGGTGCTCTCGGGCAACCGCAACTTCGAGGCGCGCATACACGCCAACATCCGCGCGAACTTCCTTGCCTCACCGCCCCTGGTGGTCGCCTACGCGATCGCCGGCACGATGCTCCGCGATTTCCGCACCGAGCCGATCGGCAAGAGCCGAGACGGCCAGGACGTGTTCATCGGTCACATCTGGCCGACCCACGAGGAAGTCGAGTCGCTGATGAAACTCGCAATGGACGCGCCGACCTTCCGCCGCCTCTA
Source organism: Betaproteobacteria bacterium (assembly GCA_947466535.1). Classification (GTDB taxonomy): domain Bacteria; phylum Pseudomonadota; class Gammaproteobacteria; order Burkholderiales; family SG8-39; genus CAMBSA01. The sequence continues at coordinate 13,775 of CANIEV010000025.1, forward strand.
CAGCAACCTCGGCAAGGACAATCTGCTCTGGCAAAAAGTGCCCTCGTCCACCGGGCAGGTCTACAACTGGCCGAAATCGACCTACATCGCCGAGCCGCCGTTCTTCAAGGACTTCTCGATGCAGCCGACCAAGCCGGGCGCGATCAGCGGCGCCCGGGCCCTGGGCATGTTCGGCGACTCGGTCACCACCGACCACATCAGCCCGGCCGGTTCGATCAAGGCGACCTCGCCCGCCGGCCTCTACCTGCTCGAGAACGACGTCTCGCGCGTGGACTTCAACAGCTACGGCGCGCGCCGCGGCAACCATGACGTGATGATGCGCGGCACCTTCGCCAACGTGCGGATCAAGAACCTGATGATCCCGCCCAAGGCCGACGGCAGCCGCGTGGAAGGCGGCATGACGGTGCATCAGCCGAGCGGCGAATCACTCTCGATCTACGACGCCGCGATGAAGTACATGTCGGCCGGCGTGCCGACGGTGATCTTCGGCGGCGAGGAGTACGGCACCGGATCGTCGCGCGACTGGGCGGCCAAGGGCACCCAGTTGCTCGGCGTCAAGGCGGTGATCGCGCGCAGCTTCGAGCGCATCCACCGCTCCAACCTGATCGGCATGGGCGTGCTTCCCCTGCAGTTCAAGGGAACCGACTCCGCGCAATCGCTCGGTATCACCGGTGACGAGGAATACGACCTGCTCGGCCTTGACGGCGAGATCCGCCCGCAGATGGACGTGACGCTGGTGGTCCGCGGCAAGAACGGTTCGCGCAAGGAAATCAGCGTCCTGCTTCGGATTGACACTCCGATCGAAGTGGACTACTACCGCCACGGCGGGATCATGCCCTTCGTGCTGCGCGAGTTGCTCTCGGCCGCCTGATCAGGCGCGCGAGAAATAAAAAGCCCGGCTTCGGCCGGGCTTTTTTTTCTGCTGATCCGAAAGAAATACCGATAATTATTGAACTTTTATTTAAAAGACCAAGTATCTACGCTGCAAAGCGGTCAATTCTGATACCGAATCCGGAATAAGTCAGTCGCTCAGGGAATCAGCCGTATCGCAGGAAGTATCGTTCCCGCATCGAGCAGGTCCACGCGCCGCATCACGATCCGGAACGCCCCCTCTTCCACCCGGAGATCATGCCTCACGACGCCGGCGAGCGACAGCCGCGCGTCCTCGCGTGATTCGCAATACAGAAACGGCGTGCGAAGCCGGTATCGATTGGCCTTCGCGTCGGACTCCTCGATATCCGGCTCCTGCATCACATGCTGGCAGCGGGTGATCGGCTGCTCCGAATACGCGCGCGGGTGCCTGAACCGGTCCACGCGCACTTTCAGCAGCACCTTGTCTTCCCAGACCAGCGACTGCTCGGTCTGGGCGTTGGTCTGTTCGGGCGACATCGGCAGCCAGTAGCAGCCATCCTTCGCAAACAGCGCGTACCACTCGTCGTAGCGCCGTTCATCCAGCAGGCGCGCGTCCATTCGCACGAAGCGCGAAAAATCCTTTTCTTCCGGAACCCAGGCGGCGCTCATGCGTTCACCGCTTTGGGAAATGGCGCGCCGTCGCCCCGCGTCATGCCCTCGGTGATGAGCTTCGCCCATCCGCGATACTGGTTGCGCATCAGCACCTCATTGGCTCCATCACTTGCGTAATCGGTCGATCCGAGTTCGTCGGCCTTGAAGCCGCGATGCAGGCTCACCCAGTCGTTGCCCGGTGAGCGCACCGAACTCTGGATGGTCTCGAACACCTGTATATCGTCATGCGCCACCACCGACAACGGCGAGAACACCAATCGGTTGTAGCTCAGCGTGCGCTGCACCAGCACGTCGGGCGTGCCTTTCGGACGAAACGCCCAGACTTCGAGCAGGGTCCGATTCGATCCGAGCGGGCGCAGTACCCGCATCGTCTGCGGCGCGGCTTTAACCGCCATGCTCGGATAGAAAATGGAATTCTGCGGCGCGAAGGACAGGATCGCATGCGCCCGCTCCTTGCCATAGGCCTTGACCATCGCTTCTTCGTACTCCGGAACCGCCGAGTAGTTCGAATGAAGGCTGGTGTTGGTGCCAAGCACGCTGTGGCCGTTGGGAAACACCCTGCCGCCCATGCTGGCTGCGAAGTCCACGCCGCCGGCGAAAGGCAGCAATAGTTCCATCGCGAGCGGCTTGGGCGAGCCTTCGGGCTGCTCGTCCCACACCGCCTTGGCGGACATCGCCGAGGACTCGTGAGTTACCGGCGCGTGCACGGTGTCGTTGATGTTCTCGAGGTAGATCTTCCAGTTGCAGCGGATCTCGTTGCGCAGGCATTCGCCCACCACTTCAAGCTCGCCTTCGGGCGAACGGTCTGCCATGTTGTCAAGCGCGTACAGCGCACCCTTGAAATAGTCTTCGAAACCCTGCCCGATCTCGGAGAGGCGGAAGAACACGAATCCGCGGTACACCTTGACGTTCTTCACCTTCACAAGACCCTGCCCGGACTCGCAGTCGTTCATCCGCGTCCCCTCGTAGCCCTGTCGCAGCGGCACGCCAGCGAGCGTGCCGTCGAGCCGGTAGGCCCACGAGTGGTAGGGGCAACTGAAGCCGCGCCCGGTGTTGCCCGAACGCTCGGTCACCACCTTCGCGCCCTTGTGCGCGCAGCGGTTCATCAGCACCCTGACCGACTTGTCGGTGTTCCTGACCATAATCAGGGAACGTCCCGATATCTCCGCGGTGATGTAGTCACCCGGTTCGCGGACCTGGGACTCGTGCCCGAGATAGATCCAGCTGCGTCCGTGCAGATGCTCCATCTCGAGATCGAAAATTTCCTGGCTCAGGTAGACGTCCCGGTGAATCCGGTCCTCCTGCACCAGCGCCCGCACCGCCTGCGGGTTATCCAGATACTTGCTCATGCGTGTTTCCTCAGTAGAACCGTTGAATCATCCGAAGCCCTGCTACACCGATCCGTTTCAGGCTGGCACATTCATCCTGTGGTCGGCTTCGATTATGGAATATTTGTACTCTATGAACCGCGAATCCTTGCGTTCGATCAAATGCGGTCGCGAAATCGCGTTTGTCATTCACCGGTGAAACGGTGAATCAGGCGCCGGTCGCGCTTGGTCGGACGTCCACCATTCACGCGCACCGGCCCGGCCGCGACCTTGCGCTGCGCAATCTGCGCCATGCGCCGCTCGCGGCTGTCTTCGCGCTCATCGTAGAGCGTCTGCGCAATGTCGGCGGAACCGCGCCGCTCGGCCACATCGCGCACCACCAGCAACCATTCCGCGTCGCCCGCGCGCACCCGGACCTCATCGCCCGGCCGCACATCCTTGGACGGCTTGACCCGTGCGCCGTTCACCTGCGCCTTGCCCGCATCCACCGCCTGCGACGCAAGGCTGCGTGTCTTGAAAAAGCGCGCCGCCCAGAGCCATTTGTCGATGCGTACTTTTTTGCCGGAATTGTTCTCAGCCGTCATGAGCAGGCTCAGGCGCGGTATCATTTTGCGATGAACTCAACATGCAATCGTCTTTGTCTCGCGCTCGCTGCCCTAGTGCTATCCGGTGCCATGGCGGGATGCGGCACGATCCCGGCGAACGGCCAGTATCCGACCGGCTCGATCCGCATGGAAGACATTCGCGCCGGCATGGGCGGCCAGGAGGTTTGGGACCTGCTCGGAAAGCCTGCAGATGTTTCGTATTTTCCCGAACGCACCGAACTCGTTTTCAGCTGGCGTTACGTCGATATCGCCGGAAACCTCATGTGGTTCAACGCGCATCTCGACCGCAAGGCAGAGAAGGTGCTCTGGACGTCGACCACGATGGATCTCAGCGCCCAGCGCCCAGACTGAACAGACGCCCTCCGGGCGCCGATGCATCATTCCACCTTGATGCCGGCGGACTTGATGATCCTGTCGAATTTGTCCGCATCCGAGCGGATCTGACGGGCAAACTCCTCGGGCGACGAAGCATGAATGTCGATGCCAAGGCTACCGAACCGGTCGCGGACGTCCTGCTGCGCGAGGGCTCGCACGAATTCGCCGTTCAGCCTTGTGACGATGTCGGGGCGCACGCCGGCCGGGGCGAGGAAGCCGACCCAGGTAATCATTTCCATGCCGGGGTAGCCGAGTTCAGCGAACGTCGGGACGTCGGGCATGGCCTTCGACCGCTGCTTGCTCGTCACGGCGAACGGCTTGACCTTGCCGGACTTCAGATGCGGAAGCGATGGCCCGAGCGCATCGAACACCAGTTGCACCTGCCCCGCCATGATGTCCTGCATCGCGGGCGCGCCGCCCTTGTACGGCACGCCGATGAATTCGATTCCGCCGACAACCGCCTTGAAGAGTTCCGTCGCCACCTGCGACGGAAGCGCGGGATAGGCAAAGGACACCTTGCCGGCGCCCGCCTTCACCACGGCAATCAGCTCGGCGAGATTCTTTGCGGGAAACGCAGGCGTCGCCTCGAGAATCAGCGGATAGGAGGTCGCGAGCGTGATCGGCGCGAAGTCCTTGAACGGGTCATAGCTGAGCTTCGCGTACAAGCTCGGGTTCATCGCCATGGTGGAATCGATTGCAGCCAGCAGCGTGTAGCCGTCCGGCGTCGCGCGCGCGACCGCCTCGGCACCGATGATGGTGTTGCCGCCGGGGCGGTTTTCCACGATCACGGTCTGCTTCACGCTCTCCTGCACCTTCTGCGCGATGATGCGGGTTACGGTGTCAGTGCCGCCCCCCGCCGGGAAGGGCACGATGATCCGAACCGGGCGGCTCGGATAGACGTCCTGTGCCTGCGCCGCGCCCGCGAGCAGCGCGGCAAGCGCGCATGCCTTGAAGAGAATACTGCCTGCCATCCTGACTGCGTTCATGCGTGCGCTCCCTGAGAGTTGACGACCACCGGATTTGCGACCCCGGATTGACGACGGCTTTGACACATCAGCCAGTGTGCCACCGGGATGGCATCCGTAAAACTTCTTTTTAATTCCGCCGATTTGTGACACACTTTTCCTGATACTGCTTTCGCGGCGGCGCACTGTCAAGCCTGACCGAAGCATGTCCGCTTGCATCGATTTCCGCGTACACACCGACCCGATCCGAGGCCCATGCCCCGAACCACCGCCGCCCGCAAGTCCCCGCCCCGGCCGACGCGTTCGCGTGTTGCCGAGGCGAAGGATGCCGGCGCTGTCGATTCAACGCAGAAGTACGAAGCCGCGCTCGGCGAATTCGAATACGCGCTCTGGCACCTCGGCTCGGCCTTTGCCCGCTGGCGGCGCGAATGCCAGGACACCGTGCCCGGACCGGCGCTGAACGGCAACGAGTCGGCCATCCTGCACATGATTCATCTCAACGACTCGCCCAAGGGCCTGATGGATCTCAGCCGGCTCTTGCACCGGGACGACCTGCCCAACATCCAGTACGGATTGAAAAAGCTCGCCTCGCTCGGCCTGATCGAAAAAAACGGCCGCTCGCGCAAGAACATGACCTACGCGGTATCGGGCAAGGGCCGCGCGGTGGTCGATGCCTACCTCGACACGCGGCGCCGCGTGCTGGTGCGCATGTTCATGCGCGTCGCACGCACGCCCGACGAGCTCACCGACCTGGTGATGCTGATGCACCTGATGATCGGCATCTACGGCCAGGCGGGTGATCTCGCCGTGAATCGACATCCCTGAACCACGACGGAGCCCCCATGCCCGCGATCACCGTCCACGAAAAGCTGCTCGAGACCGCACAGCGCTACCCGGACAACGACCTGCTCGTCTACCCCGGCTGGCTGCGCGATCGCTGGGAACTGCCACAGTCGAACTGGACCTATTCGCAGGCAGTGTCGATCATCGACGGGCTCGCTCGCCGCTACCGCGCGGCAGGCTACGGCCAGGGCCATCGCGTCGCGCTGCTGCAGGAAAACCGGCCGTCGCATTTCTTTCACTGGCTCGCGTTGAACTCGCTTGGCGTGAGCATGGTGCCGATCAACCCCGACTACAAGGAAGACGAAGCGCGCTATGCGCTCGAACACAGCGAGTCGGTGCTGGTGGTGACGATTCCGTCGATGCTGGAGCGGATCGCATCGGCCGCGAAGACCTGCGGCGTGCCGGTCATGCTCGCCGATGACAACACCATTCCGCAGGCGAAATCCGCGCCGCCCGGGGGGCCGACCGGAGAAGACGCCGAAGCCGCCCTGCTCTACACCTCCGGCACCACCGGCCGGCCCAAGGGCTGCATGCTGTCCAACGGCCATTTCTTTGGCTGGGGCGAGTGGTACGAAGCCCAGGGCGGCCTGATATCGCTGCGCCCGGGCAAGGAGCGCCTGATGCAGGTGCTGCCGACCTTCCACGTGAACGCGGTCGGCAATGCCTTCATGGGCATGATCTTCACCGGCGGCGCGCAGATCCAGCTCGACCGGTTTCATCCGCGCAGCTGGTGGACCGATGCGATCGAAACCCGCGCCACCTGCTTTCATTACCTCGGCGTGATCCCGGCGATGCTGATGAACATCGCCCCGTCGGAACACGACCGCGCGCATTCGCTTCGCTACGGCATGGGCGGCGGCGTCTATCCCGCGCACCACGCGGCCTTCGAAGCGCGCTTCGGCGTGCCGCTGCTCGAGGGCTGGGCCATGACCGAGACCGGCGGCGGCGGCCTGATGACCGACCTGAACGAGCCGCGCAACATCGGCGAATGCTGCATCGGCTCGCCGGATCGCGGCGGGCCGTCGCTCGAAGTTCGGGTGGCCGATGATGACGGAAACGAACTGCCGCGCGGCGAACCCGGCGAACTGCTTGTCCGGGCGCAAGGTGCCAACCCTCGCCGGCGCTTTTTCTCCGGCTACTTCAAGGACCCGGCGGCCACCGAAACCGCGTGGCGCGACGGCTGGTTCCATACCGGCGACATCGTCCGCCAGGACACCGCGGGCAAACTCTTTTTCATGGACAGGAAGAAGAACATCATCCGCCGCTCGGGCGAAAACATCGCCGGCATCGAGGTCGAGAGCGCGGTGCTGTCCCATCCCGATGTCGGCCAGGTCGCGGTGATCGCGGTGCTGGACGAAATCCGCGGCGAAGAGGTGATGGCGATCGTCGCGCCACGCCCGGGTGTAACGCCCGACCGTGCGCTCGCGGAATCAATCGCCGATCATTGCCTCGCCCGGCTCGCTTACTATAAGGCCCCCGGCTATGTGGTCTTCCGGGACGAACTGCCCACCACCTCGACCCAGAAGGTGCGCATGAATGCCCTGGGCGAACTCGCCCGGAACCCCGCGGCGCAGAAGGACTGCCACGACCTGCGCGAACGAAAGCAGGCGGCACGCGGACCAAAGAAGTAACAAACGAGGAAGAACACCCCGAACCATGAAACCGACATCATGAAAATCAAACGCGCTTCCTACGAAGGCGTGGCGGTCGCGGTACCGATTACGATCCCCTACGTCCGCTACTCGCTCCACGGCGCCCACTGGTGGGTCGGCCGTGCGCTCGCTGAACTTTGCAAAAAGTCGAAGATCAAGAAAGAGGAAATCGACGGCCTCTGCGCATCCAGTTTCACGCTCGCGCCCGACGCCGCGGTCGGCCTCACCCAGCACCTCGGTCTCACGGTGCGCTGGCTCGATCATGTGCCACTCGGCGGCGGCAGCGCAGTGGTGAGCCTTCGGCGCGCCGCGCGCGCCGTCCAGGCGGGCGATGCCAACATCGTCGCCTGTATCGCCGGCGATGCAAACCACGTCGAGTCCTTCCGGCTGAACACCTCGAACTTCAGCATGTTCGCGCGCGACGCGGTGTATGCCTATGGATCGGGTGGAACGTATGCGAGCTTTGCCTTTCTCACCGCCTACTACATGCGCACCTTCGGTGCGAAGCGCGAGGATTTCGGCAAGCTCTGCATCGATCAGCGCACCAACGCGCTCAAAAACCCGCACGCGCTGTTCAAGAAGCCGCTCACGATGGACGAGTACATGAACGCGCGGCCGCTCGCCACGCCTGTGCACCTGTTCGACTGCGTGATGCCCTGCGCGGGCGCGGAGGCCTTCATCGTGATGCGCGAGGACGACGCGAAGGCACGCGGCCTGCCCTACACGAAACTGCTCTCGGCCACCGAGCGGCTCAACGCCTTCCCGCAGGACCCGATCCAGATGCGCGGCGGCTGGGAGATGGACGTCGACGAGCTCTACGGCATGGCCGGACTCACACCAAAGGACATGGATTTCTTCCAGGGCTACGACGACTACCCGGTGATCAACTTCATGCAAATGGAGGACCTCGGCTTTTGCAAGAAGGGCGAGGCCAAGGACTACGTGCAGTCCAACACATTCACCTACGACGGCAGCACGCCCTTCAACACCTGCGGCGGCCAGCTCTCGGTGGGCCAGGCGGGCGCGGCCGGCGGCCACCTTGGCCTGGTCGAGACGATCCGCCAGCTGACCGGGGACGTGCTCGGCGGGCAGGTCAAGGACGCTGAAGTGGGCGTCGTGACCGGCTTCGGGATGATCAACTACGACCGCGGCCTGTGCTCGGCCGCGGCCATCCTTGCCACCGGCAAGCGCATGGGAGCGAAAGCATGACATCTGCCCTGCAGAGACCGAAACGCAAGAACCCGATACTCCGCACCCGGCTGCCGAACGTTCCGCCGGCGGCGCGAAGCCGCGTCGGCCAGGGCCTCACCTGGGCGGCCGCGCGCGGCGCCTTCGAACTCCAGGAATGCAAGGAGTGCGGCACGGTGCAGTACCCGCCGCGCGAGGCCTGCCACCAATGCCTGTCCGAAAAGCTCGTCTGGAAGGAGCAGGACGGCGCGGGCGAACTGATCTCCGAGACCACCCTGCATCTCAGCTACGAGTTGTTCTTTCGCGAGCGGGTGCCCTGGCGGCTCGGGATGGTGAAGCTTGACCGTGGGCCGATCGTCATCGCCCACCTGCACAACGATTGCCCGGTCGCGCCCACGCGCGTTCGGGTCCAGGCCTGCCTCGACAAAGGCGGACAGGCCGCAATGTTCACGATGCCGGAGAAGGAAACCCTCAACATGGCCGACGACAAGCAACTGCGCGAGATGACCTGTGATCCGAAGTTCAGAAAAGTGCTGGTGACCGACGGCAAGACCGCGGTCGGCCAGGAGATCGTGCGCGGCCTGGTGAAGGCCGGTGCCGACCTGATCTGGGTGGGCTATGCCGAGGCGTGGAAGAACTTCCCCGGCTTCGACGACCTGAAGCAGATTCCCCAGGTCACGTTGATTCCGCTCGATCTCACCAACTCCAAGTCGGTGCGCGAAGTCTGCTCGCAGATCGGCGGACGGGTGGACATCGTGATCAACAACGCCGAAGTCCACCGCACCTACGGCATCGCCTCGCGCCAGGGCGTGGAGAACGCGCGCATGGAGATGGACATCAACTACTTCGGCCTGCTGCGCCTTGCGCAGGAACTCGCACCCGCGATGCGCTCGCGCGGCGCCGACGGCCAGTCAAGCGCGGTCGCCTGGGTTAATTTGCTCTCCATCTACGCGCTGACCAACTACCCGCCGCACGGCACGTTCTCCGCCTCCAAGGCCGCGGCGCATTCGCTCGCGCAGTGCCTACGCGCCGAAATGCGAGGCTCGGGCATCCGAGTAATCAACATCTATCCCGGCCCGATCGACGACGAATGGAACCAGACCATGCTGCCCCCGAAGCTCACGCCAGGCGCGGTCTCGAGCGCGATCGTGAAGGCACTGCAGAGCGGTGTGGAGGATGTCTATCCGGGCGATGTGGCCCAGGAATGGCTCGCCCGCTGGCGCGACAACCCCAAGGCCCTCGAGCGCGAAGTTCAGGGCGGATAACAGGACGGCACCCATGACAACCGACACCATAGCAACCACCAACCTCCTCCAGTTCGCTGCCGAAGTGGCATCCGGGCGCATCCGGGTCATCGACCTCACCCAGACCCTGTCGCCGGATTTCCCGCAGATCGTGATGCCGCCCGAAATGGGCCAATGCGCCCCGTTCCGGATCGAGGAGATCTCCCGCTACGACGCGCGCGGCCCGGGCTGGTACTGGAACAACTTTTCCTGCGGCGAGCACACCGGTACCCACTTCGATGCGCCGATTCACTGGATTTCGGGCAAGGACCTGCCCAACAACAGCGTGGATACCGTGCCCACCGAGCGTTTCATTGCGCCCGCCTGCGTGATCGACTGCTCGAAGGAATCGGCCGAAAACCCGGACTTCCTTCTCACCATCGATTTCGTGAAGAAATGGGAAGCGAAACACGGCCGGATTGCCGCGGGTTCGTGGGTGCTGATGCGCACCGACTGGTCCAAGCGCACCGACCCGGTGGAATACCAGAACTTCGACGAAACCGGCCAGCACACCCCGGGGCCGGACTCCGAGTGCGTGCCGTTCCTCGTCAACGAGCGCAACGTCTGCGGCTTCGGCACCGAGGCAATCGGCACCGACGCGGGACTCGCCCAGTACCTGCGCCCGCCCTACCCCTGCCACTACTTCATGCACGGCAACAACCGCTATGGCCTGCAGTGCCTGACCAACCTCGACCTGCTGCCGCCCACCGGCGCGGTGATCCTGGCTGCGCCGCTGAAGATCAAGGATGGCAGCGGCAGTCCGCTGCGGGTGCTGGCGCTGGTGCAGGGCACGTAGGTGCCGATTCACTATTGACCGCCAAGGCGCCAAGAGAGCCAAGAAAGCAAAACCAAAATCGGAAGGCTTCGGAACAGGGAGGGCGGGAGAACCCGCCCTCCCCGTAACCCCTCCCACCCCGGCAAAGCCCGCATCGAGCGGGCTTTGTTTATGGTGGGCCTCGGTTCTGTTTTTCTTGGCGACCTTGGCTTTCTTCGCGCCTTGGCGGTTAAACGAATTAAGCCCCGGATGGATTGGCCTCGACGTCGAGATCCTTGAACACCTCCCGCGCAAGGCGGTGCGCCTCGATCGCCGCCGGGATGCCGCAGTACACCCCCACCTGTAGCAGCACTTCGCGGATTTCCTCGCGGCTCGCGCCGTTGACCACCGCGCCTCTGACGTGCGCCTTGAACTCGTGCGGGCGGTTGAGCGCGGACAGCATCGCCAGGTTCAACAGGCTGCGGGTCTTGCGATCCAGCCCCGGCCGGTTCCAGAGCCAGCCCCAGGCGAAGGTGGTGGTCATCTCCTGCATCGCCGCGCCGAAGTCGTCAGCGGTGGCGAGCGCACGGTCCACGTAGGCGTCGCCAAGCACTTCGCGGCGCGTCACCAGGCCTTTATCGTACAGTTCCTTGTCCATTGCCTCCCCCGTAAAAGTCAAACTTTGCCATTTTCAGAAGCAGTATCCATAAGTGAAAGCAGACGATTGTATTGCTAATTTTCGCAATAGCCGTCGTCTCAGATCTTCAGGCGGTAGCCGGTTCGGAATATCCAGACCACGGCGATCAGGCAGGCGAAGAAGAATCCCAGCGTGGCGCCGAGGCTGGCCATGACCGGCACATCCGAGGTTCCGTGGAAGGTCCAGCGGAAGCCGCTGATCAGGTACACCACCGGATTGAACAGGCTCACCGCGCGCCACACCGGCGGCAGCACGTCGATAGAATAGAAGGCGCCGCCGAGAAAGGTGAGCGGCGTGATCACCAGCATAGGGATGAACTGCAGCTGCTCGAAGCCCTGCGACAGGATGCCGATGACAAACCCGAACAGGCAGAAGGTCGCGGTGATCAGCACCAGAAAAGCGATCATCCACACCGGGTGTTCGATTACGACCGGCACGAAAAGATTGGCAGTAGCAAGGATGATCAGCCCGAGCACCATGGACTTGGTCGCCGCCGCCCCGACATAGGCCAGCACGATCTCCGGCGGCGACACCGGAGCCGACAGGAGCTCGTAGATCGTGCCGGTGAACTTCGGAAAATAGATGCCGAAAGACGCATTGGAAATGCTCTCGGTGAAGATCGCGAGCATGATCAGGCCGGGAACGATGAACGCGCCGTAGGACACCCCGCTCACCTCGCGCATGCCTGCACCGATGGCCGCGCCGAACACCACGAAGTAAAGCGACGTCGTGATCACCGGCGTGAGAAAGCTCTGCAGCGGCGTGCGGAAGGCGCGCGCCATCTCGAAGCAGTAAATCGCCCAGACGCCGTGGCGGTTGAACGCGGGAACGCTCATGGGCGCGCTCCGTGCGCAGGTACCGCGTCGTCGGCGCTGACCAGGCCCACGAAGATGTCCTCGAGCGAACTCTGCTGCGTGTTGAGATCCCGGAAGCCAATGCCGAGCTCACCGAGGCGCTCGAGCAGCGCGTGAACGCCGCTGCTCTGCGCACCGGCATCGAAACTGTATTCCAGGTCCTCGCCGCCCGCGCCGAGCGTGAGCGACCAGGGGGCGAGTTCCGGCGGTATGGCGCTCATCGGCGTCTGCAGGTGCAGCGTGAGTTGCTTCTTGCCGAGCTTTTTCATGAGCTTTACTTTCTCCTCCACCAGCACGAGTTCGCCCTTGTTGATCACCCCTATCCGGTCGGCCATCTCCTCGGCCTCCTCGATGTAGTGCGTGGTGAGGATGATGGTGCAGCCGCCGTCGCGAAGCCGCCGTACCAGCGACCACATGTCGCGCCGCAATTCCACGTCCACACCGGCGGTCGGCTCGTCGAGGAACAGGATTTCCGGTTCGTGCGCGAGCGCCTTGGCGATCATCACCCGGCGCTTCATGCCGCCAGAGAGAGTTCTGATCCGTGCGTCGCGCTTGTCCCAGAGCGACAGGTCGCGCAGCACGCGCTCCACATGCGCCGGATCGGGCGGCAGGCCGAACAGCCCGCGGCTGAACGCCGCAGTGCGCCGGGGCGTCTCGTACATGTCGGTATGCAGTTCCTGCGGGACCAGCCCGATTTTCGCGCGCGCCTCGCGGTAGTCTCGGATGATGTCGTGGCCGGCAGCCAGCACCGTGCCGGCACTTGGCGTGACGATGCCGCAGATAATGCTGATCAGCGTTGTCTTTCCTGCGCCGTTCGGCCCGAGCAGGGCGAAGATCTCGCCCTTGCGGATGTCGAGGCTGACGTTCTTCACCGCATGCAGGCCGGAGGCGTAGGTCTTGGTGAGACCCGAAATGGAAAGGATGGTTGGGGACATTGTTGAGGACATAGCTGGGGACATTGGGCGACTCTAACCCGGTTGCCGGGGTGCAATCCGGCGCGCCCCGATGACAGACGAAAAAAAGCCCGGCACGGCCGGGCTTTTCCGAAACAGGGAGAACGTCGTCAGACGGCGGCCGCCTTGCCGCCTGCCGCCTCGCGCTCTTTCACCAGGTCAAGCGCGACGTCCACGATCATGTCTTCCTGGCCACCCACCATACGGCGCTTGCCGAGTTCGGCAAGGATGTCGAAGGTCGGGATGCCGTAACGCTCGGCAGCGGATTCCGCATGCCGCAGGAAGCTCGAGTACACGCCCGAGTAGCCCAGGGCCAGCGTTTCGCGGTCCACGCGCACCGGACGATCCTGCAACGGACGCACCAGGTCGTCAGCGGCGTACATGAGTTTCTTCAGATCGCAGCCGTGCTCGATGCCCATGCGGTCCATCACGCCGATCAGCACTTCAAGCGGCGTGTTGCCCGCGCCCGCGCCCATGCCGGCAAGCGACGCGTCGATCCGGTAGGCACCCTCTTCCATCGCGATGATGGAGTTGGCCACGCCGAGCGACAGGTTGTGGTGGCAATGCACCCCGATCTCGGTCTCGGGCTTGAGCGCATCACGCAGCGCACGCGTCTTGTCGCGCGCATCGTTCATCAGCATCGCGCCGCCCGAGTCGGTGACATACACGCAATGCGCGCCGTAGGATTCCATCAGCTTCGCCTGCTCGGCGAGCTTCTGCGGCGTAACCATGTGCGCCATCATCAGGAAACCGACGGTGTCCATGCCGAGCTTGCGCGCGTGTTCCATGTGCTGACGCGAGATGTCGGCTTCGGTGCAGTGGGTGGCAACGCGGACCGTGCGGGCGCCCGCCTTGTAGGCGGCGTCCAGATCATGCAAGGTGCCGATGCCGGGGATGAGCAGCGTCGCGACCTGCGCATGCTTGACCATCGCCGCCACCGCTTCGATCCACTCCACGTCGGTGTGCAGGCCGAAACCGTAGTTGAAGCTCGAACCTGCAAGACCGTCGCCGTGCGATATCTCGATCGAATCGACCTTCGCCTCGTCCAATGCCTTGGCGATCGCGGTGACTTGCGTGAGCGTGTACTGGTGACGGCGCGGATGCTGGCCGTCGCGCAGCGTCACATCGGAGATATAAACCTTCTTCTTTGTCATGCGTGTTCTCCTTGATCGTCCGAATTACGCTGCCAGCGCGAACTTGCGTTCGGCCAGGCGCTCGGCCGCGGCAAGCGCCGCCGAGGTCATGATGTCGAGGTTGCCGGCGTAGGCGGGCAGGTAGTGGCCTGCGCCTTCGACCTCGAGATAGATGGACACTTTCACGCCATGCTTCAGGCCGACGCCGGGTATGTTCATCGGGCTGTCCGCAGGCACCTTCTCGAACTGCACCCGCTGCTTGAGCCGGTAGCCGGGCACATAGCCCGCGACCTGCGCCACGATGTCGTCCACCGACTTGCGGATCGCGTCCTCGTTCGCGCCGTCTTCCGCAAGCACATAGACCGTGTCTCGCATGATCAGCGGCGGCTCCGCCGGATTCATGATGATGATCGCCTTGCCGCGCGCTGCGCCGCCAAGCTTGACGATCGCCTTCGAGGTGGTTTCGGTGAATTCGTCGATGTTCGCGCGGGTGCCGGGGCCGGCGGACTTGCTCGCAATCGACGCGACGATCTCGGCGTAATGCACATTGGCGACACGCGACACCGCATACACCAGCGGAATCGTCGCCTGCCCGCCGCAGGTCACCATGTTGATGTTCGGGCTGTCGAGGTGCTCGTTCAGGTTCACCACCGGGATGACGTAGGGGCCGATCGCGGCGGGCGTGAGGTCGATCACCTGGATGCCGTGCTTCTGCAGCACTTCGTTGTGCTTCGCATGCGCGCCGGCGGAGGTCGCGTCGAACGCGATCTTGATGTCCTTGAAATTGGGCAGCTTCACCAGGCCGTCGATGCCCTCGTGCGTCGTCGGCACGTTCAGGCGCGCCGCACGGGCGAGCCCGTCGGATGCCGCGTCGATTCCGACCATCGCGCCCATCGTCAGGTGTTTGGACTTGCGCATCACCTTGATCATCAGGTCGGTGCCGATGTTGCCCGAACCGATGATCGCCACCGCCACCTTTGCGTCCTTGGTCATTCGTTTCTCCAGAAATTTTTGTCGCGCGCCTGCACCGAATTGTGTCGCGCGAGTGCGCCGGATTGTGTCGCGCCTGCGCTCAGGCCTTCACCGAGAACGCCACCCGCCCGAGATGCTGCATCTCCATCTCGACAAAGGTGTCCGGCGCGAGGGCTTCCGCCGCGGTCGCGCCGCCCGCCATCACGATCCAGCCGGGCTGCAGCGGCTCCCCCGCCTCGGCCGCAAAACGCGCCGCGGCCACCAGCGAGCGCAGCGGATGGCCGAGCAGCGCCGCAGTGGATCCGATCAGCATCGGCTTGCCGTTGAAGGACAGAACCAGCCCGAGGTTCGAGAAGTCGAAATCCGGCTTGTGCCAGGCGCCGGTGACAAAACCCGACGAGGACGAGTTGTCCGCCACCACGTCCTCGAGCGAGAACTTGAATTTCTCGTAGCGCGAGTCGATGAGTTCCATCGCCGGTGCCACCGCCTCCACCGCGGCGAGTGCCTGCAACGAGGTCACGTTGCCCACCAGTTCGGACTTCAGCAGGAAGGCGATTTCCGGCTCGATCCGCGGGTGCACATACTTCGAGATCGAGATCGGCGCGCCTTCCTCGAGGATCATGCCGCTGGTGAGCCGGCCCCAGATCATGTCGGAGAGACCCATCTGGACCATCTTCGCGCGGCTGGTGAAGCCCATCTTGATGCCAACGCGCTTCTCGCCGCGCGAGATCCTGCGGCCGATCGACGCCTTTTGTACCGCATAGGCGTCGTTCATGTTCATCGTGGTATGCGACGACAGCTGGGGAATCGCCGTCGCCTTGCGCGCCGCGTCGTCGACGGTCGCGGCGAGTGCCTGAATGTCTGCCAAGATCGTTCTCCTTAGTTGCCGAAGACGGTGCGCACCGAGCCGAGGCCCGAGATCCGCACGTCGATCACATCACCGGGGCTCACCGCGGCCATCGGGCCGAGCGCGCCGCTCATGATCACATCGCCCGCCTTGAGCGGTGCGCCCACATCCACCATGGTGCGCGCAAGCCAGAGCGCGGCGATCAGCGGATTGCCGAGGCAGGCGACACCCGCGCCGAGCGAAATCTGGTCGCCGCGGCGCTCCATCACCATGCCGCACAGGCGCAGGTCGAGACCTTCGAGCTTCTTCGGTTCGTTGCCGAGCACGAACAGGCCCGAGGACGCGTTGTCCGCGATCGTGTCCTGGATCTTGATGTTCCAGTTGGCGATGCGGCTGCCGACGATCTCGATCGCGGGCACCGCATAGGCCACCGCCGAAATCAGTTCCGAAATCGCGAGGTCCTTCTTGGTGAGGTCACGATCGAGCACCAGCGCGATCTCCGCCTCGACCTTGGGCTGCATCACGCGCGCGAGCGGCACTTCCTCGCCGTCGCCGAAGGTCATGTCGGCATAGAGCATGCCGTAATCGGGCTGATCGACGCCGAGCTGCTTTTGCACGGATTTGGAGGTGAGGCCGATCTTGCGGCCGATCAGCCGCCTGCCCTGCTTCACCCAGTATTTCGTGTTGATCGCCTGTATCGCGTACGCGGTGGCGACATCGCCCGGCGTGAGCGCGTCACGGATCGGGTCGGTCGCGACACCGGTGTCGTGGGCGATGCGGATGCGATCCGCAAGCTGTTTGACGAGCGCAGCGTTGCCGCCGGATCTTGCGACTACCGTCTTTTTTGCAGTCTTTTTTGCTGATTTGGTTGCCATGGAGATTCCCGCAGAGAATCGGAAGTAAATCGGGTCGGAAAAGCCCGCACATTGTACGCTGATGCGGTACCCGGACGGGGTGCGGTACGATCCGCGTCCTGACCCCTTGTCACCACTCATCCCCACCCGGAACAGGACTACGCGCAGGACCATGAGCAAACTCAAGATCAACGTCTCCACCTGGGACTACGACCGCGTACGGCCGATCATGGACGGCCGCGTCCCGATCGAAGGCTGCGAGGTCAACTACTTCCCGCTTTCCCCCGAAGAGTGCTTTCACCGGGCCTACTTCAACCGCGAATTCGAAGTCTCGGAAATCGGCTTCAGTCCGTACATCAACGCGGTGTCGCGCGGCACCGCGCCCTATGTGGGCGTGCCGGTTTTTCTGTCGCGCATGTTCCGCCATTCGGCGATCTACATCCGCAGCGACCGCGGCATCAATACCCCTGCCGATCTGAAGGGCAAGAAGGTGGGCGTGCCGGAATTCCAGATGACCGCGGTGCTCTGGGCGCGCGGCATGCTGCAGGACGACCACGGCGTCAGCCCGACCGACATCCTGTGGCGCCAGGGCGGCCAGGAGCAGCCCGGCCGCAAGGACAAGTACCCGCTCAATCTGCCCCGTGATTTTCCCCTTGAGCCGATCGGCCCGAACGAAACCCTCAACCAGCTGCTCGCCGAAGGCAAGCTGGATGCAGTCATCAGCGCGCGCACGCCGGTGTTCTACCGCGACGGCAAGACGCCGGTGAAGCGGATGTTCGAGGACTTCGAGACAGTCGAAAAAGACTATTTCCGCCGCACCGGCATCTTCCCGATCATGCATGCGCTTGGCATCCGCAACGACATCCACGAAAAGCATCCCTGGCTCGCCGCCAGCCTCTACAAGGCCTACAACGAAGCCAAGCGCATCTCGCAGGCGGAGTTTTTCCACACGGCGGCGCTCAAGATCGGCCTTCCCTGGGTGGTGAGTGCAGCGCAGGAAGCGCGCGCCCTGATCGGCGACGATTTCTGGCCCTACGGTGTGGAAGCCAACCGCAAGACGCTCGAGCCGATGCTGCGCTACGCGCACGAACACGGCACGTCGCTTCGCAAGGTGGAGATCGCAGAACTCTTTGCGCACACCACGCTGGAACAGCCGAAGACCTGATCAACCCCAAAGAGGAGAAAACAACAATGGACAAACTCACCCGCGCCATCCGCGATCTCGTGATCGCCAACCGCATTCTCGCCAACGAAGGCGTGGTCGACGCCTACGGTCATATCAGCCTGCGGCATCCGGAGCATCCCGACCGCTTCCTGCTGTCGCGCTCGCGCAGCCCGGAGCTGGTCGAACCGGAGGACATCATGCAGTTCTCACTCGACGGCAAGGTGGTGGGCGATGACAAGCGCCCGCCCTACCTCGAGCGCTTCATCCACGGCGGGGTGTTCGAATCCCGCCCCGAAATCATGGCGGTGGTCCACAGCCACGCCCAGAGCGTGCTGCCCTACTCCATCTCGTCCACGCCGCTGCAGCCGGTGATCCACGTCGGCGCGATCCTCGGCACGCACATTCCGATCTGGGATATCGCCGACGATTTCGGCGACACCAACCTGCTCGTTGTCAATCCGGATCAGGGACGCAGTCTTGCGAAGCGTCTCGGCCCCTACAGCATCTCGCTGATGCGCGGCCACGGCTTCACCGCCGCGGGAAAAACGCTGATCCAGGCGCTCTGGATGGCGGTGTACCTGCCGGTCAACGCCGCGGTGCAAAGCGAGGCGTCGCGTCTCGGGCCGTTCAAGCCGCTATCCAAGCGCGAAATCGAACTCGGGGGGGCGCTGGACCCGACCTCCCCCGCGATGCTGCGTTCCTGGGAATACTGGGCGAAGCGCGCCGGGTGCGAGGCGCTTCTGAACGACGACTGATGCCTGTGATGTAATCCAATCCGCATCCGCCCCTGACGCCGGTCTGCTTCAGGGCAACAACGGCGCACGATACGGGCGACGCAGTGCATACGACCCGCGGTGCGTCCGGCAAGGAGGAACAAAAATGTATCTTAGGGAGTATCTGAACAAGGGGGCATCGCCCCCTCGTATATCCCCCAATCCAGAGGGATGCGCTGTTCGATTCGTCGCACGATTGGGACTTGATCAGAGCTTCCTTGGGAAGATGTTGCTTGCCCTTGTACTCGCCCTGCCTTGTTCCGCAGGCGCGCAAGGCTTCCCGTCCAAACCCATCCGCCTTGTGGTGCCCTATCCCGCCGGCGGC
>CANIEV010000026.1 GCA_947466535.1 Betaproteobacteria bacterium
ACCGGCAGGCCACGCGCGTGGCAGGCGTCGATCAGCCTGCGGATCACCTTGATCGCATCCCAGCCTTCCTCACCGCAGGAGTTTCTCCAGCGCTTGATGGACTCCATGATCGGAGCCGGCCGGTCACCGGCAAAGTTGTAGCTGACGTCCACAACCATCAGCGCAGGGCGCTTGCCGAATCCCATGCGCGCGCCGTAGCCCGAAGCCTTCAACACCTCGCGATCGCGGGGCGTCAGGTACTGCGTCCAGATCGGTTCTTTCGTCTTGGTCTTGTCGTTCATTTGCTGCTCCTGATGATTGGTCCGCAGCCGGCTCAGGCGCGGGCGGCCAGCGCTTTTGATTCCTCGACCCGATGCGATACGTGCCAGGGGCAGATCAGGCGTTCGGCGAGGTCAACGAGGTAAAACAGAATGGTGCCGGCGACGCCGAGCAGGACGATGGAGGCGAACACGCGCACCGTCTGGAACATGCTCTGGGCGGTGATGATCACGTAACCGAGGCCTTCCTGCGAGGCCACGAATTCACCGGCGATCGCACCGACGAGCGCGAGCGAGATGGCCACCTTCATGCCCGAGAACATGTGCGGCAGCGCGCCGGGAAAGCGGATTTTCCACAGTGCCTGCAATCGCGTACCGCGCATCGTGCGCAGCAGGTCGAGGGCATCCGGATCGGCCGAGCGCAGCCCGAGCACCGAGTCGATCACCACCGAGAACAGCGCGATCAGGAAGGATACGGCGACCTTCGACTCGGTGCCGGTTCCGAGCCATATGATGAACAGCGGAGCGAGCGCGATCTTCGGGATGCTGTTGAGCGACACGAGCAGGGTATAGAGCGTGTTCTCCAGCCAGCGCGAATAGACGATGCCGATCGCCGCCGCCACGCCGAAGACGAGCGCAAGCCCGAATCCGAGCATCGTGGTGTAGAGGGTGTAGAGCGTGTGCATCGCGTACCACTTCGGCTCGGAGGCGATCTCGAGAATCACGGCGGAGGGCCGTGGCAGGAAATGCGTCGGCAGTCCGAGCATCCGCACCAGCAGTTCCCAGGCGACAAAAAAGCCGAGGATGACCAGCGTCACCGAAATCGCGCGGTTATTCATCTACGCACCCGCCTTGGACATCTCTCGGCCCTGGCGTGCGGCATTCATTACACCCATCGATTGAAAGAGGCTGCGAATATGCCGGACCATGACGCCGAACTCCGGCGTTTCGCGTATATCGAGGTCACGCGGCCGGGGGAGATTGACGTCGACGATCTCGACGATCCGCCCGGGCGAGGGGGACATCACCACCACCCGGTCGCCGAGGAACACCGCTTCGGGGATCGAGTGGGTCACGAAGAATACGGTCTTTGCATCGCCCATCCAGACACGCTGCAATTCAAGATTGAGTTCGTCCCGTGTCATTGCATCCAGCGCGCCGAAGGGCTCGTCCATCAGGAGCAGGCTCGGATTCATGAGCAGCGCACGGCAGATCGATACGCGCTGTCGCATGCCGCCCGATAGTTCCCACGGATGCCGGTCTTCGAAGCCCGTCAGTCCGAGCAGGGCGAGCAGTTTGCGCGCCTTGTCCTTCCATTCGCCGGGGTCAAGATGGCGCACTTCGATCGGCAACAGGACGTTGTCGAGAACGGTCCGCCAGTCGAGCAGAACATCGCGCTGAAACACCACACCCAGTCCGTCGGGCGGGCCGTCATGCGGACGGCCGCCGACCGTGATTTCGCCCGCGGTGACGTAATCCAGGCCGGCGAGGCAGCGCAGCAGCGTGCTTTTCCCGCAACCGCTCGGGCCGAGCACGCTGACGAATTCGCCCTCGCGGATTCCGAGGTCTATCCCGGAGAGCGCGGCGACGTCGCCGCGGCGTGAACGGTAGGTCTTGCCTACGCCCCGGATGTCGACGAAGGCGGCGCCGGCCGCTCCGGCCGGCACTTCCTGCGTCATTTTGGCACGAACTTGTTGGTGTAGAAATCGGCCGATTTCCATCCCGGCTTGATCATGCTGACCTGTTCCATCGCCTTGAGCGCGTCCTGCCAGTCGCTTTCCGCCTGCCAGCCGATCGGCTGACCCTTGGTGGCGGGAGTGGCGAACAGCGGCATGTACATCTTCAGCTGGCCGAGCATTACCTTGCGGTCGAGGCGCAACCCGGCGCGCTGCGCGAGCATCGCATCGATGGCTTCGTCTTCCTTGCCCGAGAAGATGTAATCCCATACGCGCTTGTTCACCGCCACGACCTTGTTGAGCAGGTCGGTGCGCTTGTCCACCGCGTCCTTGGCCACGACCAGGCCGTAGCCCGGGATGCGCAGGCCGACATCGGCAAACAGGATTCCTGTCGACGGGCGCGTGTCGGAGACGATCGGCGCAAAGAACGCGACTGTGGAGAGCGCGCCTTCGACCTGCCCGGAACCGTAGGTGGCAACCATCGCCTGGCTGTCGACATTGACGACCTGAATGTCCGAACGGCTCACCCCGCCCGCCTTGAAAAAGGCATCAAGGAAAGGAGCAGTCGCGGCGCCGTTCGGCACCACGATCTTCTTGCCGACCAGATCCTTTAGCGTCTTGTACTTGCCTGCGATCGGGACGATCAGGCCGTTGTCACCTGCACGAACGAAACCCATGATCGAGGTGACCGGCAGACCGTTGGCGACGGCCGGTGCCATGGCGCCAAGTTGTGCGAAGCCGATATCGATCTTGCCGGCGGCGACCTGCTGGATGGTGGAGACCGAACCCTTGCCGTCGAGCACCTCGACATTTACGCCGGCATCCTTGAACCAGCCCTTGTGCACCGCCAGATGCAGCCCGGCGTGCATGCCGTGCGGCGACCAGTCGGTCATGATCGTGACCTTGTCCTGCGCGGCGGCCCCGAAGGACAGGAATGCGAGCGCGCAGGCGGCGCCGGCTGCGGCTTTACGAAGTGCATTGGACAACAGATGCGCTGTGTTCATCGATGTCTCCGTGTAAAAAATTTGCGATCAGGAATCATATCAATCGCGCGGGGCAATCGAAAGAACTTTCTGGCGATTCCGCCGGGGACGATTGTTGACATGCGGGTCGGGGATCCCGATACTCGTCCGCAAATACCACCGACCTAACTAACCGGGCGGTACAACAACAGGGTGTTCCGCCTGCCGGAACCTGAATGGCTGAAATCGCCGGAATTTCCGGGTACCCGAGTCACTCCTGATCCGACCGTCATGACCCGAAAGAGCGCCCCCCGCATTCGCGACGCCCGTCGCACCCGCGAACGCATACTGGCCGCGGCCACGAAGGAATTCGCGGCTCGCGGCTACGACGGCGCGCGCGTGGATGCGATCGTTAAGCGCTGTGACATGAGCAAGAACCTGCTCTATCACTACTTCGAAGGCAAGGAGGCCCTGTTCATCGAGGTGATGGAGCGGGCCTACGCCTCAATGCGATCACGCCAGAACGAGGTGACGCTCACCGGACGCGACCCGAAGGGGGACATGAGGGCGCTGGTGCTGCACATGGTCCGGCATTTTGCCGAGGAACCCGAGTTCATCAGCCTGCTTGCCACCGAAAACCTTCACAAGGCGCGGCACATCCGCAAATCCAAAGTGATTGCGAACATGTTCGACCCCCTGATTGGTGCACTGAAGCGACTGATACGCGAAGGGCAGCAGCAGGGCGTGTTCCGCAAGGACGCGGATTGGGTGAACGTGTATATCTCGATATCCGGGCTGGCGTCGTATTTCGTTTCCAACCGCCACACCCTGTCGACCGTGTTGAACGTGGACCTGGGTTCCCCTGCGCGAATGCGACGCCGGTTCGAGCACGTGCCCGAGGTGGTTCTCTCGTACCTTTGCGATACCGGGGGCGTGCCGACGCGCAGGTCGCGCGCGGTGCCGCGCGGATGATGCCGGTTGCGTCGGATGTCCGGATGAAGTACTGCGCCCTGAGCGGTGCGCATACTTGTTGATCGAAAAGAGGGAGCAGCTGAAATGTTGACCCTGTACCACGACTGGGATGCGTTCTGCTGCATCAAGGTGCGGTTTTGCCTCGCGGAGAAAGGGATTCGCTGGCAGGGCGAGATCGTCGACCTGCAGAAGCTCGATCAATTGCGCCCGGAGTATCTCGCGCTGAATCCGAACGGCGTCGTACCGACGCTGATCCACGACGGCAGCGTGATCACCGAGTCCACGGTTATCAACGAATACCTCGATGAAGTCTTCCCCGAGGTTCCGCTGGCGCCCCGCAATCCGGTGGAGCGGGCTCAGATGCGCATCTGGGTGAAGTTCGAGGATGATGTCCTTCATCCGTCGGTCAAGCTGCCCACCTATCAGCTGATGATGCGCCACGCGTTTGCAAAACTGCCTCGTGAACTGGTCGAAGCGCGGATCGCCGCGGCGCCAAACAAGGCACAGGCGGAAAAGTTGCGGTCCGCCTCGTCCGGGGCGGTGGTCGATGCGGCCGCGGTGGCGGCAGCGCAGGAAGTCATGGACCGGGCACTTGCGCGCATGGAGGCGCGTCTTTCGATTGTTCCCTGGTTTGCCGGTGAGACGTTCTCTCTCGCCGACATCGCAATTTCACCCTTCATCGACCGGCTCGAATGGCTGAGCTATGCCGGGCTGTGGGGTAGCCGTCCTGCGATCAGCTCATGGATTGGTCGCATGAAGGCGCGGCCAGCCTACCGGGAGGCGATGCCGCTGCAGACGCAGAGGTTGCCCGCGCCCCGGCCGGATTGAGGGCAGCCAAGGCGCGCAATCCGCGGGCGCTAGGCTGCGCGACGCACCGCCTGAAAAACATCCTCCGGCGTGATCGGAGTGGTGTTCATCTCGACGGCGTATTCCGACAACGCATCGCACACCGCATTCGCTATCGCCACCGGCGGGGCGATCGCACCGCCTTCGCCAAGGCCTTTCACGCCAAACGGGTTCAGCGGAGAGGGCGACTCTTCGTGCAGCACCGTGATGTGCGGGAGATCGCTTGCGGTCGGCATCAGGTAGTCCATGAACGAGCCGGTGAGCAGTTGTCCTTCCGCGTCGTAGCGGAATCCTTCAAACAGCGCCCCGCCGATGCCTTGCACCGCCCCGCCGATGACCTGGCCCTCGGCGAGCATCGGATTGACCAGCACGCCGCAGTCATGGGCTATGACGTATTGCTCGAGCTTCACATGACCGAGCCGGATATCGACATCGACCACTACCGCATGGGCGGCATAGGCCCAGGTGACGGTCGAGGGTTCCCAGTAATAGGTTTCCTCGAGCCCGGCATCGACGCCCTCGGGTCTCTGGTTGTCCCAGCCCGGACGCGAGGCGCGCGCAACATCGGCCAGCGTCACCGACGCACCCGGCACGCCGATCACGCCCACGCCGCCGTCGCGCAATTCGAGGTCTTCGGCGGCGCATTCCAGCAGGTGTGCCGCGATCGTGAACGTCTTGCCGCGCAACCGTTCGCTTGCGACATGGATCGCGCCCGAAAGGTTGACCGTCGAGCGGCTCGCGAGCGTTCCGAACCCCATCGGAATGGCCGAGGTATCGGCAAACGAAAGCATCACGTCATCGGGCTTCACCTTCCAGAGGTCTGCCGCGATCTGCGAGAAGATCGTTTCCATGCCCTGCCCCTGCGGGCAGGAGCCGGCGGAGACATAGATCTTGCCGCTCGGATCGACTCTCACCGTCGCGCCTTCGAAGGGCCCGACGCCGGTGCCTTCGGTGTACATGCCGATCCCGAGACCGAGATACCGTCCTTCGGCGCGGGCCGCGCGCTGGCGAAGACGAAATGCGTCCAGGCCACCGATTTCCGCCAGCACCTTGTCCAGCGCCAGCGGGTAATTGCCGCTGTCATAGACAATCGGCTGACCGTCCCGGTAGGGAATGCCCACGGCGTAGGGCATCTCCGCGGCAGGAACCAGGTTCCGCCTGCGCACGTCCGACGGTTCCATGCCGAGTTCACGGGCAATCAGGTCCATCATGCGTTCGATCACCTGCGCTGCTTCCGGGCGGCCCGCGCCGCGATACGGCGCGTTGGGTACCTTGTTGGTGGCCACCACCCGCGCGCGCACGGAAAAGTTCTCGATCTTGTACGGCCCGATCAGGTGCGACGCCGTGTTGTACGGAATGCCGATTCCGACCGGGTTCCATGCGCCGCAGTCCATCAGCATCGCGTCGCGAAACGCGAGAATTTTTCCGCTGTCGTCGAACGCGACTTCCGCATCGTGAATCTGGTCGCGCGAATGGCAGGCGCTTTCGAGGTGCTCGCGCCGGTCTTCGATCCACCGCACCGGCCGGCCGATGCGACGTGCGATGTACGGAATAAGAAGGTCTTCGGGATAAACGTGCCCCTTGACCCCGAAGCCGCCCCCGACATCCAGCGCGACGCAGCGCACGCGCGCTTCGGGAATCCCGAGCGTGAGCGATGCTTCGCGCCGCACCCAGTGCACCACCTGTGTTGAAGACCAGATCGTTACCGCACCCGTTCTAGGATCGTGTTCGGCGGCGACGCCGCGGCATTCCATCGGAATCGCGCCGTAGCGGTGGTGGCGAAATCGCCGTTTGAGGATTCGTCCGGCACCCGCGATCGCCTTCGCCACATCGCCCTTGGCGACGGAGAATTCCGCCAGAAGGTTGGTGCCATTCTGCTCGTGCAACACCGCGGATGCGGGTGTCAGCGCCGCTTCCGGATCGACCACCGAGGGCAGGAATTCGTAGTCGATGACGGCGAGTTCGGCGGCGTCTTCCGCGAGATAGCGGTTGTCGGCGACGATCACCGCCACCGCCTCACCGACATGCCGTACCTTGTCCCAGGCGAGCAGCGGCTGCCGCGGATCGAATATCTTGTGCGGCACGGTGGTCCGCCACTTGCGTGGCAGCGGAAGCTGCTGATCCTGGACCGGTGGAATTTCCTTCGCGAGCTCGAAGCCGCTCATCACGAAGTGCACCCCGGGTGCAGCCGCGGCGCGCGAAAGATCGACCGACCTGATGCGCGCATGCGCCACCGTGCTGCGCACGAACGCGACATGCAGCATGTCCGGCAGGGTGAAGTCGGCGATGTACTTGCCCCGGCCGCGCAGGAGCCGGTCATCCTCGCGACGGGGAATCGATTGCCCGACGAAACTTCCGTTCTTGTCCGTGCGAACTTTCATGCGTTGCATCCATCGGTGGCACAAGTGCGAAACTATACATAGAATGGCACGCTCCTAGGAGCCGCTGCTTGAAACCCCCGAAATTCGATTACCACGCGCCGGAGCAATTGGACCAGGCGGTTCAATTGCTCGATTGCAATGAGGGCTCTGCGCGCGTGCTGTCCGGCGGGCAGAGCCTGATCCCGATGCTCAATTTCCGCCTGCTTTCGCCCGCGGCGCTTGTCGATCTGCGCCGGGTGCCGGGGCTGGCGGAAATCCGTCTTGACGAGGGGACAATCTGCATCGGCGCGATGACCCGGCAGCGCGCCGCGGAAAACTCCGAACTCGTCGCGCGGCATCTTCCGCTCATGAAAGAGGCGCTGGGATGGGTCGGTCACCTGCCCACCCGTTCGCGCGGAACGATAGGCGGGTCGATCGCGCATGCCGATCCGAGCGCGGAGCTCCCTATGGTCCTGCTCGCGCTCGATGGCACGGTGGTTGCACACGGACCGTCGGGCCGGCGCAGCATCGCGGCCGATGACCTGTTCAGCTCTTTCTTCTCCACCACGCTTGCGCCGGCGGAGATCCTCACCGAGGTGCGAATTCCCGTCATGGCCGCGCGTTCCGGGTTCGCGGTGGAGGAGTACGCACGTCGCCGGGGAGATTTCGCGATCGTGGGAATCGCGGCGGTACTCGAAGGCGACGCGTCCGGGTGCACCCGCGCGCGCCTGACCACCGCAGGTGTGGGCGGACGACCGCTTAGACTGCGTGCCGCAGAGTCGCTGCTCGAAAAAAATGGCCTCGGCACGGAAAGCATCGTCGCGGCCTGCAGGACCGCCATGGAAACGGTCGAGCCGACGTCGGACCCGGGCGCCTCGGCCGATTTTCGCCGCCACCTGACAGGGGTGCTTGCAGAGCGCGCACTGACGCGCGCCGCGGCGATGCTGCTGGAGAATCGCAATGGATGACCTTGTAGACATCCGCTTGACCGTCAACGGCAAGCCGCGGCGCGGCAGCTGCGAGCCGCGCAAGCTGCTGGTCGACTTCATCCGCGAGGACCTCGGATTGACCGGTACGCATGCGGGATGCGAGCACGGCATCTGCGGCGCCTGCACCATTTTCATCAACGGCGAGGCCGCTCGTTCCTGTATCACCCTTGCGGTTCAGGCAGACGGTGCCGAGCTGATGACCGTCGAAGGGCTCGCCGATGGCGACCGGCTTCATCCGCTCCAGCAGGCGTTCCACGAGCATCACGGCCTGCAATGCGGGTTCTGCACGCCGGGCATGCTGATGATTGCGCTCGATCTGCTCAACACGGTACCGGATCCTACCGAGGCACAGGTCCGCGAAGGCATGTCCGCTGCCATTTGCCGTTGCACCGGATACCAGGGCATTGTGGAGGCCGTCATGGCCGTGTCGAAGGCGAGGAAGCAGGCCGAAGGCGGCGGGGGTGCTGCATGATTCATGACGGGCCGCGCGGCCACGACATGGGTGGGCAGCCTGCGGGCAGGATCGTGCGTGACGAACACGAACTCGATCCCTGGGAGTTGCGTGCCGACGCCTTGGGCGAAGTGCTCTGGGGCAAGGCCGCACTCATCAAGGTGGATGAACTCAGGCGCCTGCGGGAAGACATCGGGCCTGACGCCTACGAGCGGATGACCTACTACGAGCGCTGGATGCATTCGCTCGCGCAGGGCCTGATCGAGCACGGCATCGTCAGCGTGAAAGAACTCGGGCAGGCGATGGAACGCGCCGCTTCTTCGGACGTACGTCCGCTGAAGAGTCCGGGCACGAACAATCCCGCCGGTTAAGGAGCCACTGAACAAGGGGGCTACGCCCCGTCGTAACTCCCCCATTTCAGAGGGAACGCTGAACCTTCAAGCCTCGAAATTGGACTTGATCAGCGATTCCTTAACTGCACGGATTCCGACTGTGAGTTTCTCGCGATGAATTCTGATCCCGGCGACGAACTGGGCTATTACCCCCGGATGCAATCTGCCGTCGAGGCGTTGCTCATCCTCAAGGGCATCATCGGCGAAGACGACGTCGGCCGCGAGATCGAGGTCATGGCCGCGCGCGACTACCGGCGTGGCGCGAAGATGGTCGTGCGCGCGTGGACCGATCTGCAATACCGCTCGAGGTTGCTCGATGACGGATCGGCGGCAGCGAGGGAACTTGGCCTGGATATCGGGTTGTTGAACCTGACCGTGCTCGAGAACACGCAGCAGGTCCATCATGTCATCGTCTGCACGCTGTGCTCCTGCTACCCGCGCGCCCTGCTCGGGATTCCGCCCGGCTGGTACAAGAGCCGCGAGTATCGAAGCCGCGTGGTGAGCGAACCGCGGGCGGTGCTCGCCGAGTTCGGCACCGAGTTGCCTGCGCATGTGCAGATCCAGGTGCATGACTCGACCGCGGACCTGCGTTACATGGTTCTGCCGATGCGCCCGGCCGGCACCGAAGCGCTTGATGCAGAGGCGCTAGCCGAACTTGTCACGCGCGATAGCCTGATAGGCGTCGGACTCGCACGGGACCCCGGGTAGTCGGGCGACCCCGCGGGTATGGTGTTCCTCGGGCGGAACGCGTGAGGCGTTCCGCTTACGGAGCTACTTGATGAACTGGTTCGTATAGAACTCTTCGGGCTTCTTGCCCGGCTTGAGCGCGCCCGCGGTTTCCATCGTCTTGATGGCCGCTTCCCAGTCCTTGTCCGACTGCCACCCGAGTGGGCGGCCCTTGGTGTTTTCGGTCTGGATGAAGTCCTTGTACATGTTGATCTGGCCAAGGATCACGTCGCGATTGAGCTTGATGCCGGGTCGAGCGGCGATCACCGCATCCGCACCTTCCCCCTCGCGTCCCGCGAGGATGTAATCCCAGGCGCGAAGCACGGCGGTCACGAAGCGCTGAACGGTCTGGGGCCGGCTTGCGATCATTTCCTCACGCGCGATCAGGCCGTGGCTCGGAAATGCGATGCCGTAGTCGGCGGCAAGCACCTGCCGGGATTCGCGGTTGATGTTGACGATCGGTATGCCGAAGGGCCCGAGGGTCATCACGCCGTCGGATTGCCCCGAGGCGTAGTTGGAGAACATCGCGGTCGGGTCGACAAACACGATGTTGACGTCGTTGCGCGTCATGCCCGCGTTCTTGAGAAACGGGTCGATGAAGGGCATCCACGGGCTGGCGGTGAAGACGACAAGGCGCTTGCCCGCGAGGTCCTTGGCGGTCCGGATGTTCGATTTCGCGTCCACGATGATCGCCAGATCACCCTTGCGATAAATACCGGCAACGCTCTTGACCCGCATGCCGGCATCGCGCGCGATCGCCATCGACCCCAGGCTCGCCCAGCCGAAGTCGATCTGGCCGGCGGCGACAAGCTGGATGGTATTGATGCTGCCCCTGCCGTCCTGCACGTCGACCTCGAGGCCTGCTTCCTTGAACCAGCCTTTGGATACGGCCAGATGCAGGCCCGCATGCGGACCCGCGGGCGTGAAGTCCAGTCGCGCAGTGAGCTTCTCCTGGGCCAGTGCGCTGGTTGACTGTGCAAGCACGAAAAATGCGCCTGCCATCAACAGCCCGGTAAGCAGAGTCATTGACCTTGTTTTCACCTGGACTTCCCCCGTGGATGACTATTCAACGGATATGGCTGCGGCGAATTTCCGCCGCAGCATCCGTGCTTACTGCTTGATGAACTGGTTGGTAAAGTACTCGTCGGGCTTCTTGCCGGACTTGATCGCCCCCGCGCTTTCCATCGTATTGATGGTTTCCACCCAATCGCGGTCGGATTGCCAGCCGAGCGGCCTACCCTTGGTGTTATCGGTCTGGATGAAGTCCTTGTACATGGTGATCTGGCCGATTAGCACATCCCGGTTCAATTTGATTCCGGGACGCGCGGCGATTACCGCATCCGCGCCTTCGCCTTCTCTTCCTGCAAGGATGTACTCCCAAGAGCGAAGCACGGTCGACACGAATCGCTGAACGGTTTGCGGGCGGCTCGCGATCATTTCCTCGCGCACGACGATTCCGTGGCTTGGGAAAGCAATGCCGTAGTCAGCGGCGAGAACCTGCCGGGACTCACGGTTGATGTTGACAATTGGTATGCCGAACGGGCCCAGCGTCATGACGCCGTCGGATTGACCCGATGCGTAGTTGGCGAACATCGCAGTTGGGTCAACAAAGATGATGTTGACATCGTTGCGGGTCATGCCTGCATTCTTGAAAAAGGGGTCGATGAACGGCGCCCATGTGCTTCCCGCGAAGACCACGAGCTTCTTGCCCTTGAGATCCTTGGCGGTGCGGATATTGGATTTCGCATCGACAATGATCGCAAGGTCCCCTTTGCGAAATACGCCTGCGACGCTTTTGACTTTCATGCCGGATTCTCGAGCGATCGCCATAACACCCAGGGCAGCCCAGCCAAAGTCGATCTGTCCCGCCCCCACAAGCTGCACGGTGTTGACGCTGCCCCGGCCATCCTGTACGTCGACATCCAGGCCCGCGTCCTTGAACCATCCCTTTGCCACGCCGAGATGCAGGCCCGCATGCGGGCCTGCCGGCGTGAAATCGAGCCGCGCGGTGACTTTTTCCTGAGCCAGAGCACCGGATGCAAGCCCTGCGGCCGCAATCATCCCTGCAATGGACCAAACCATCCGTTTCGTCAGACGCATGCTATTGCCCCTCCTTCAGGTTGTTCGCCGCTTGGCCACCATTGGCCAAGGCGGATTCAGACCAAGCCACTCATGCGCTGTGCGCAATCGCCGCGCCGCGCTGTGAAATGTGCCAGGGCAACAGCAGCCTCTCTGCCCAGTCGATTGCGTAGAAAAGGGCAGTCCCCAGAATGCCAAGGATGAAAATCGCCACGAACATGCGCGGTGTCTGAAACATGCCCTGTGCCTGCAGAATGACCTGCCCGAGTCCGGTGTTGCCGGCGACGAACTCGCCGACGATCGCGCCCACCAGCGCCAGGGAAATCGCCAGTTTCATGCCGGCGAACATGCTCGGAAGCGCGCTTGGCAGGCGGATTTTCATCAGCACATGCCAGCCCGAGGCGCGCGCGCTCTTTGCAAGCTGGAGCAACTCCGGCTCCACCGAGCGCAGACCAAGGACCGTGTCGATCACCGTTGCGAAGATGGTGATCATCAGGACAATGGCTATCTTCGGTTCCACTCCCGTTCCCATCCAGATGACGAACAGTGGCGCGAGCGCGACCTTGGGTACGCTGTTGAGCGCAACCAGCAACGTATAGAGGGTGCGTTCCAGAACCAGGGAATACACGATGCCCACGGCCGCGAGAAAGCCAAGCGCGAGGGCAAGCACGAACCCGACGATTGTCGTGCCTAGGGTGAATGCCGCATGCTGCAGAAAGTAGCCCGGCGAACTGACGAATTCCTTCACGATGTTGATGGGGCCGGGCAGGATGAATGGCTGCGGCTTGACGAGCCATACCACCAGTTCCCACACGACCAGCGTACTGAGCAATACGAAGCTGACTTCCACGAACCGTCCGAATCCGCGCGTTTTCTTTTTGGCCATGGGTCATTCGTCTTTCAATATGCCCAGGGACAGGAACACCTCGCGCAGATGCGCGGTGTACCGTGTGAACCCGGGAGTCTCGCGTACCGAGAGATGGCGCGGACGGGGCAGGTCGATATCGATGACTTCGATGATACGACCCGGGTTGCGTGACATGACCGCCACCCGGTCGGCGAGGAATACGGCCTCGGTGATTCCGTGGGTGATAAAAAGCGCCGTCTTCCCGGTCGCGAGCCACATTTTCTGCAGTTCCACGTTCAGCTGGTCGCGCGTCATCGCGTCAAGCGCACCGAAGGGCTCGTCCATCAGGAGCATGTCGGGATCGTCAACCAAGGCGCGGCAGATGGAGGCCCGCTGACGCATGCCGCCTGAAAGCTCCCACGGATACCGATCGGCGTAGTCCTCGATGCCGAAGAGTGACAGCAGTTCGAACGCGCGCGCGCGCGCCTTGACCGGGTCATAACGCTTGAATTCCGCAACCAGAAGCACGTTGTCGAGGATGGTGCGCCAGTCGACCAGCAGGTCGCGTTGGAAAACGATGCCGAGGCTGTCGGGGCTCTCTGTCACCGGCTGCCCGCGCACCCGGAGGGTGCCGGAGGTGATCTGCTCCAGACCGGCCACGCACTTCAGCAGCGTGCTCTTTCCGCAGCCGCTCGGACCGACAATGCTGACGAACTCCCGGGGGCGGATGACCAGGTTGATGTTCGAGAGGGCCTCTACGTTTCCTCGGTCAGACTCGAATACCTTGCTGGCATCGCGGATCTCGATATCCGGCACTGTGTTCGGTGGGTTGGTTTCCGTGTAAGGCATGGTCAGTTCGCTTGAAAACGCAAAGGGGGGGACTCTACACCAAGAAATACGGGAACCTGCCGGCGATACAGCAGGCATGTGCGGGTGCCCGTTCCGGTCGATCGCGCGCGACCGCTCAGGCTGCGGCAACCCGCGCCGGCGCCAGAGGGGTGCGGCCGCGGATCAGGTCGCTGGCCCGCTCGGCGATCATCACCACCGTGGCATTGACGTTGCCGCCGACGATATCCGGCATCACCGAGGCATCGACCACCCGCAGGCCGTCGATCCCGTGTACCCGCAACTGGTCGTCGACGACAGCGCCCGGATCGGAGGCGAGACCCATCCGGCAGGTTCCGACCGGGTGATGCACCGTGATCGAGCTGGAGCGAATGAGTGCATCCAAGGCGCCTCTGTCGCTCGAGCCTGGAGCGAGTTCTTTGGCCACGAAAGGAGCGAGTGGCGACTCGCGCCCGATATTGCGTATGAGTTGCACGGCAGCGCGGAGCGTATTCATGTCGCGGTCGGTGGACAGGAAATTCTGTTTTATCCGCACCTTGGCCATCGGGTCGCCCGAGGCAAGCGTGACCTGACCCCGGCTCTCAGGGCGAAGAAGCACCACCCGACAGGAGAATCCGTCCTCGAACGCAGGCTTGAACGGTGGCAAGTAAGGTAACCCGTCGAATGCCGGTCCCGCGTAGAACAGCATCTGCATGTCGGGTGCAGGGAGGCTGGAGTCGGTCTTGAGGAACGCGACCACGCCCGAGGGCAGGTCGGTGGCGAATCCGGTGCCGAACATCCAGGCGCGCGCAAGTGCAACTGTGATGCGGTCGAGCCGCATGCTGCGCTGGAACGTGCCGGGGCTGATCCGGCTGTAGCTGACCAGAGCGCCCACATGGTCCTGAAGGTTCTTGCCCACACCCGCCAGTGATGACTTTACCGGGATCGAATGCCGAGCCAGTTGCTCCGGATCGCCGACGCCGGAGAGCATGAGGAGCTGCGGCGAGTTGATCACGCCCCCGGCGAGAATCACTTCCTTGGCCGCGTGTGCTGTGACCGTGCGCCCGCGTTGCACGTATTCGACGCCGATTGCCCGGGTCCCGTCCATCAGTACCCGGGTCACGTGGGCCTCGATCTCAAGCTTCAGGTTGGGACGACCGAGAGCCGGGCGCAAATAAGCCCGGGCGCCGCTGTCCCGCATTCCCTTTCGGATCATGGACTGCAGTCGACTGAAGCCTTCCTGCTGCGCGCCGTTGTAGTCCGGCGTGTAAGGCTGGCCCGCGGACTTTCCGGCATCGATCCACGCCTCGATCAGCGGATCCTCGTATCGCGAGGCCCGGGTCGCTATCGGGCCGTCACCTCCGCGATACTCGGATGAGCCGCCTTCCCACGATTCCTGTTTGCGCAAATAGGGGAGCGCATGCGCATAGGACCAGCCGTCCAGCCCGCCCGCCGCCCAGCGGTCGTAGTCGGTGCGATGACCGCGGACGTACGACATGGCGTTGATAGAGGAACATCCGCCGATCACCTTTCCGCGCATGCATTCCACCGTGCGCCCGTTTACCCCGGGTTCAGGATCGGAGTCGTATCCCCAGTCATGCTTGCGGTTGTTGACGATCTGCCCCCAGCCAAGGGGAATGTGTATCCAGGGGTCGCGGTCCCAGCCCCCCGCTTCCAGCACCAGCACGCGCACATGCTCGTCTTCCGAAAGGCGGTGTGCAAGAACGCAGCCCGCGGAACCGGAGCCTACGATGATGTAATCAAAAGTTGCTTGTGTTGACATGGTGAAGCTCCTTTAGGGTGAACACCCGGAGTCTGATACATGAAAACTGCGCGTCCCCGTTGCCACGCCTGATGTGAGCTGCGTCGATGGCGGGCGTGAACCCGGTTGCGAGCCCAGGCTTTGCGCGGCAACTGTCATTGCGTCGTCCCGGCACGCAAATTCCTGGTCGCGGCCTCGTCCAGCACGCCGGTGGCGGCGTTCACGACCACCGCGTGATGCGCGTGCGCGTATTCGGCTGATATCTTTCCGTTCCAGACATCGTGCGCCACGCGTGACGGCTCTCTCTTGCGCGGATCGCCGAAGCCGCCGCCGCCGGGCTGCACGTGCGTGACCAAGTTTCCCTGTTTGAGCCACATTGTAATCTTGCCCGGCAACTCGGTTTGCGCATCGCCTTCGCCGAGCAGGTTGCGGCCGGTCGCTGCCGGCTCCCCGCCCTCCAGCCCGTAGGGCGGAAATTTGATCCTGTCGGCACGCAACTGGAGGAATGCCTCGTCTGCGAGCACGCGATAGCTGCGCCGTATGCCGAGGCCGCCGCGCCACCTGCCCGCGCCGCAGGAATCAGGCACCAGTTCGTAGGCCTCGACCCGCACCGGGTGCTGCGCTTCCAGGGTTTCCACCGGAGTATTGGAAAGGTTCTGCGACGCGTTGGTGATCGCCTCGATGCCGTCGGCATTGGGTCTCGCGCCCCAGGCACCGCAGATCATGTCGACGATGATGAACGGCGAGGCGGTTCCGTCGGGGTTGGGTTTGCGGCCCGACAGGCAGACTACGGTGTTTCCGCCCTCGCCGGCCGCCGGGATGCGGTCCGGGACAATCTGCGCGAGCGCGCCGAGCATGGCATCGAACACACGGTAGCCGGTCAGGGCGCGCGCGGCCACCGCCGCCGGTTCGCGGGGATTCAGGATGCAGCCTTCGGGCACCAGGACTTCGATCGCGCGGAATACGCCGGCGTTGTTCGGGACATCGCCCTTGAGTGCGCAACGCACCGAGAGATAGGTGCAGGACTTGGTGTAGGACAGGGTCGAATTGATGGCGGCTTTCACCTGCGCCGCCGAGCCGCTGTAGTCGACGCTCACGCGGTCCTCGTGCACCGTGATTGCGACCTCGATCCGGATTGG
This sequence comes from Betaproteobacteria bacterium, assembly GCA_947466535.1. Lineage (GTDB taxonomy): Bacteria > Pseudomonadota > Gammaproteobacteria > Burkholderiales > SG8-39 > CAMBSA01. Next base: position 16,284 of record CANIEV010000026.1, read on the forward strand.
GTCGGGCGAGAGCCCATCATCGTCGATATGGTCGGTGAAGCGGAACGTGCCCTTGGGCCAGTTGCGGATCTCCTCGCGGGTCAGGCGCTCGGCGTAGTCGAGCATCTCCTCGAGGTACACGCGCGTCGAGTCGCGGCCGTAACGCGAGAACAGTTTCCCGAGTTCGCGAATGCCCACCTGCGCGCCGGCATACTGCGCGCGCAGGTCACCCAGCACCCGGTCGGGCAGGCGCACGTTCAGCCCGATCAACCGCTCGAGCATGTCGTTCATGCGGCCCTTCTCGTAGAGCTTCACCACCGGGATGCGCAGGCCTTCCTGGAAAATTTCGGTCGAGTCGCTCGCGTTCGACCCCGGTACCCGGCCGCCGACGTCGGTGTGGTGGCAGATCACCACGCAGAAGCCTTCCAGTTCGCCCGCGTGAAAAAAGGGAGCGAACATGAATATGTCGGGAAGGTGCATGCCACCCTGGTAGGGATCGTTGACGATCACCGCATCGCCGGGGACAAGATCGTCGCCGTAGCGCGCAAGCATCGAGGCCATCGCCTCGGGAATCGCGCCGAGGTGGAGCGCAATTGTCTTGGCCTGCACCACCATGCGCCCGTGGCGGTCGCAGATCGCCGCCGAATAGTCCATCACATCCTTGACGATTTCGGAGCGCGCGGTGCGCAGAACCGTGTAGGCGACTTCGTCCGCGATCGAATCCATCGCGTTCTTGATCACCGCGAAGGTGATCGGGTCGAGCGTGGCTCGGACTCCTTCGTTGGCGGGAGCATTCATTGAGCGGCCTCGGTCGAATCGTGCGCGTCATCGGGAAGATCGAGAATGATGTTGCCGATCGCATCCGCGCGGGCAAGTACCCGTGGCGGCACCACCACGGTGGTGTCGTAGGACTCAACGATAAGCGGCCCGGTAATCGGGGTGGTCGGCATGTCGCCGCGCGCGATCACCTCGGTGCTGACCGGCGCTTCCGTGCGCGAAAAACTCACCATTCGGTGGCCGCCGGCCCCGGCGAGAGCGGTGCCGCCCATACGGATGCGGGCGAAATCGAGCCGTTCTTCCCGCCGGCCGCGCGCGGACAGGCGCAGGTTCACGAGTTCGAGCGGCTCGTCGTTGGCATAGCCGAAGGTGTCGCGGTAGGTGCGCTGGAAATCATCCCGCAAGGCCACGAGCGTGGGGGCGTCGAAACGTTTGCCGCGCAGCGGCACGGTCAATTCCGACGACTGGCCCACATAGCGCAAGTCGGCCCTGAGCGTGAACTCCACGGTGCTTTCCGGGTAGCCCTCGGCGGCGAGCGACACCCGGCCCTGGTGGCGCAGGCTTTCTGCGATCGCTTCAAGGGCGGCAGGATCGGACCCTTCCAGGCGGCGCAGCACCGCGCGGAGGAAGTCATGGCCGGCGTCGGCCGCAAGCATGCCGGCCGAGCAGAAAACACCCGCCATCACCGGCGCGATCACCCTGCGGATTCCGAGCAGCCGTGCGACATCGACCGCGTGCACCGGTCCACCACCGCCGAAGGCGATCAGTGTCATGTCGCGCGGATCCCGACCGCGTTCAACCGTCACTGCGCGGATCGCGCGTGCCATGTTGACGTTGGCCACATGGCGGATGCCGTGCGCGGCATCGAGCAGCGACAGGCCAAGACGCGAAGCAACATGCCGCTCGATTGCCTTGCTCGCAAGCTCGGGATCCACCTTGAGGCTGCCCCCGGCAAGGGCCACCGGGTTGAGCAGGCCGAGCACCATGTTGGCGTCGGTCACGGTCGGTCGCTCGTTGCCCAGCCGGTAGCAGGCAGGGCCCGGATTCGCACCGACGGATTCCGGTCCGACGTGCAGCAGCCCGCCCGCGTCGATTCCCGCCACCGATCCGCCGCCCGCGCCGACTTCGGCAATGTCGATCGCCGGCACCTTGAGGACGTAACCCCCGCCTTTCACGAAGCGGCTGGGAGAGGAAATGCCGTCGCGGAACTCGTACTCGTTGGTGAGCGAAGGATGCCCGGCCTCGATGATGGAGGCTTTGGCGGTGGTTCCGCCCATATCGAATACGATGAGATCGGCATCGCCGGTCACCCGGCCGAGATGAGCAGATCCGGTAACGCCGCCGGCCGGGCCCGAAGACACCGCGAACACCGGCTTGCCGCTCGCCGCCGCGATGCCCATCATGCCGCCGTTGGATGCCATCACCTGGATTGGCGCCGTGATGCCGATCGCCGCGAGATCGCGACGCAGGTTCGCGAGATACGTGCGCATCGCCGGCAGGATGTAGGCGTTGACCACGGTGGTGCTGGTGCGCTCGTACTCCTTCATCTCCGGCAGAACCTCGCAGGAGGCGGTGACCAGCAGTTGCGGAAACTCCGCTTCGAGAATGAGCTTCGCCGCCAGTTCGTGTACCGGATTGGCATAGCTGTTGAGAAAGCAGATCGCCACCGCCTGAACGCCCTCGGTCACGAAGAACGCCGCCACCTCGCGAACCTGCCGGGGATCGAGTGCTCTCACCACCGACCCGTCAGCAGCAATTCGCTCATCCACCTCGCAGCGGTAGCGACGCGGCGACAACGGTTCCGGTTTGGACCAGGCGAGATCGAACATCGTCGGGGTGCGGATGCGCCCGATCTCGAGCACATCACGAAATCCGCGCGTGGTGAGCACACCCGTGCGGGCACCGACTTTCTGCAGGATGGTATTGGATGCGGTGGTGGTGCCGTGGACGACTTCGGTGACCTCGGAGGCCGCCACGCCTGTTGTGCGCAGCACTTCGCGGATCGCTTCGACCACCGCCCGACCCGGATCATCCGGCGTGGTCGACGTCTTGTTGATGTGCAGCGTGCCATCCGCCATTTCGGCGACCACGTCGGTGAATGTGCCGCCGATGTCACAGCCTATGCGCACGCGCAAACCTCCGGATTGACCGTTTAAACGATCGGGATAAATGGAAAACGGACCACCACGGTGATCCGCCCTTATTGGACTGACTGGTTAGTTGACATGGTCCCTGCAAACCGCGGACCTTGTCAAGAAAGCGTGGCATCGAATCCCGGGAAGTGAGCCTCCGGCAGGTCAGGAGACCGTTGCGTCCATTTGCATCCGGAACGCAGTGAGATAGTCCAGGCCCGCGATCGCACGGCTGCCGTACCAGGAGCACATCTCACCGTCGATCAGCGCGATCCGTCGTTTGACCATTGATTTCATCCCGCGCAATTCTCCAAGATGCTTTTCGCGGAAGCGATACGGCTCGCTGGACAGCAGCACGGTGCGTACGCCTTCCAGCGACGATTCGTCGAGCTCGATCTCCGGATAGCGCCTGTCGGCGGCCGCGGGTACCGTGTCCCAGCCGGCAAGGGCCAAAGTACGCGAGATGTAGGTGTCGCGCGTTACCGTCATCCAGGGATCGCGCCAGATGAGGTAGAGCGCATGCTCGCGCTCGAATCGCCCTGCGGCGGCACGCGCCCGGGCCAGGGCGGCGTCGAATCGTTCGCAGAGGATTTTCGCCTCGGCGGCACGGCCGAATATTCCGCCGATGAGCCGGTAGAGAACGAGGTTGTCGGCGGGGCCGAGCGGGTGGGTGACGATCAGGTGAGGCACCGTGCGGCGAAGTTCGTCCGCCACGTCGAGGGTGTTCTCGTCCTTGTTCAGGATGACATGCGTCGGTTCGAGGGCGCGCAGCGCGTCCAGTTTCACATCCTTGGTTCCGCCGAGTTTTGGTACGTCTCGGAGCACGTCCCTCGGGTGAATGCAAAAGCCGGTGCGTCCCACCAGGTGCCGGGCAAGGCCGAGGTCGCAGACGAGCTCGGTAATCGAGGGTACCAGCGAGACGATGCGTGGCTGTCCTTCCGCGGGCACATGACGGGTTCCGGCGGCGTCGGTGAGGCTCATCCGTTCAGGTCTCAATACTGACAATATGCGCAAAACCCCCAGCATTGGCGCGGCAAAGCGGGCGATATACTGACAAACGCCTTTTCTGCATCTTTGCCTAAAGTGGCAGTTTGCGCGGCTTGCGTGGAGCACGGGCGAAGGCGCGGTCGTATGCCCACGCTGGCGCCAGACCGAGAACGGCCGCGACAATCCGCATCTGCCAGGGCACGACCGTGTAGCGGGCACCGCGATCGATCGCGCGCGCGATCCGTCGCGCCGCGTCATCGGCGCCGATCATGAAGGGCATCGGGAAGCGGTTGACCGAGGTCATGGGTGTATTGACGTAACCGGGGCAAACGGTGGCCACGCGCACGCCCGAGCCGGCAAGCTCCAGTCGAAGTGATTCGAGCCAGGTGATAGCCGCGGATTTCGAGGCGCAATAGGCGCCCGAACCCGGCAGCCCCCGGATTCCCGCAACACTTGCAATGCCGGCCAGCGTGCCCGAACCGCGTTCACGCATCGGCGCGGCGAAAGGCGCGAGGGTCGCGGCAAGGCCAAGGACGTTGGTACGCAGGATGCGTTCAAGGACCGCGAGGTCTTCGGGGTCGCCGCCGAGCGTGCCCGAGGAAACGCCGGCATTGGCGATGACGATGTCGGGTACCCCGTGGTCCGAGCAATAGTCATGCGCGATCCGTGCCATCTCCGCGGTATCGCCGACATCGGCGGTGTAGATCGCGCAGGGAACGTTGAGGCGTCCTGCGAGCTTCCCAAGGGAGTCGCCGCGCCGTGCGACAAGTCCGAGGCTCGCACCGCTGGTGGCGTAGTGAGCGGCAAGCGCTGCACCCAGGCCGGAGGAGGCGCCGGTGATGAAAACCTTCAAGCGGAACAAGTCGCTTATTGAGGGCGCTCGCTGCGCGCCTGTTGCACCAGTTTGTCCACCACCTGCATCAGTTGCCGGGTGCCCCCCGCGATGCGCGCAGACGAGAGGTACTTCCCGTCCACCACGATGGTGGGCACGCCCCGAACGTTGTAGCGATTCATCATCTCCGCGGCCTCGTTGACCCTGGCCTGGGTGTCGGGCGAGTTGTAGGCCTCGAGAAAACGCTCGCGGGTGATGCCGTTGCGAGTCACCCAATCGAGCATCACCTTCTCGTCGTTAAGCCGAACGCCATCGAAGTGGAAGTTGTCGTATACCGGCCAGTGCAGGCGCTGGATTTCGCCGAGTACTTCGAGCGAAAAATAGAGCTTGGCGAAGATCTCCCAGATGTCCGATGCCTTGGCGGGGATACGACGAAGCGCAATGTAGTTCGGAGCCTGCACCAGCCAGCGCGACATCTGAGGCTGCAGTTCGTAGCAGATCGGGCAACCGTAGTAGAAGAACTCGATGACTTCGATCGCGGATCCCGTGGTCACAGGCTGCGGCGGGTCGAGGCGGACGAAATCGCCGCTTCGGAGCGCGGTCTGTGCGAACGCCGACGAGGCGAATAGCGATGCCGCGACCAGCAGACACCAGGATGCAAGGCGTTTCATTGCGCTCTCCGGGCGGGGAAATGATACAGATGGCGGAATGATAGGGCGAATCGGCGGATTCGCGAAATCGGCCGCAGGAATCCCGCTTGCCCGCCGGTCCCGCTTTAACTACGCTCGGGCGTAATGAAGCGGATCCGACTCCTGTTGATGTTTTTTTCCATCGTGTGGCCGGTCTTTTGCCATGCATTTGCCGAGGAAGGCGCGGATTGGGGCGTGGCGCCCCAGTCACAGATACGCAAGCCGCCCTATTCGGCGCCCACGCCGCTTGTCGTACCGGGAGGGCGGACGGTCGTGACCGACGAATTGCGTGCGCTGGTCAGGGGACAGACGCCGCCGCTTCTGGTGGACGTCGCGGGCGGCGAAGGGCACATGTCGATTCCCGACGCCCGCTGGTTGCCCGGTGCCGGACGGGGCATCCATTTTCTCGATCCGCTGCAGGCGGCGATCGCGGACTGGCTGGTCGAACTTACCCGCGGGGACAAGGCGCGCAAGCTGGTGTTTTTTTGCGTCGACGCGAAGTGCTGGCTGTCCTACAACGTCGCATTGCGCGCGATTGCGCTCGGATATTCCGACGTGCTCTGGTATCGGGGCGGCGTGGTGGCCTGGGCCGAGGCCGGACTGCCGCTCGCGCAGGTCGAAAAGCCGGTGAAGTAGGTCCGGTCTTCGCCGGGGGGGCGCTTACTTCTTGCCGCCGCGCTGCTTGCGCGCTTCGCCGATCAGGTAGTCCGTGACATTGACCATCACGCGCCGCTCGCCGCTCATGCCGGCGGACACCATGTAGCGGCCCTGCACCGCGAGCGCGGGAACGCCATCGAGCTTGTAGGCGGCGGACAACTGCGCTGCACGCTTGACCTTGGCATCGACCGAAAACGAACGGAAGGCCGCGTCATACTTGGCCATGTCGACGTTCTGCTTGGCGAGGAACTCGGCCACCCACTTTACGTACGTCGGACCTTTGGTGGTGACGCCTCCCTGGCGGTGGATCGCATCGAACAGGGCGCGGTGCACGCGATCCTGCTCGCCGATCGCCTCGAGCGCGTAGAACACCTTGGCATCAAGGGCCCACTCGTCGTTGAACACCGCAGGTACGCGGCGAAACTGCGCATCTTTGGGCAGTTTCTTCAGCCATTCCACCAGCACGGGTTCTAGCGCATGGCAGTGCGGGCAGCGGTACCAGAAGAACTCCACCACATCGATCTTGTCCCCGGCCTCGCTGGGCTGGGGCGGGACGAGTTCAAGGTAGTCGATACCCGCGGCGGGCGCGCCCTGCTGGGCATGGCCGATGAGCGGGACGGCGGCAAACATCAGGGCAACGAGCAAACGCCGGATCATTTGGGCAGATCTCCTGAATTACGGGCTGTGCGCGATGTCGCGCAGTTTCATTGCGACGCTTTCGCGTCCTTCAGTTTGACAAGCGATGCCTCGATTCCGTTCTGTGCCAGCAGCGAACGGGCCTTGTTGATTTCCTCCACCGAACCGTACGGGCCGAGTCGGACGCGATACCAGGTGCCCTTTTCGGGAACGCTCGAGGGCTCAACGCCTGCTTCGAGTCCGAGAAGGGCGAGCTTCGCCTTGAGGTTGTCGGCGTCGGCCGGGTTCTGGAATGCGCCAGCCTGCAGGAAATAGACATCCTTCGGTCCGGCTGGTGCCTCGCCCTTGACCGACTTTTCCGCCTTCTCGCGGGTGGCCGCCTGCTTCAACTGTTCGTTGGTGACGGGTTCTTCCTGGCCGGGAAGAATGCGGTAGAAATCGAAGCGCGGCTTGCCATCGTCGGTTTTTGCCGCTTTCGGCGCATCCTTGAGATTGGGGCCGGGCGCAGGTGCCTTGTCCCCCGGCTTGCCCTTGTCGGCGAACGGCACCGGAGTCTTGAACACGTAGACCGCGATTGCGGCCGCAGTCCCGAGGCCGAGTATGAAGCCGATGAAAAGTCCGATCATCAGCCCGCCGCCGCTTTTTCGTTCTCTCGCCGGGACTGTGCGCGGCTTGTAGTCTTTTGACATGGTTGCGGTGCGTGCCTGCGAAGTTGGGACTACATCCGTTCCGGGGCCGACACGCCGAGAATGGCCAGGCCGTTGGCAAGCACCTGGCGCACCGCGACGGACAAGGCCAGACGCGCGAACCGCAGCGGCATCTCGGGGACGAGAAAGCGTTCCGCATTATAGTAGCTGTGGTATTCGCCAGCGAGTTCGCGAAGGAAGAACGCGACCTGATGCGGCGCGAGTTCACGCGCCGCATTTTCGAGCAGTTCCGGATACGCCCCGATCTTGGCAAGCAGTGCCGTCTCCCGCGGACCGGTGAGCGGCGACAGGTCGGCCGCGGAAAGCGCGGCCAGATCGCCGCCTTGCGACGAATCCGCTGGGAAGTCGCGCTTCCACTGCTCCAGCACCGAACAGACGCGCGCATGGGCGTATTGCACGTAATAGACGGGGTTTTCCTCGGATTGCGATTTGGCGAGGTCGATGTCGAACACGAACTCGCTGTCGGCCTTGCGCGAGGCAAGAAAGAATCGGGTCGCATCGCGGCCGACCTCGTCGATCAGGTCGCGCAGGGTCACGTACGATCCGGCGCGCTTGGAGATCTTCACCTCGTCGCCCGCTTTCATCACCGTCACCATCTTGTGCAGCACGTAGTCGGGAAAGGTCTTTGGAATGCCCTTGCCCGACGCCTGCAGGCCGGCACGCACCCGGGCGATAGTGCCATGGTGGTCCGAGCCCTGGATGTTGATTGCACGAGGATAGCCGCGCTCCCATTTCGTGATGTGATAGGCGACGTCTGGCACGAAGTAGGTGAACGTGCCGTCGGATTTGCGCATCACGCGGTCCTTGTCGTCGCCGTAGTCGGTCGAGCGCAACCAGAGGGCGCCTTCCTGCTCGTATGTTTTGCCTGCGGCTGTCAGCGTTGCCACAGCGCTCTCGACGCGGCCATCGGAGTACAGGGAGGACTCGAGATAGTAGTTGTCGAACACCACGCCGAAGGCCTTGAGATCGGTGTCCTGCTCGCGGCGGAGTTCGGCCACGGCGAATCTGCGTATCGCCTCGAGGTTTTCGGCATTTCCAGCTTCGCTGGCGTGGTACTTCTCGGCGATCTCCCGGATGTATTCTCCGTGGTATCCGTCGGCGGGAAACTCGGCCGGGGTTCCTGCTTTTTCCCTGATGCGGGCCTGCACCGAGAGTGCGAGGTTGGCGATTTGAGCGCCCGCGTCGTTGTAATAGAACTCGCGTGTGACTTTCCACCCCTGCGATTCGAGCAGCGACGCGATCGCATCGCCAAGCGCCGCCTGCCGACCGTGGCCCACGTGCAGTGGTCCGGTCGGATTGGCCGAGACGAACTCGATCAGTACCGGCTGGTTCTGGCCGCGGTTGTCGAGTCCGTAGCGTGGGCCGTCGGCGAACACGGTCCGGATGACATGCTGCTTCGCCGCGGGGCGCACCTTCAGATTGATGAAGCCCGGACCCGCGACCTCAGCGGCCTCCAGCCAGTCCGACGCGGGAAGCGCCGCGATTAGGTCCTGCGCGAGTTCCCGCGGATTGCGTTTGAGGATGCGGGAAAGCGCCATTGCGGCGGGACAGGAAAAATCGCCGTGCTGCGCCTGCTTGGGCCTCTCCAGCGTTATCAGAGTGGCAGGCTGCTGCGGCGCGACGCGTGCGAGCGCATGGGTGAGCAGTTCGGACAGGTGCGATTTGATTTCTACTGACATGTGCGGACTGTGTGGGGCGTGGATTCTGTACGGTTAATGCGCAGTGCCGGAACGGTGAGCTGCGATGACCACTTTGTGTGGTGCCGGCACACTGCAGGAAGCCGCCCGGGGGGGCGACTGATGCAGTTTGCCCAAGAGCGTGAATTATAGCTCGCCGCAGGGAGTGGCCTGCCCGGGAGGGGGACGTTCGGGGGTCGGGGAGGTTAGAATCACAGGGTTGCAGAACGCATTTCAATCCGCATTTGAATCGACAGATCAGGAGTCAGGAATCATGGGTAAAGGCGACAAGCGCAGTTTTCGAGGCAAGTTGTTCCGCAATTCGCATGGCAAGACGCGGCCGGCCAAGCCGGTGAAGAAAGCGCCCGCTAAGCGCAGCTGAGCATGACCGAGGCCGCTGTCGAGCGGCGGCTCGCGGCGCTAGGCCTGACGCTTCCCGCGCTGACGCGTACGCCGCCGGGTGCACGATTGCCTTTCGCATTTGTTCGTGTCCACGGTGACCGTGCCTATGTTTCGGGCCACGGTCCGACACGGGAAGACGGGACACTCGCTGAGCCGCGTGGCAAGGTGGGCGCCGAAGTCAGCCTCGAACAGGGTTACGAGGCCGCGCGGCTGACGGCACTTGGCATGCTCGCCAGTCTGAAGCATGAACTTGGCGATCTCGACCGGATTGCCGGCTGGCTGCGGGTGTTCGGCATGGTCAATTCCGCGCCGGGATTCGCAAGCCAACCGGCGGTCATCAACGGATTTTCCGACCTCATCCTCGACGTGTTCGGCCCCGATTGCGGCCGGCATGCGCGCTCGGCGGTGGGCATGGCCGAGTTGCCCTTTGGCATTCCGGTGGAAATCGAGGCTGAAGTCCTCATTCGCTGACCTGGGCCGCGCGGGCCAGGTCATGACCGGATCTTGCCGGGCTCCCGGAGCCTGCGGAAGTCCGTCACCGGCGTAACCCACACGACGCCGTCCCCCGCCTGGCCGCTGTGGCAGACATCGTGAAGCACGCCCCAAAGCGCCTCGATCTGCTCGTCAGCCGCGACGATTTCCAGCCGAACCCTTGTCGAGTAATCTGTCAGCTCGGCCCGGATACCTTGGGCAGGCGGTGTCCCAGGGTGGTACCCCGAGCCTTCGGCCTTGTACACCGTCATTCCGGGGAAGTCCGGAATTTTTCTGAATGCGTCGCGTATCCGGGACAGGCGGAACGGCTGCACAACGGCTTTGATTTCCTTCATTGGTGCGTCCTTCCTGATTGGCGGTCTTAGGGGTTCATGCTTCGATCCGGTGTTCGTCAAAGAACCTGTAAAGGGTCGGGACCACCACCAGGGTGAGCAGCGTCGAGGTGATCAGGCCGCCGATCACCACGATGGCGAGCGGTCGCTGCACCTCTGAACCCGGCCCGGTGGCGAAGAGGAACGGAATCAGCCCCAGCATGGCGACCGTGGCGGTCATCATCACCGGCCGGAATCGAAGCTTCGCGCCCTGCAGCACGGCACTGGCGCGGTCCATGCCTTCATCCTGCAACTTGCGGATGTAGGACACCAGCACCACACCGTTGAGCACCGCCATGCCCCACAGGGCGATGAACCCGACCGAAGCGGGCACGGACAAGTATTCACCGGTCACCGCGAGCGCGAGGATGCCGCCTATCGAGGCGAAGGGCAGCACCGTGATGATCAGGGCCGCGAGGCGCAAGGACTTGAACAGCAGGAACAGCAGGAAAAAGATCGCGCCTACGGTCACCGGCACAATGATCATCAGGTGCGCGAGCGCGCGCTGCATATTCTGGAACTGCCCGCCCCATTCGAGGTAGTAGCCAGGCGGCAGGGAAACCTGGTCATCCACGGTTCGCTGAAGCTCGGCGACGAAACCGCCCAGGTCACGGTCCTTGACATTGATGCCAACGACAATCCGGCGCTTGCCCATGTCGCGGCTGATTTGCGCGGGTCCGTCGACGATGCGAATCGAGGCGACCGATTCGAGCGCAAGCTGTGCGCCGTTGGGCGCGCTAAGCGTCAATCTTCGGATTTCCTCGACCGAATCGCGAAAACTTTCCGGCAGCCGTACCGCGGCATTGAAACGCCGCTCGCCCTCGTAGATTTGCGTGGCAACGCGTCCGCCGATTGCGGTTTCGATCACGTCGTGGACGTCGGCGACGTTCAGTCCCTGACGCGCGATTGCCTTGCGGTCGATCTCGATTGAAAGGTACTGCTGGCCGGTGACCCGCTCCACCCGCATGTCGCGCACGCCCGGCACGGTCCCGGCGACCCGGGCGATCTCGTTGGCCTTGTCGCGCAACTCACCGAGATCGTCGCCGAAGAGCTTGATCGCCACGTCCGCCCGCACGCCCGTCACCATTTCGTCCACGCGGTCGGATATAGGTTGCGCCATGACCAGTTGGACACCGGGCAGCACGCGCAATTTTTCCTGGATCGCTGACGCAATCGTGTCCTGGGTCCAGCCGCGGGGCCATTCGGATCGCGGCTTCAACGAGAGAATGGGATCGGCCTCGTTGGGACCGGCAGGGTCGGCGGGACTTTCGCCCCGGCCTAGTCGCGACACCCCGCCTTTGACACCGGGGACCTCAAGCGCAAGACGCATCGCCTCCATCTCCATGCGGATCGACTCGTCGATAGAAATGTTCGGGACGCGGTCCATTGCGGGGGATATCGAACCCTCTTTCATCTCCGGGATGAAGGCGGTTCCGAGGAAAGGAAGGACACAAAGCGTTGCGACGAACAGCGCCGCCGCGCTGCCGATGGTTTTTTTTTCGTTGGTGAGGGCGCGATCGAGCAGCTTCAGGTAGGGGCGCTTGATGGCGGCGATGAATCGCGTGTCATGGTCGGCACCGCCCTTGAGTACGAAGCTTGCAAGTGCCGGTGAAAGCGTCAGCGAAAGAACGAGCGACACCGCGAGCGCAATTGCGATCGTATAGGCAAGCGGCGCGAACATCTTGCCTTCCATCCCCTGGAGGGTCATCAGTGGCAGAAACACCACGATGATGATTCCGACACCGAAAATCACCGGTGTAGCGACTTCCTGAACCGCCTCCAGCAGCACCCGTGCGCGGCTTTCGTCGGGACGCTCCCCGAGCCGCGTGAACGCGTTTTCGACCACGACGACCGAACCATCCACCATCAGACCGATCGCGATTGCGAGCCCGCCCAAGGACATCAGATTGGCGGACAGACCGTAGCGGTTCATCACGATGAAAGTAATCAGTGGTGTCAGAACGAGGGTTGCCACTACGACGATGCTGGAGCGGATATCCCCGAGAAACAGGAAAAGAACGACAACCACGAGGAATACGCCCTCTATCAGGACCTTGATAACGGTCGCGAGCGCGGCGTCGACCAGTTCGCTCCGGTCGTAGTAAGGGACGATCTTCAGGCCGCCGGGGAGCATGTTCCGATCGTTGATCTCGCTCACGCGGCCCTTGATTCTCGTGACTACTTCCTTGGCGTTGCCGGCGCGGATCATCATCACCACCCCGCCCACCGATTCGGTGACGCCGTCCTTGATCATCGCGCCGTGCCGGACCTCGTGGCCGAGAGTGACTTCGGCCACATCGCGGATGTAGACCGGCGTGCCGCGCAGTTCCTTCAGAACGATGTTTCGGATGTCGTCCAGGCTCTGCACCAGCCCGATGCCGCGGATCAGGTATGCCTCCGCGCCCTGCGGCAGGACGCCGCCACCCGAGTTGGCGTTGTTACGCTCAAGCGCCTGATGCACTTCCTGGATTGAGATGCGGTAATGGCGAAGGCGTTCGGGATTGACCAGGATCTGATACTGCTTGGAATACCCGCCGGTGGAGTTGATCTCGGCCACCCCGGATATCGATCTCAGCAGCGGCCGGGCGACCCAGTCCTGAACGATGCGCCGCTCCATGAGCTCGTCGCGAGTGAGGGCACGCTTGCCATCGTCGGTCCGCTCAAGCGTGTACTGATAAACCTCGCCGAGCGCGGTGGACACCGGGCCCAGCACAGGTGCGACGCCCGGCGGCAGGCCGCCACCGACTTCGGTGAGCCGCTCCATGACCATCTGGCGGGCGAAGTACACGTTGGTCGTATCCGTGAACACCAACGTGATGAGCGACAGCGCGGGCTTGTTGAGCGAGCGCATTTCAACGAGGCCCGGAAGGCCGGTCATCGCGATTTCGAGCGGGACGGTGACGAAGCGCTCCACCTCCTCGGGGGATCTGCCGGCCGCCTCTGTGGCGATCTGGACCTGCACATTGGTGACGTCGGGGAAGGCGTCCACCGATAGCTTTCTCGCGGCGTGGACCCCGAACACCAGCAGGATTACGGCAATGACCATGACGATGAGCCGCTGCGTAAGGGCGTTGCGGATGAGCGAGTCAATCACGATTCAGCTACCGCGGGCGTTGCGATTGCGCTCGTTGTTCAGATGAAACGCACCCTCGATGACGATTCTTTCCCCTTTGGCGAGGCCGCTGATAACCGGGCGCATTCCCTGGTATTCCGACCCGAGGGTGACGGCCCGAAGGGCATAACGGTTTTCGCCGATTTCAACAAATATGCGGTCGAGGTTCTGCTCACGAACCACGGCGCTGCCTGGCACCGCGAGTTGCCTTTGCGGGGGGCCCTGGACGAACATGGTGGCGAGCATCGCCGGCTTGAAGCGGCGATCCGTGTTGTCGAGTTCCATGCGCACGGTGATGGTTCTTGTCTCGGGATTCACGACAGCGCCGACGAAGGAAAGAACGCCGCTGAGACGCTCCCCCGGCAACGAGGCGATCTCGGCCTCGACCCTTTCCCCGCGGCGAATCAGCGTCGCCTGCTGTTCCGGGATTTCGGCCACCATCCAAACACGCGACAGATCGGCCACCAGAAACATGGTGTCTGCAGGTTGTACAACCTGGCCCTGGGTAACCTTGCGGTCCAGTACTGTGCCCGTGATGCTGGAGCGGACCGCGGCCTGCGAGTTGACGTTGCGTTCGGATGAGAGTGCGAGAATCGCTCCCTCCGACATTCCGAGCACCATGAGTTGATCCCGCGCGGCGCTTACTTCAGCTTCCGATTGTGCGAATTCGCTCTGCCGGCGCTGCAACTCGGCCTTGCCGATCACGTCGGCCTCGAACAACTGATCCGCCCGCTGCGCCGCACGCATCGCCAGCAGTCGTTGTGAATGTGCCTTGAGAAATCCGAGTTGTGCGGTCGAGAGTTCCACGGAGTGAAGAGTTGCGAGCAATTGCCCGCGCTTGACATCCTGGCCGGGTATTGCCTCGAGGTCGGTTATGCGCCCGGTTACGGATGCGCCGATGCGCGCAAGGCGCGACTCGTCCGCTTCGACACGCCCGGAGACACGCAGGACGTCACGAAACTCGGCCTCTGCCGTGATGGCGATCGCGAGTCGCGCGGCGAGCGACGAGGGTGGCGTGATCACGTTCGGGTCGGATTGGGGTGCAGGCGACGGTGCCGGAGCGTCCTTGCAGGCGGAGAGGGTGATGGCGACCAGAAGCGCCGCTAACGCGCGATATGTGATGGATGAATTCACTGCTTGCTCCCCAGATCCGTGGCGCGCATGCGTTCGAGGTCGATCCATGCGGCCTGCTGATCGAAGCGCGCATTCAGCAACTCCAGGCGTACGGTGCGCAGGGTTCTCTGGCCATCGATGACTTCAAAAATCCCTCGCTCGCCGAAACGGTAGGCAGCTTCCGCGACCTGCAGTGCTGCTTCGGCCTGGCTGACCACGCTTTTCAATGTATTGGCTTGACGGCTGGCGATGCGATACCGGGAATAGGCCGCCTCCAGCAGGGCGTCCAGCTCGACGCGCCGCTGTTCGAACGCCTGTTCGGCAAGGGTGAGCCCTGCGATCGCTTCCCCTACCTGTCCCTCACGCCTGTTCCAGATTGGAACAGGCAGAGCAACGCCGATGCGCCATTGGCGAAGCTCGGGGTCCTGGTCGAAGCCGGCCCGGACGATTGGTTGAGGCGTGCGCAGTGCGCGCTCTGTTTCGATACGCCGCCGTGCCTGCTCGACCTGAGCCCGGGCCTGGGCCAGTCCCGGATGTCGGGCGTTCATCTGATCTCTGAGCGAGGGCAACTCCGGAACAAGAATTCCCGCAGACAGTTCACCCTCGGGCGTGAGCTCCGCAGGTAGCGGTGCGCCGATCGCCTGGCGAAGTTCGGCGATAGCCTGCGAGACGCGCAGCCTCGCCCGTTCAGTTGCACTCACGGCGACGAGCAGTTCGGAGTCTGCGCGCAACAGCTCGAAACGTGGCGCCTCGCCTACGCGCACGCGTACTTCTACGCGGTTTCGCACCTGCTGCAGAAGTTTTACCGTATCTTCAGCGAGCTCGAGTTCTGCGCGGCGCCGCAGAGCCTCATAGAACGTCTGGCGTACATCGGCGAGGACTGAAATTATGATTTCGTTGCGCGCGTGTTCGGAGACTGCAAGGCCAGCCTCGGCAGTGCGCCGTCGTGGTTCCCGAATCGAAGGGAGATCCACAGTCTGCGAAATGCTAAGGCTCTGTGTGGACCCCGGCAGGGCGCCGATAACCCTTGCGCGGGTTTGACCTGCGGCGATCTCGATTTCGGGATTCGGGTACTGATGAGAGACCACGATGCCTGATCGCGCCTGCGCAACCATTGCGTCAGCGCCGCGAAGGCGTGGACTGCCGCGTTCAGCGAGCTCGAGCGCGCGGTCCAGGGTGAGCGTTTCGGCGGTCGCAGCGATGGACACGAAAAGCGAAAGCGCAAAGAACAGCCACGCCCCTGCGCGATAAAACTGTTGTCTTTCGCCCGTGTATGCGACCCAGGTCGACCGACTTGCGATGCACTTCATACGCTCTCCGTCGCGGCACAGCGGGGATGTCCCAGCGTTTGGAAGGTCTTGCCTGCAACGGATGAACCGAAGCCCGGGAGCCGGGGGTCGACCCCGTATTGACGGCGCTCGCGGAGTGCGCGGCGACTTAGAACTTATCCGTAAATAGTATAATCCCCTTCCGAGCCGCCTGTGACGCGGCGCGGGAGGGAAGCGATGGCGACAAAGAAGCCGGCAAAGAAGCGGGTGGCCTCATGGGTGGTAACCGATGATTTCTGGGCGAGAGTAGAACCCTTG
>CANIEV010000027.1 GCA_947466535.1 Betaproteobacteria bacterium
GCGATGTCCTCGGGTGAAAGTCCGTACCGGCTTGCCTGTTTCCACACCGCCGCGGACACCGGGCGGAAGTGTGCGGCCATCCTCGTCACGAAGAACGCGTCCGGCCCGGGATCGACGGGGATCCTGGAGGCGCGCAGGTTGATGTTGGCGAAGCGGTAGTCCCCCTCGTTTTCGACGAGCACGGTCCAGTTGAACGGCGACACCGCGCGGGCCAGCGCGGACACGTTTGCCTGCGGCCAGCCGAGCGCGCGCGCCTGCGTACGGCCGACCTCGAGCGCGCGTTCCTGCAGAAGAAGTTGCAGACCACCCACGTACGCGAAGAGCAGCACGCAGGCGGTGGTCGCCGGGACGCGCGAGTATTTCCATACTGCGGACAGCGTCAGTCCCGCGAGGATGATGCCGCTGAACCAGAGGTCGATGATGAAGGTCGTGCCCCAGGCGTAGCGCGTATCCGAGAACGGGGCGAACACCATAGTTCCGTAGGAGGTGATCAGGTCGCCGGTGATGTGGGCGAGCACGCCGGTGGCGGCCAGACCGATGTAGGCCTTCCAGCCGCGAGGGTGCCTGAACGCGAGAGCGGCAAGAAACGAAAGCAGCAGCGCCCAGAGCGGCAGCATCAGCAGCGAATGCGTGACGCCGCGATGGTTCAGGAGATAGGTGAGAGGGGATGCGGCATTGGCGACGAAGTCGATGTCCGGAAATGCGGCGGCGATCGCGCAGATCAGCATC
The DNA here is from genome assembly GCA_947466535.1 of Betaproteobacteria bacterium. Classification (GTDB taxonomy): domain Bacteria; phylum Pseudomonadota; class Gammaproteobacteria; order Burkholderiales; family SG8-39; genus CAMBSA01. Next base: position 730 of record CANIEV010000027.1, read on the forward strand.
CGCCGGCGCTCGGGGATGTGGCTCGTTGCCGCCTGCGGCTCTTCGTCGCGCGAGCGGACGGACAGGAAGCGCTGCGGCAGGGCGCAGGCGAGGAGGGCGCCGGAGAGCGCGTGGGTAAGGGTATCCATGGACGCCGCGGATTATGCCAGCGAGCCGTTCGAATGGATGCGTTCCCCAGGACGGCCCCGCCGGGCGCTGTTGTACCATCGGGCGATGCATGCAATTCAACCGGTTCGCGCCCGATGAAACCGGTCACGCGATGAAAGGAACCTTCGGGCTCGGCCTTTTCGCGGCGTTCTCGGCGGTCGTCCTCTGGGGTGTGCAGCTGCCGATCGGCAAGGATGTGTTCCCCGTGGTCGGTGCGGTGCATGTGACCTTCATCCGCTACGGGCTGGCGACGCTTTTCCTCGTTCCGGTGCTGGTTTTCGTCGAGGGCCGTGCATCGCTCAGCTATCGGGGCAAGGTTCTGCCTGCAGTCGTTTTCGGCGTGATCGGCATGTGCGCGTCTCCGATGCTGGTGTTCTTCGGCATGTCGCTTTCGCGCGCCGAGCATGCGGTGGTGATCATTGCCCTGCAGCCCTCGATCACCGCGATCATCCAGTGGTACGCGCAGGGCAGGCGGCCGGCGAACTTCACGCTCGCCTGCATCGTGTGCGCGTTCTGCGGTGTTCTGCTGGTGGTGACCAAGGGCGATATCGCGATGGCAGGCACACCGCGCGAGCTGCTCGGCGATTTCATCGTTCTCTGTGGCGCGACCTGCTGGGTGATCTACACGATGGCGATCAACCGGCTAGCGGGCTGGTCGGCGCTGCGCCTGACGGTGCTCACGCTGATTCCGGGCTTGGCCGCAACCGGAATCGTCGCCGGGGTGCTTGTCGAGGCCGGTCTGATCGATGTCCCGGGCACGGCGGCCCTTGGCAGCGTGATGTGGGAACTCCTCTATCTTGCGATCGCCGGCGTGCTGATCTCGATGCTGCTGTGGACCTACGGCACCCAGCGCATCGGCGCACTCAATTCCTCGTTGCTGATCAACTTCATGCCGGTGGTGACCTTCGCGGTGCGCGCCTGGCAGGGGCACCCGATAGCCGCAGTGGAGGTGACGGGTGCCGCGATGGTGGTGCTGGCGCTGGTGGCAAATAACATTTATCTCAGGATGCAGTACCTCAAACGCTCCGGCTGATTCCGTCGTTAGCCGTCGCGGCCGTGCTAGATTCGCGCTTTGTTCGCAGTGACGATCCGTGCAGCGACGTGGCACAACGTCGGGACCGAAGTCCGGCGCCGGGTCGAATCAAAGGAGGAGTGGGCATGTCCGGAAATTCGTTCGTCCAGAGGGTCGGTTTTTCGCTGTTTGGAATGGCGCTTGCGATCGGCGCATCCGCACAGGGTTTTCCCGCGCGGCAGATCCAGATTCTTGTGCCGTTTCCGCCGGGCGGTCCGACCGACGTTCTGGCTCGGGTGCTTGCCGACAAGATGGGCACGAGCATGAACACGACTGTGGTCGTGGACAACCGTCCGGGCGGCGCGGCGCAGATCGCGATCAACGCGCTCAAGCTCCAGCCCGCCGACGGCCACACCTTGCTGATCGGCGACATGGGCGCGCTCGCGATCAACCAGAGCCTGTACGCGAAGTTGTCCTACGACACGATGAAGGACCTGCAACCGCTCGCGCTGCTGCTCTCCGGCCCGATGGTTCTCACCGTGCCGGCGGCGAATCCGGCGAAGACGGTGGCCGAGTTCATTCAGTTCGCGAACGCAAAGCAGGGCGGTGGCAGCTACGCCTCGCAGGGCATTGGCACCGGAGGCCATCTCGTGGGCGAACTGTTCCGCCTGCGCACCGGCGCGACGCTCACCCATGTGCCCTACAAGGGCGGCGCTCCCGCGGGACAGGATCTGGTCGCAGGTCGCGTCGACATGCTGTTCGATGTGCCCTTCGCCTTTCTGCCGAACATCCGCGAAGGCAAGCTGCGCCCGATCGGCGTCGCGACGACGCAGCGCGCGGCATCCCTGCCGAACGTCGCTACTCTCGAAGAGCAGGGTTACGCCGGGATAACGATGGCGGCCTGGTTCGGTGCGGTCACGCGCACCGGCACGCCGCCCGCGGTAGTGGCGAAGCTGAGCGACGAACTGGTCAAGGCCACGCGCCTGCCGGACGTCAACAAGCGCTTCACCGACATGGGCTTCGATCTTCCCGGCCAGGGCGCGGAGGCCTTCGGCAAGCATATGGCTGCCGAGATGCAGCGCTGGGGCGACCTGATCCGTACTTCGGGCATCAAGGCGGAGTAGCGCGGCCGGGCCGCCCGCCCGTTCCGGACTATTCCGGCAAGGCGAGCCTCGAGGCGGTGGTCAGGCGCGGCTCGCCTGCAACGCCGCCTTCATGCGTTCTGCCGTGAGCGGGCCCTGGCGAAGTCGAACACCGGTGGCATCGAACACCGCGTTGCCGATCGCGGCGGCGATCGGATAGGTCGTGGCCTCACCCGCGCCGGTTGCGGGCACGTCGGGCCGGTTGATGAGTTCGATCGCCACCTCAGGCACGTCCGGAAAGCGCAGGATCGGATAGGAAAGCCAGTCGAGGCTGGTGACCCGTTTGTCGTCCCATTTCACTTCCTCGAGCAGCGTGCGGCTGGTGCCCTGCACCGCGTTGCCCTCGATCTGGTTCCTCAGCCCGTCGGGGTTCACGATCAGTCCGCAGTCGTGCGCGACGTTGATTTTTGTCACCCGGATCTGCCCGCTGGCAGGGTTCACTTCGACTTCGGCGACGATCGCTGCATAGGTTCCGAACGCGTACATCGCGACACCCCGTCCGCGCAGGACTCCCTCGCGACCACGCGCAGGATTCGGCGACGTTCTCGGCTGCCAGTTGGACAGCTTTGCGACCGCATTGAGGACATCGATCGCGCGGCTGTCCTTCAGGCGGTCAATGCGGAACTGCAGCGGGTCGCGCCCCGCCGCCGCGGCAAGCTCGTCGAAGAACGACTCGCTTGCGAACAACGCGCCAAGCCCTGCGACCGAGCGCATTTCGCTCGGTCGCAGCGGATGCGGTTCGGCGGTCTGCAGGGCATGGATCAGGATGCGCGAGTCCGGCAGGTCATAGAGCGGGCGGATGCCGGCAATCGCCCCGGTGTTCAGGATGCGGCCCGCTTCGGCGATGATCGGCACGTCCACCTCGCCGCCGCTCAGCCGGGTTGCGAGCAGATAGCCGGACACCTTGTTGCCGTAGGTGCGGTAGCGCGCGCTGTGGGTGAGCACCCATGCTTCGAAGTCCCATGCGGTGATTTCTCCGCGCTCGCCGATGCCGCCTTTCATGTCGACGAGATAGGGCGCGCCGCGCGGTGCCCAGCCGAATTCGTCGTGCCGCATCCATTGAACGCGAACCGGTTGCCCGATTTCCTTCGAGATCAGCGCTGCATCGCCGTTCGCATCGTCGGACCCGTTGTGCCCGTAGCAGCCCGAGCCCTCGACATAGATGATGCGGACATTTTCCTTCGGTGTGCCGAGGAGGCGGGCGACCGCCTCGCGCTGCATGTGCACGTCCTGAGTTGCGGACCACACGGTCACCGTTCCGTCACCGCGCACGTCAGCGACAGCGCACGACGGACCGATGGACGCGTGCGAATGAAACGGCCAGCTGTAGGTGGAACTCAGGCGGCGGGACGTGCGCTGAAATCCGCGATCGAGACTGCCGTTGTTCATCAGGGTGACGTCGGTGCTCGGCATGACCCGTAGCGCCGCTGCCAGCGCAGGCTGCGGGGGCAGTCCGCCGCCTCCCGACCACTCGATCTTCAGGTCCGCTGCCGCCCGGATTGCTTCCCGCTCGGTCGGTGCAACCACAGCGACGAAGTCCTTGCGGGTGACGATTCGCACGCCGGGCCGGGTTGACTTGCCTTTTGCGAACCCGGCGACGCGAACGAGTTTCGCGCCGACGGCCGCCGGGCGGATGACGCGGGCGTGGACCATGCCGGGTACGCGCACGTCCTGCACGTAGGTGAATCGTGCGGTGAGTTTCTCCGGAATGTCCACCCGCGGCGCGGAGCGCCCGACGATACGGTAGTCGGCAGGCTTCTTGACCACGGCCTTGCCGGTGACGGTGCGCTCGAATCGTTTGCCGCCGACGAGTTCGCGATAGGCAACACGCGACGTCCCGTTCGTGACCACGCCCTCGGTGACAGTCAATTGCGCCGGGGCCGTGCCGAGTTGCGCGGAGGCGAGTTCGAGCAGGGCCAGGCGCGCTTCCGCGGCGGCCTGGCGAATCTGCGGGCCGCCGGCCGCGATCGAGCGGCTTGCCGAGGTGACGCCCTGATCGGGGGTGCGCGCGGTGTCGCCCTGAACGATCCGGACGCTGGAGAGGGCGACGTCGAGTTCTTCTGCGACGATCTGCGAGAACGCGGTGTTGATGCCGGTGCCGAGTTCCACCTTTCCGCAGAACAGGGTGACGGTGCCGTCGCTGCCGATAGCCAGCCAGGAATCGACCGCATTCTGCGGCACCGCGGGGCCGAAACCGGCCGCGTCCGCACTGCCGGGGAGCATGCCCGGGAGGCTGAATGACATCACCAGCGCGCCGCTGCTCTTGAGAAAACCGCGGCGATCGAGACTGCCCGGGACTGCGCCGAGGCGTGCGCTCATGATTTCACCTGTCCCGGTTGTCCGGCCGCTGCGCGCTTGACCGCACGCAGTATCCGCAAATGCGTTCCGCAGCGGCAAAGATTGCCGGCAAGTGCCTGACGGATCTCGGCATCGCTCGGTCGCGGATTTTTCCTGAGGAATGCATCGGTCTGCATGATCATGCCGTTGATGCAGTAGGCGCATTGCGCCGCCTGCTCATCGATGAACGCCTGCTGGAGCGGGCTCGGCTTCTCGGGCGTCCCGAGTCCTTCGAGCGTTGTCACCTTGGCGCTCTTCACGGCGGATACCGGCGTCACGCAGGACCGCACGGCCTCGCCGTTGATTTGTACCGTGCAGGCGCCGCATTGCGCAAGGCCGCAGCCGAATTTCGGGCCCTTGAGCTGCAGGTGGTCGCGCAGTACATAGAGCAGCGGCGTATCGGCATCAACACCGTCCACCGTCCGGATCGAGCCGTTGACCGTAATTCGTATCGACGACATGCTCTTGCTCTCCCTTGTCTGAATGCGATCAGCCGCGTCGTTCGCGGCAACGGCGGGTATGACGAGAAAACTGCCCGGCGCGTTCTGCACCGGAATATTGCATCAAAGGGATGGATCGCGTGGCGCCGGCGTTGATCCGGGGGCGGAGGCGTCCGGTGTCGTCGCCGAAAACGACGCACGTGCCTCGTAAAGGGCCGCGAGCGCGGCGTCGATTTCCGCAAAGCCGAGTTCATGCACCCAGAGGGCGCGCGGCTTGAAGGCCTCGATGGTCACGTAGGCAAAACGCGGCTGTTTTCCGGTGAGGCGTCGCACCGCGTCGATGTAGTGCGCCGCCTGCAGGTCGTACATCCGGCGCCGGCGCAGGCGCGCGAAGCGGCGCTTGCGCACGTCCTGCACCGTCTTCACTTCGAGAATGATCTCGGGCGTGAAGCAGTCCGGCCGGGCGCGCCAGCGCCGGCCCGCCTCGTCGGTCCAGTAGATCGACAGTTCCTTGGTGCCCTCGCGCAGCCACTGCGCGACCGGCTCGCGCGCGTATCGCTCGATCGCATCGCGCGTCCAGAGGAGAGATTCGTATTGCTCAGGACGCAGCCAGATGCGGCCCATCAGCGTCTCCGGGTCCTCGAGTGCATCCGCCGGTTCGCCAAGGCGCGGCACCGCGTAATTTTTTGCGAAATACGCGGGCTCGAGGAGGAAAGCATGCATCGCCTCGCCCATCACCATCTCGGGGCTGGTCGAGACGAACGGCACGTGAACGTTGGTCTCGCCGCGCAGGGTCCTGCGCAGCATCGAGGAGGACGCCCAGTCGCGGCTCGCGAGATAGGTTTCGAGCGGCTCCTCGCGCGTGAACACGCTCCCGGGCTCGACGGGATCGGCCATGCTCAGTCGATCTTGATTCCGGCCTCGCGCACCACCCTCGCCCATTTGGCGATCTCGGTGCGGAGAAAGGATTCAAACGCCTGCGGCGTGCTGCCCACCGGTTCGGCGCCGAGCGCGGCGAGGCGTTCCCGCACCTCGGGCAGGGCGAGCGCGCGCGCGACGTCGCGTTGCAGCCGGTTGATTGCGTCCGGCGGCGTGCCCGCCGGCACGAACAGGCCGTTGAAATCGTAGATCTCGTAGCCCGCAAGACCCGCTTCCGCAACGGTGGGCACCTCCGGCAGCGAAGGCGCGCGACGGTTGCCGGTGACGGCGAGTGCGCGCAGTTTGCCTGCACGGATATGCGGCGCGGCGGAGGACAGGAAGGCAAAGAACACAGGCACCTGTCCCGCGACCACATCGGCGAGGGCCGGTCCTCCGCCCTTGTAGGGCACGTGGATCATTTCCACGCCGGTGCGCTGGCGGAACATTTCCGCGGCCAGATGCTGCGAGGAGCCGTTGCCGGAGGACGCATAGGCGAGCCCGCCCGCTTTCGCGCGGGCGAGTTCGATCAGTTCCTTTACCGATGAAACGGCGAGCGACGGGTGCACCACCAGCACGTTCGGCGCCTGGATGATCTGTGTCACGGGCACCAGATCGCGTATCGGTTCGTAGGGCATCTTCGGGTACAGGCCGGGATTCACCACGTGGGTGGTGATGTCGAGCAGCACGGTGTAGCCGTCGCCCGGCTGGCGGGCGACGTACTCGCCGGCGATCATTCCCGAGGCGCCGGGACGGTTCTCGACGATCACGCTCTGTCCGAGCGATTCACCGAGCCTCGGTGCGATCAGTCGTGCGGTGACGTCCGCGCCTCCGCCAGGCGCGGTGCTCAGGATCATGCGTATCGGCTTGTTCGGGTACTGCGCGTTCGATGCGCCGGAAAACGCGATGCAGAACGATATGAAAAGAAAACGGCAGGAGCGGATCAGGACGTGCATGGTTGAGGGCGTTGCAGTGAAAAAGCGAAGGCCCATGGTTTCACACGGCCCAGATTGAGGCAAGCCGATACGCCGCTCAAGCGGCGCTCCCTGAGCTCAGCTTTGCAGCAGGCGCATCTCCGCAGGATCGAGACCGAGGCGAACTTCGTCACCGACATCGAAGGGGTGATTCCCCGCGCGGTGCGCAGCGTCGGCGATGAATTCCGCGCCACCCGAGAGCGCGCGGTAGCGCACGAATTCGCCGAGGAATTCTCGTTCCTTGACGCGGCCGGGCAGCCAGACGCGTGAGGCATCGTTATCGCGTTGCGTCACCGTGATCGCGTGCGGCCGGACGCCGAGAGCAACCGTCCCGTGCCCGGGAAGGTCCTCCCGCCACGGCAGGTCGAGGACGCCCGCGTCGGGCGAGACCAGCCGCAGGCCCCCGCCGATACCCTTCTGCAGTTCGCCTTCGATCACGTTGATCGTGCCGATGAATTCGGCGACGAAGCGGTTGGCCGGGCGGTCATGGAGATCCATCGGCGTGCCGACCTGCCGGATCACGCCGTGGTCCATCACCGCGATGCGGTCGGCGGTGGTGAGCGCCTCTTCCTGGTCGTGGGTGACGAAGATCGTGGTGATGCCGAGGCGCCGTTGCAGGGCGACGAGTTCGCGCCGCATGTGATGCCGAAGCTTCGCGTCCAGATTGGACAACGGCTCGTCGAGCAGCAGCACCGCCGGTTCCACCGCGAGCGTGCGCGCGAGCGCAACGCGCTGCTGCTGGCCCCCGGAGAGTTGTCCCGGGCGGCGCGCACCGAGGTCGGCGAGGCCGACGAGTTCAAGCGCCTGCCGGACTTTTTCGCGGATCTCACCGCGAGGAAGGCGCCGTTCCTCCAGGCCGAAGGCAACGTTCTGCTCCACCGTCATGTGCGGCCAGAGCGCGTAGCTCTGGAAGACCATGCCCACACCGCGCTTCCAGGGCGGCGTGTCGGTGATGTCGATGCCGCCTATGCGCACGCGGCCCTGCTGCGCGCGATTGAATCCGGCGATCAGGCGCAACAGCGTGGACTTGCCGCATCCCGAGGGACCGAGCAGCGCAAAGAATTCGCCCGGTTCGACGGCAAGCTCTATGCCGCGCAGGACGGTGTTGTCGCCGAAGGCGAGCGTGACGCCGCTTGCCTCGACCCTGACCGGTGCGCTCATGCCGTCCGTCCCGGGCCGGAAACAGGCGCGATCGGCAAAGTGAAAATGTCAGTTAAACGCCCGCTCCCCCGCGCCAATGCTGGGGGTTTTTCGAAAATTGTCAGTATTGCCGGTCTCATTGGCGCCTTTCCGCGGCGGCGTGCCGCGATGCGACGAAGCGGTGCGAGAGGTACGTTCCGAACGCAACCAGCACGACCGCGAGCACGCCGAGCGCCGCGCCCGGGCCGCGCCCGGCAATCGACTGCATGTAGAGATAGATGCCGTAGGACATCGGCGCGAGGCTCTCGCGGCTGGTGAGCAGAATAGTCTCCGAGATTTCGCCCGCCGCGGTGATGAAGCTGGTGACGAACCCCGCGAGCAACCCACCCATCATCAACGGCACCACCACCCGCACGATGGTTCGGCCGCGCGATGCACCGAGATTCTGCGCCGCTTCCTCGAGCGAGAGGTGGACCTGCGCGAGCGCGGCGGTGGAGGATCGAAGCGCATACGGCAGCCGGCGGATCGAGTACGCAACGATGAACACGAGCGCGGTGCCGAGGAAGTGCACGCCCGTGAACGGTATTTCGAAGTCACGGAAGGTACGCAGGTAACCGATGCCGAGCACCACGCCCGGCATCGCGAGGGCGACGGTCGCCATGTGATCGAGCAGCTGGCGTCCGGGCACGCGGGTGCGAACCAGCAGGTAGGCGATCGCGGTGCCGATCACCACGTCGATCAGTGCGGCCGAACCGCAATAGAGCAGGGTGTTCCAGAGCATCCGGCTGGAGTCGTTGATCACCGTGGCGTAATGCTCTAAGGTCCACGCATCGGGTACGACCGAGAAGCTCCAGACCTTCGCGAGCGACAGCATCAGCAGGCCAAGGTGCGGCGACAGCACCAGCATCAGCACGCCGCCCACCCAGCCGTAGGCGAGCGCCGCCTGCCACGGATTGAGACGCCGGCGCGCGGACGAGGCGCCGCCGCGCTGCAGGGTTGCGTAGTCGCGACCTCGCAGGAACCAGGAGGCACCCCACATCGCGGCGACAGAGAACGCCACCAGCAGGAAGCAGATCACATAGCCGATCGGGTCCTCGATGCCGACCGATGTCACCCGCAGGTAGGCCTGGGGCGCGAGCATGTTGGTGACGTTCAGCACAAGCGGCGTGCCGAGGTCGTCGAACACCTTGATGAATACAAGAGACGCACCCGCGAGATAGCCCGGCATCGCAAGCGGGAACACCACGCGGCGGAACAGCCGGAAACCCGAGGCGCCGAGATTCTGCGCCGCCTCCTCCATCGCCACATCCACATTGGCAAGCGAGGCGGCGAGGTTGAGCAGGATGAAGGGGAAGTAGTGCAGCGCCTCGACGAAGATCACGCCGTTGAGCCCCTGCATCAGCGGCAGCGAGATGTCGAACCAGTCGGTAAGCAACAGATTCACCGAGCCGGAGCGGCCGAAGAGCAGTTGCATCGCGGCGGCGCCGACGAAGGCGGGCATCACCAGCGGCAGCACGCCGAGCGTCTGGATCAGCGCTGCGCCGCGGAACTGGAAACGCACCGTGAGATAGGCAAGCGGCACCGCGATCACGCTCGCGCAGAGCACGGTCATCAGCGCGACGTAGAGGCTGTTCCAGAAGGATTCGCGCATCAGCGTGAGGCTGAAAAAGGAGCGGAAGTGCTCGAGCGTCGGCGCGCCGCCCGGTTCGGTGACCGCGATATGGATCACGTTGAGCACCGGCAGCATCAGGAACACGAGAAGGAATGCTGCGATTGCGAGCGCAACCAGGGCCTGTGCGGCGGTGAAGCGGGGGCTCATGCCGGAACTGCGTGGCGATGCGGTGCGGGAATCTGCAGAACGAGCACGCCTTGTCTAGGGAGTATCTGAACAAGGGGGCATCGCCCCCGGGGTATATCCCCGCCATATTCCCCACTCCAGAGGGATGCTCTGTTCGATTCGTCGCGCAATCGGGACTTGATCAGAGGGGACTTGATCAGAGCTTCCCTAGTTTTTTCCCGAGACCGAAATTGCCTTGCGAACGAACGCCTTGCGCTCGTCGCGGTCGGCGATCTCGTCGGCGATCAGAAGATACAGTTCGGATTCATCGCGCGCTTTCATCGCCGCGCGTTTGACCACGACGCGGGCGACCGCGCCGATGTGCTGCGAGAGCGCCGCTTCGGCGCGTGAAAGTACGCCGGCATCGAAGCGCGCGCCTGCGAGTTCGGTCGATGGATTCATCGTAGTCGGTGCCGCGACGGTGCGGGTCGGATCACCGACCGGCTTGGAGCGCTCGCCCGAGGCGTGGCGCTTGAGAAAGGCGGCGCGCGCCGGCTCGTCGGGAATTTCATGTGCAAGCGCCTCGGCGAGCGCGGGCAGGCTGAGCGCGGTTTTCGTCGCCTTGCGCACCACCACGCCGGCGATCGGTCCGAGGTAGGTGGCGAGCTCGGTTTCCATGCGTTTGACCGCGTCGCGGTCGAGTGCAAGCGCTGTGGGAGGCGACAAGGAGTTGGTCGGTGTAGGCACTGCCTCCGATGCGGGTGCGCCGGGGCGCGGTGCACCCGAGGGCAGGACGCCCGAGTTACTGGCGATGCCGCCGATCACCGTGGAGAAGTCTGCTACTGATTGCGGCCGTGCTTCTTCCGCCGGCGCAAGCGCCCAGTCGATCGCGGTGAGCAGGTCCATGCTGTAGCGGCCGCGGTCCGCCGCCTGTGTCGCCGGCGGCATCGGGTCGTTGCGCACGCGGGCGGCAGCCTCGACCGGCTTGTTTCCGGTGACCATCCAGTACAGCACGCCGCCGAAGGCGTAGAGATCGCTCCAGGGACCCTGCTTGCCGTGCGAGTGGTACTGCTCGAGCGGCGCGTAGCCGGGCGTGACCACGGCGGTGAGTTCGCTTGAGGTGGCGACCGTCCGGGCCGAGCCGAAGTCGAGCAGCAGGGGCGAGCCGTCGTCGCGGATGAAGATGTTGGCCGGCTTGATGTCGCGGTGCAGATAGCCGCCCTTGTGGATCACGCCCAGGCCGTCGAGCAGCGGCGTGACGATGGACACCAGTGCCGCCTCGGCAAGCGGCCGCTGGGTGCGCATCCATTCGGCCAGGGTCTGGCCGCTGACGAACTCCATCACCATGTAGGCGGTGTTGTTCGCCTCGAAAAAGCGCATCACCCGGACGATGTTCGGGTGCCGGAAAGTCGCGAGCGTGCGCGATTCGTCGAGGAATCGCTGCAGGCCCCATTTGAAGGTGTCCAGCACGTCGTCGGACTTCGGCCGCACCGAGCGGCTCTCGTCGCGCTGCGCGAGATCGCCCGGGAGATACTCCTTGATTGCTACCTTCAGGTTGAGGTTGGCGTCGGTCGCGAGGTAGGTGTAGCCGAAGCCGCCGATGCCCAGCGTGGACTCGATCCGGTATTCATTGATTACGTAGCCGGCGGGAAGGGCGGCGTCTGCGGCGCTGGACATGTTGTGTATCCCCTGGAGGCGGGCGGACCCGCCTCCAGGGAAGGTTCCTTGCTTACTTGTCGTCGATGAGGCTTATGGCTTTTTCCAGGCTGCGGCGCATGCGGTTGAAGGAGCGCGCAAGCAGTGCCACTTCGTCCCGGCCCTTGTCCGCGAGTTCCGGGATGTCCATGTCACCGGTGCTGATCTTGTCCGCGGCCTCGGACATGCGGGTGATCGGGCGCACGATCAGGAAGGACAGCATCAGGTTGAGCGCGATGAACAGGACCACGAACACCGCGGTGAGCGAACCCATGAAGGTGTAGAAGGCGCGGTTGGCGTTCGCGATCGGCAGTTGCATCGGCACGGACACCACTTGCGCGCCGATCACTTCGTTCAGCTTCCAGCCAAAACCGTTGCTGGGGCCGTATAGCTTCACCATGCCTGCCGGCGCGATATCGGGAGTTGTATGGCAGGCGAGGCAGGCCGGATCCTTGATCTGGAACGGACGTGCGAGGTAGAGCGAGGTGCCGGTGGGCGTATCGCGAGTGCCGGAGATTTCCGCGTGTGCAGGATTGGCGCGGAAGGTGTTGACGATGTCGGTTTCCCACTCGACCGCCCGGTTGCGCGGGTTGGTCGGATTGAGCGCCGCCTCCTTGTAGGCGTAGTCAGGGTACTTTTTGCGCAGGAGATTCATGATTTCGCTGGCTGCGAACGCCGGCACACCCTGCGGCAGGAAGCTGTCGTCTGTCGGGGCGGGAAGGTTGGGGCGCACATGTCCGACCGTATAGCTGCGCATCGAAATCGCGGCCTCCATCATGACCCCGGCGTTGCGCAGCACCTCATCGCGTGCGTTACGGTGCAGCAGTTCGTGCGAGATGAAACCCGAGACGCCCAGGCCGACGATGAAGACGACCAGCAGAACGATGTTGAACTTCAGCCTCAGACCCATGACATACCCCCCTGTATTTGAGGCGCCTCGCGGAGCGCCTCAGGATGTGCGCCGGGACGCCCCCGACCTCTTTGGTCGCGGAACCCCGGCTGGCCTGACAACGATTATAGGTTGGCCGGGAAAAATACTCCGGCCTTCCCCGGCTGGAGTGCAGCGCTTCTTGGCCCGGCCAAACGGGGTGCGGTGCGGCGACACGCTGCGGGACCTGACTTATTTCACGCCGGGTGACGTTTGCCGTGCAGGGGCGGCGGGCTATTTCGCGAGCTCTGCTGCGCCGCGGGAGAGCTCGACGGCACGGGCGTAGTTTTTCTTCGCGTCGTTGCCCCAGTGCTCTTCGAGGGCGGTCATCTTCTTGCTGGCATCGGCATCGCGCTTCATCTGCCGGAACATGTCGAGCAGGGCCTTGTCGCGGCTGCGCGCCTCGTCCACCAGCGGCCTGAAGGCGAGATCGCGCGCCTCGGCGAGCAGCTTCTGCGCCTGGGGAACGGGTTTCGCCGCCACTTTCGCCGCGGCTTCATGGATCGCGCGCGTCGCCGCCGCCAGTTCCTTGTGGCGGAAAGTGATGCTGTGGTCAAAGAGCGATGAAACAAGGAAATAGCGCGCTTCGGCGAGGTCCGAGTCAAAATTCACCTTGGAGCGGATCTTCCCGGTGTACGGGTTGGGGTAGCCGGCGGGCGCTTTGGCGTAAGTTTCAGGCAGCACCGGCAGACGGCTGATCTTCTTGTCGAGCAGAAGCTCCTGGCCCTCGGGCGAGAGCGTGAATTGAATGAAGCGCCGTCCCGTGTCGGGATTTTTTGCACCGTTGATCAGGCCGATGTTTGCCGGGACGATGGAAGTGACCGAGGGGTAGACGAACTCCACCGGAAAGCCGGAATTCTTCGCGGCAAGGCCGAAAAAGTCGATCACGAGGCCAATGCCGAACTGCCCGTTGGAGACCCCGTCGGGCACGCCGAAGCTGCGCTCGGTGATGGCCGCCGAGTTGCCCGAGATCTGCAGGATCTGGGCCCAGCCCTTTTCCCAGCCTTCCCCCTGGAGGATCGTCTCGACGGTGAGGTGGGTGGTGCCGGAGCGCGAGGGCGAGGAAATTGCAAGATGTCCGAAATAGGCCGGGCGGATCAGATCCACCCATTCGCGCGGCTCGGGCAGCTTGTTGGCCTTCAGGTAACGCGTGTTCCACATGATGCCGTAGCCGGCGAGCGCCTGGCCGCGATAGAAACCCTGTGGATCGTTCACCGGGTAGTTGCCGATCTTCTCCGGGATGCCCTTGATTCCCGGGTCGAATTTCATAAGCAGCTTGTCCTTTGCAAGGACCTCGAACGCATCCGGTGCCGAGGCCCAGAACACATCCGGCCGCTCGCCCGGCCGGCCTTCGCGCACATAGGCCACGCCGGCCGAGGTGCCCTTGTTGAGGATCTCGACCTTGACTCCGGGATTGCGTTTTTCGAATGCTTGCTGATACGCCGCGGTGAGTTCCTTGGGGAAGGAGGTGATCACCGTGACCGTCGTTTGTGCGAGCACAGGCGCACCGGGCAGCACGGCGAGCAGCATGGCGACGATGGCGGACAGGGCGTTTCGTGCTTGCACGGTCATGACTTGACTCCGCGGGCGGTGATTGAACTGCGCGGCGGATTCTACTCCGCGTGCATCCGTCAAGACCCAAAGCGGGCGGAACGCGAAGCGGACGCGCCGATACGGTCCGGCGTGCAGTACGATGCTGGCTGGATGCGCCGCGGGGCCGCGGCGCCGTTTCAGGCAAGAGGAGTGATCATGGCCACGAAAAGTGCACGCGCCGCCGCTGCCCGCAAGGTTGAAAGCATCTACAAGATCGTCGAAGTCGTCGGCACCAGCACCGAGTCCTGGGAAGACGCGGCGCGCAATGCGGTCAAGGCCGCATCCTCCACCCTGCGCGACCTGCGGATTGCCGAAGTGGTCAAGCAGGACATGACCGTCAAGAACGGCAAGATCATGTCCTTCCGGACGCGCGTGCTGCTGTCGTTCAAGTACGACGCGTGAAGCGTCGTTGCTTGAATCGGCGCGACGCGTGAAGCGTCGTTGCTTGAATCGGCGCGACGCCTGAGGCGTCATTTGTCCCGCGTGCCCGCTTGCACATTGTGCATGGATGCTATGTGCGGTACGCATGCAGGATCGTTCGCATGATCCGGTGTCCCTGTCGAACGCTCGCGATTGCCCTGCTCGTCGTATTCGCAGGTGCGGCTCGCGCACAACCCGACCCCGAGTCCGCTTCCGGGCGCACGAAGCACCCTGTCGTCACCGCCAAGCGCTACATGGTGGTGACGGCGAATTCCTACGCCGCCGATGCAGGGGGCGCGATCCTGGCCCGCGGCGGCAGTGCGGTGGATGCCGCGATCGCGGTGCAGATGGTCCTGAATCTCGTCGAACCGCAGTCCTCGGGCATCGGTGGTGGTGCATTCATGCTGCACTTCTCCTCGCGCGACGGCCGGGTCAGCGCGTGGGACGGCAGGGAGACGGCACCGGCTGCGGCGGCCGCGGACCGGTTTCTTGGCCCCGACGGTGAGCCGATACGTTTTTTCGACGCGGTGGTGGGAGGCCGGTCGGTCGGGGTTCCGGGCGTATTGCGCATGCTCGAGGCGGCACACCGCAGGCACGGCAGGTTGCCGTGGGCACGCCTGTTCCAGCCGGCAATAGACCTCGCCGAAAAGGGGTTTGACGTGTCGCCCCGCCTCAGCACGCTGCTGCGGCGTGTGCGCATGCTGCAACTCGACGACACATCGCGCGCGTATTTTTACGAGATGAGCGGCGCGCCGCGGCGCGCCGGGACGGTTCTGGCGAACCCGGAACTGGCGGCAACGCTCCGGGCGATCGCGGCGGGCGGTGCGGATGCCTTCTACAACGGCGAAATCGCCCGCGATGTGGTTGCCAAGGTGCAGGGCTCGGTCGGCCCGGGCGATCTCGCCGCCGAGGATCTTGCGGCCTATCGTGCGATTGAGCGCGAGCCGCTGTGCACGCGATACCGCAAGTGGAAGGTGTGCGGTGCGCCACCGCCGAGTTCCGGCGCACTCACGGTATTCGAAGCACTCGGCGTGCTCGAGCGCACGTCTCTTGCCCGCCATCCCGCCCGATCCCCGCAGGCGGTACACCTGATCACCGAGGCCGAACGGCTGGCGTATGCCGATCGCGATCGTTATGTCGCCGATCCCGGTTTTACCTATGTGCCGGTGGAGGGGTTGCTCGATCGCGCCTATCTCGCCGGCCGGGCACGGCAGATTCGGCCGGACAGTTCCCTCGGGCGCGCCGAGGCCGGTGTTCCGAAGGGGGCGGACCTCGCGCGCCTCGCCGACGACGAGTCGCCCGAGTTGCCGTCAACCAGTCATGTATCGATCGTGGATGCGCGCGGCAATGCAGTCGCGCTTACGACTTCGATCGAGTTCGCCTTCGGTTCCCAGTTGATGGTGCGGGGCTTTCTGCTGAACAACCAGTTGACCGATTTTTCGTTCATGCCGCTGCGTGACGGCAGGCCAGTCGCAAACCGTGTTCAGCCGAACAAACGTCCCCGTAGCGCGATGTCCCCCACCATGGTGTTCGATGCCGGCGGAAAGCTCGTGATGGTGATCGGGTCGGCAGGGGGAAGCACCATAGTCAATCATGTGGTGAAGATGCTGGTGGGCACTCTGGACTGGGGCATGAGCCTGCAGGATGCGATCGCCCTGCCGAATTTCGGCAGCCGCAACGGGCCGACGGAACTTGAAATAGGGGCCGGGGTGGATGCCTGGGCGGCACCGCTTCGTGCCCTGGGTCACGACATACGCGGGGTGGAAGGGACCAGCGGCATGCACGGCATCCAGCGCAGTTCCGCGGGCTGGAGAAGCGGCATCGATCCGCGTCGCGAGGGAGCCGCACGCGGGGAGTGAAGCTCAGTTGGTGGCGCGAGTCCCCGTCTGGCGGATGATCTTTCCCCACTTCGGGATCTCGGTGCGGATCAGATCACCAAAACTCTCCGCGCTTCCGGCGACGACTTCGAAATCAATCGCGGTCAGCTTGTCGCGGACCTCCGGCAATTTCAGGATCCGCACGAGTTCGCGGTTGTACCAGTCGATGATGGACTTTGGCGTACCGCCGGGCGCCATGAATCCGATCCAGGAGATCGCCTCGAAATCGGCGTAGCCCGATTCGATCATCGTCGGAACGCCCGGCGTGGACGCAAGCCTGCGCCGGCCGGTCGAGGCGAGCACTTTCATCTGGCCGGACTTCATGTAGGGCAGCACGTTGCCGGGGACGAGGAACGCCGCCTGTACCGTACCCGCAATCACGTCGTTGATCGCCGGTGCGCTGCCTTTGTAGGGCACATGCACGAGATCGATGCCGGCCGCGGTCTTGAGCATCTCCATCGTGAGATGCGATCCGCCGCCCACCGCGATCGAGCCGTAGTTCAGCTTGCCCGGACGCGCCTTGGCGTACGCGACGAGCTCCGCGACGTTATTCACGGGCACGCTTGGATGCACGACAAGAAACTGCGGCGAACTCACTGCATGGGTGATTGGCGCGAGGTCCTTCACCGGGTCGAAGGGCAGTTTCTCGAACAGCGTTGGATTGATCGCGATCGGTCCGTTGAAGGCGATCAGCAGGGTGTAGCCATCCGGCGCGGCCTTGGCAACGAAGTCCGTTCCGATATTGCCGCCCGCGCCGGCCTTGGTCTCGACCACGACCGGCTGCCCGAGCGCCTTCGACAGTTCGGGCGTCACCAGCCGAGCGGTGAGGTCCATGGTCCCCCCGACGACAGGCACGATGATGCGCACCGGTTTTGAGGGAAAGGCCTCCTGCGCGAGGCTCGCGTTCGCGCACAGTGCGCAGGCAAGTGCGGCAACAAATGCGATCGTCCGGTGCATGGTGAGTGTCATTCGGCGGGTTCCGTTGGGTTTAATGCATGATCCGTGCCGGCATGTACGACGTGGCGATCAGAGATCGTGTTGCCGTTTCTGTCGCGTCGCCGAGAAGCTCGCCAGCGGCGGCATGAGGTAGCGGCGAAGATCGGACTGCGGTGCCACCGGACCGTCCGATACCGGGCGTGTGCCCTTGATCGTCACTCGTTCCATCATGCGCCGCTGCGGGTAATAGTCGTGAAGCGCCGAGTGCTGCACCGATCGGTTGTCCCAGAACACCACCATGTCCGGCTTCCAGCGGTGGCGGTAGTGGTATTCGTGCATCAGGGTCTTGCGGAACAGAAGATCCAGGATGGAGCGGCTCTCGTCCTCGTCCATGCCCTTGATGTACAGGGTGAACTCGGGGTTGACGAACAGCACCTTTTTTCCGGTGACGGGATGCACGCTAACCACCGGGTGGGTTGCCGCCGGGTACATGTCCTCGAGGCGGCGAAGCTTCTCGCGCCCCTCGGGCGTGCCCGAGAACAGCGCCTTGAACGGCTTGAAGTCATGCACCGCTTCCAGCCCCGACAGGAAGCTCTGCCACTTGGGTGACAGGCGCTCGTAGATTGCGTTCATGCTGACGAAGGCGGTGTCGCCGCCGATGTCGGGAATGATCTTGGAGCACAGCGCCGTGCCGAAGGGCGGCGCCTCGCGGAAGGTTTCGTCGCTGTGCCATACATCGGTGGCGCCGGGAGGGTTGCCTTCCTTGTTGTCGTAGACGATAAGTTCGGGGTTGTTGGCGGTGCTGGTCGAGAACGGATGAACGCTGAGTTCGCCGAAATAGCGCCCGAAGCGCATCAGGTCGGCCGATGAAATTTTCTGGTCGGGAAACACCAGCACGCCGTGCTCGGCATGCGCCAGCCGGATTGCCTCGACGGTCCCAGGTTCAAGCGGTCGGCTGAGGTCGAGTCCGGAGATCTCGGCACCGAGAAACACGCCGACGCGCTTGAGCGTGAACGGTGGCGCATTTGCAGTGCTCGTGGGCCTTGCGGCGTTGCTGGTGGTCATTCGTCATTCCGCTGATCGGTTGGGCAGGGCGCGATTGTGCACCCCGGGGGCGGTTTTCACCATGCCCGCAGGGGCACGGGGTAGTATGCTTTTCCGGGAGTATGGGTACAATATTTTCGACCAGCCTGGCTGGATGAGTTCACGCCGCCTGCTCGTAACGAAGATGGAAAAACAGGAGATCGCGATGGGTCTGAATCAGTCCGCTCAATTGAACGTGCGCCTTGGGCCGCGCCGCCTCGGCCACGCCAACATCTTCGTTAGCGATGTCGAGAAGGCGTCCGGCTTCTACAGCGCCGTCTGCGGCGTGCGCGGGGTTTTTCGCGAGCCCGGGATCATGGCGATCTTCCACAGCAACGGAAACAGCCATCACGATGTCGGCCTGATGCAGGTCACCGAGCAACCTCGCGTCGGCCGTGGCGGGCATGTGCAGGTCAGTTCGGGGCGGGGTTTCACCCCGGGACTCAATCATCTCGGGTTCGAGATGGAAAACGAGAAGACGCTGGTTGCCGCCTGGGAGCGCGCGAAGGCGCTTGGCCTCGAGATGCGCACCACCGATCACGGCATGTCGCACAGCATCTACGTGTTCGACCCCGAGGGTAATTACCTTGAGTTCTACGCCGACATGATCGACGACTGGCGCTCGTTCTATTCCTCGAACGAAAATCAGCTGATCAGCGGCGACTGGCATCCCGATCCGGCAAAGGCCGACGAATCGCGCCGCTATTCGACATCGTTCGAGCCCGATGCGGTGCCGGGCGCAGCCAGCCGGCCGAGGCGTATCAGCCGGGTGACGCTGCTTGCCGACGATCTCCCGCTCATGGCCAATTACTACCGCGAAGTGGCGGGGCTGAAGGTCATCGCGGGCGGGGAGTCGGAGGGGTGTCTGGTGTTCTCGGGCACGGCGGGTGAACCGTCTATGGCCCTGTTTGCCCGAGGCTCGAGTCCGAAGGGGCTGCACCACCTGAGTTTTGAGCTTGCGGACGAGGCGGCGGTCGACGAAGGCGCGCGCGGCCTGTCGGAAAAGGGCATCCCCGTGCTTGCGAGGATCGACAACGCGTGGAAGAAAAGCCTGGTGATCAGCGATCCCGACGGGATGAAGATCGAGTTCTATGCGCAGCGCCCGGGCAGCCTGCCTGCTCCTGCAAGCCTGCCGCAAGCCGAGCGACTGTTCCTCATCTAGGGAGCCACTGAACGAGGGGGCTACGCCCCCTCGTAACTCCCCCATCTCAGAGGGAACGCTGAACCTTCAAGCCTCGAAATTGGACTTGATCAGCGATTCCCTAGTCGTGATCAGACGCACGCCCGTCCATCGGCCGATGCGGCCGATAGATGGATGATTTTCAACGTGCCCGCAGGACGCAGGCGTGGATCCCGTCGTAGAGCACCTTCGACACCTTGATCATGTCCGACACCGCGCGCACCACGCGCTCGAAATCGTTGTCGGTCTTGGCGAACTTCGTGAGCAGTTGCCGGCCGATGTCCGAGTGTTCCTCGTCGGCGTGGTCGTGCACCGTGTAGAAGGCGATCTGCTCGTCGGTGAGGCGGAATTTCTTCTGAAGTCCGCCGGCGACACTGCCCGATGCGCCCGGAACCTGCGCTTCCGAGCCGAGCATATGCGCCGACACGCCTTCAAGGAACGGCCCGGAGCAGATGCGGTTGAAGAACGCGCGGTAGGCCACCGCTTCGGGGCAGAAATCGACGTTCCACATGTCCTTGTCGCTGATGCCGAAGGCGTTGCCCAGCCGCAACCATAGCTTCCAGTGCGGCACGCCGTCCGCGTGGGTGCGGCCGGTGCCTTCCTCGTACACCACGTCCGCGATCATCGAGCGCCATTCCGGATCGGGGCAGGTCATGTAGAGCGGCCCGTGATAGAGGTGGTTGTAAAGAGGAATGATCGAGGCTTGGCGAAGGAATTCCGCCACCTGCTTCCTGCTGAATTCGCCGTCCATCAGGCCGCGCCAGAGTGGATGTTTGTGGCGTGCGTACGGAACGTGCACCTTGCGGATACGTTCGAGCACCGCCTCGTAACGGTCGGCCTTTCCGGCCTTCTTCTTCGCTGCCATGTTCACAAGCCTTTCGTGTCGAAGCGCTGCGTTTGGTCGGCCGGCATCCGTTGTGGATCGCCTGCAGACCGATGTTAATCAATTTTCGACTGCTTGTTTTCAGGTGGGGGGCACGCCGCGTGCTTGTGTCAGGGTTGACGAACAGTTGCAAAGGCGATTGAATCCGGCGATACCCATGAAAACCGCCCCCTTCAAATACCACGCGCCTTCCACGGTCGATGCAATGGTCTCGCTTCTCGCTGAGCTCGGTGACGACGGCAAGGTGATTGCCGGCGGACAGAGCCTCGTCCCCACCATGAATTTCCGGCTTGCGCGGCCCGGACATCTCTTCGATCTCAATACCGTCGCGGAACTCGATTTTCTGCGCGTCGAGGGCGGAAAACTCCGAATCGGTGCGCTCACCCGGCACGCGGCGTTCCATTCGCCGGTTGCCGACGGCGCGCTCGGGCGCCTGCTTGCCGATGTGGTGCATCACATTGCGCATTACCCGATACGCCAGCGCGGCACCTTTTGCGGCAGTGTCGCGCATTCGGATCCCGCATCGGAATGGTGCCTTGTCACCGCGACCCTCGATTCGGAAATCATCGCGCGCAGCCGGCGAGGCGAACGCGTGATTCGGGGCGGTGATTACTTTCAGGGCACCTTCGCCACGGAACTGCGTCCGGATGAATTGCTCACCGAGATCCGCTTGCCCCTGTTCGATGCGTCATGGCGCGCCGGCTTCTACGAGTTCTCGCGCCGTGCGGGGGACTTCGCGATATCGATGACACTTGCCGCGATCCGCATCGAGGCGGGCAGGATCGTCGAGGCGCGACTCGGCGTCGGCGGCGTGGAAGACCGGCCGCGGCGAATTTCCGAAGCAGAGGCGGCGCTTGTCGGCAAGGCGCCCGGTGCCGATGCGTTCGGCATGGCGGCCGACATCGTCTCGAAGACGGTGAGGCCGATGGAAGACCTGCACGCGGATGCGGCGTACCGGCGCGATTTGGTGCGCGCGACTACACGCCGCGCCCTGGAGAAAGCCGCCGCCCCGTGAGCTGGATCGGCCGGTCCCTGCGCCGGGTCGAAGACCCGGCGCTGCTGCTGGGTCGCGGGCGCTACACCGCCGACGTGGCCGCACTCGCACGCGCCGGCTCGGCCAGCGTGCGCTTTGTGCGTAGTCCGGTGGCGCGCGGCTTGATCCGCTCGGTAGCCGCGCCCGCGGGCGCGACGGTGTTCACAGCGGCGGACCTCGTTGGTGTCAAGGCCATCCGGCCGCTTCTGCACCGACCCGACTATGTCGCGGTCGCGCAACCGGCGCTTGCCACCGGACGGGTGAATCACCTTGGTGAGGCCGTGGCGGTGGTGGTCGCGGATCATCAGGCGCTCGCGGAGGACATTGCCGACGAGGTCGTGCTCGACATCGACTCCGAAGTGCCGGTCGTCGACCTCGATGCCGCGCTCGATCCCGCCGCTCCCCGGGTTCATGCCGAGGCGCCGGGCAATGTGATTCTCGAGGGCGTGATGCGCACGCCGGGACTGGACGCGGCGTTTGCTCGCGCGGCGAAGATCGTCGAACTGGACATGCGCGGACGGCGCCAGAGCGCGATGCCGATGGAGCCGCGCGGCGGCCATGCAGCCTTCGATCCCGTGACCGGGCGGGTAACGCTTACCTGCTCGGTACAGATGCCGCACATGCTGCGCACCGGCATCGCGGATTGCCTTGGCATGCCCGAGTCGGATCTTCGGGTGATCGCGCCTGATGTCGGCGGCGGCTTCGGTCAGAAGATGTCGCTGTTTCCCGAGTACGTGGTGCTGGTCTGGCTTGCGCGCCACCTGCGCCGCAGTCTGTCCTGGATCGAGGACAGGCACGAGAACTTTCTCGCCTCGGCGCATGCGCGCGACCAGCGCTATCTCGTGCGGGCCGCGTTCGATGCCGAGGCGAAGCTGCTTGCGATCGATGCCGACCTGCGCTGCAATGTCGGCGCCTACTCCTGCTACCCCACCACCTGTGGCGTGGAGCCGCTGATGGCCTTCGCCGAACTGCCCGGCCCCTACGATTTTCAGGAATACGGGGTTCGCGCGCGCGGCATCGTCACCAACACCTGCATGATGGCGCCCTATCGCGGCGTGTCGCGGCCGATGCTCACGTTCACGATGGAACGGCTGATGGACACCGCGGCGGCGCAGTTCGGCATCGATCCGCTGGATATCCGACGCCGCAACCTGATCACCGCTTTCCCCTACAAGTCGGCGACCGGCATCGTCTACGACGAGGCGTCCTACCTCGAGACGATGGAGCTCGCCGCCGCGAAGGCTGACATTCCGGAATTTCGCGCGCGCCAGAAAGAGGCGCTTGCGAACGGGCGATACCTTGGCCTTGGCATCGCGGTATTCAGCGAGCGTTCGGGCTACGGCAGTCCGGCGTTCGCCGCGCGGAAAATGGACATTGTCCCCGGCTACGAGACCGTGGAACTCGCGATGGACCCCTCGGGCTTTGTCGAAGTGCGCATCGGCGCGTCGCCGCACGGACAGGGCCTGCGCACCAGCCTGTCGCAGATCATCGCAGACGAACTCGGTATTGATCCGGGTCGGATCCGCGTGATCCACGGCGACACGGACAACACGCCCTACGGCTGGGGGACGTTCGCGAGCCGGTCGCTGGTGATTGCTGGCGGCGCCTGCAAGATTGCTGCAGGCCAGCTCGCGCAGCGGATGAAGGCGATAGCAGGCGGTCTGCTCGAAGCCTCCGAGCAGGACATCGAACTTGTCGACGGCAGAGCGCGAGTCAAGGGTACCGATCGCGCGATCGAGATCAACCTGCTCGCGCGCACTGCTTATCACCAGAGCCACCGGCTCGCGGCGGGGCTCGGGCCTGGGCTGCGCGAGACTGCGACCTACGACCCGCTGGGAACGTTCTCCAATGCCTGCCATATCGCGGAAGTGGAAGTGGACATCGAGACCGGAGGCGTCGGGATACGGCGTTTCCTTGGCGCCGAGGACGCGGGAATACTCATCAATCCGATGATTGTCGACGGGCAGGTGCACGGCGGCATCGTCCAGGGTATCGCCAATGCGCTGTACGAGGAGCTGATCTACGACGCGTACGGAAATCTGCTTACCACCTCGATGGCCGACTACCTGCCACCGACCATGGCGGAGGTCCCCGACATCGAGCTGCATCACCGGGAGACGCTGTCGGAGGCGACCATCACGCGCGCCAAGGGCGTGGGCGAGGGCGGTGCGATCGGCGCGCCCGCCGCAGTCATCAATGCCATCGTGGATGCGTTGCGCCCGCTGGGTGTCGACGTATTCGAAATGCCGGCCACGCCGCAACGCCTGAGGGAACTCCTTCGCGCGGCCGCCAAAGCCACAGGAAAGCAAAGCCATGAGTGACAAGCTGAACGTCCGCCTCAATGTGAACGGCAAGGACCACGATATCGCAGTGGAGCCGCGCAAGAACCTCGCCGACGCCCTGCGCGAGGAGTGCGGGCTCACCGGCACGCACGTCGGTTGCGAGCACGGCGTGTGCGGAGCCTGCACGGTTCTCGCCGACGGCAAGCCAGTGCGCTCCTGCCTCATGTTTGCAGTGCAGGCGCAAGGCAAGGCGCTGCGCACGGTAGAGGGATTGGCGAAGGGCGACACCCTGCACCCGGTGCAGCAGGCCTTCTGGGAGAACCACGGCCTGCAGTGCGGTTTCTGTACCCCCGGCTTCCTGATGCTCGCAGTGGGGGCGCTGGAGAGCGAGCCGACGATCAGCGATGACGAATTGCGCCATGTTCTCTCGTCCAACCTGTGCCGTTGCACCGGCTATCAGAATATTCTCAAGGCGGTGCGGGCCTACGCACGCACTGTGCAGACACCCGGCGCCTGACCGATGTCGATCGGGCAATCGCTGCGGCGCCTCGAAGATCGCCTGCTTCTCACCGGGCAGGGGCGCTTCGCCGCCGACCTGAGTCATCCGAATCAGCTCCACATGCGCGTGGTGCGCTCCTCGGTAGCGTTCGGGCGTATCCGCGGCATCGATGCGAGCGTCGCGCTCGCGATGCCCGGCGTCGCCGCGGTCTGGACCTGGGAGGACGTCAAGCACGTTCCCCCGATCGATTTCCGCCTGTCAAAGATCGGCGGCCTCGAGCCGTACCGGCAGACGGTGCTTGCGCACGATTACGTGCGCTATGTCGGTGATCCGGTGGCGGTGGTGTTCGCGACCGACGCCGCGCTCGCGGAGGACGCGGCCGACACCGTGATCCTCGACATCGAGGACGCGGCGCCGTATCTCGATCCCTTTCTTGATCCGCCGGAGTTCATGCCGGCCACGCTGCCGGGCGTTCGTTGCGAGGCGGCGGTGGTGAAAAAGGGCTACGGCGACATCGATGCCGCGTTTGCGGGCGCGCATGCGGTGATCGAACTGGATGTCGCGGTGGGCCGCCACACCGGTTCCCCGATGGAGACGCGCGGCGCACTGGCCGATTTCGATCCGTCGAGCGGCGTGCTTACGCTCGACGGCGCATCCAAGGTGCCGCACTTCAACCGCAAGGCGATCGCCGGGATGATGGACCTCCCGCTGGAGATGCTGCGCCTGCGCGAAGGCCATGTCGGGGGAGGGTTTGGCATCCGCGGCGAAATCTACCCGGAGGACGTGCTCGTCTGCGTCGCCGCCTGGCGCCTGAAGCGGCCGGTGAAATGGGTGGAGGACAGGATGGAGCACCTGCTCGCCGCCAACCATTCGCGCGACCAGCGCTTCCTGATGCGCGCTGCGGTGGATGCGCAGGGCGTGGTTACCGGGCTCGATGCCACGATCTACTCCGACCAGGGCGGCTACATCCGCACCCATGCGGTGACGGTTCCCGATCTCGCCTGCGCACTGCTGCCCGGTCCCTACCGGATTCCCGCCTACCGAGTCGCTGCGCATGTCCGGCTCACCAACAAGACGCCGGCGGGCACCTACCGCGCCCCCGGCCGTTACGAAAGCACGTTCGCGCGCGAACGACTGATGGATGCAATCGCCCACCGGCTGGGCCTCGATCCGATCGAGGTGCGCCGACGCAACCTGATCCCGACATCGGCGATGCCGTTTGACCGCGGCACCGACACGCTCGGCACGCACGTCGAATTCGATTCCGGCGATTACGCGTTGCTGCTCGACAAGCTGCTCGCGAGCATTTCGTACCCGCAGTTGCAGGCGGACCTGAAGCGCCGTCGAGCCTCCGGTGAATCGGTGGGGTTCGGACTCGGATTCTTTGTCGAGAAAAGCGGGCTCGGGCCCGCGGACAAGGCGCTGATCGAGGCACGCGTCGACGGCAGCATAGAAATCATTACGGGTTCCGCTTCGGTTGGGCAGGGCATCGAGACGGTGATGGCGCAGATCGCCGCCGAAACGCTCGGCCTGCCGATCGAGGTGATGACGGTGATCCACGGCCAGACCGACCGGATCGATGTCGGCATGGGGGCGTTTGCCTCGCGCGTGACGGTGATGACAGGATGCGCGGTGAAAGCGGCCGCGGAATCGCTGCGCGACAAGGCGATCGATTCCGCGGCCGCAACGCTCGGCGTGGCAGCGACGGAGTTGTCCTGGTCGAAGGGCGAGGTCCGTGCACGGAACGGAAAATCGGTGTCGCTCGCGGATATCGCGCGATCGGCGGGTCCGGACGGCCTGAGGGCGGAAGGCTGGTTCCGTGCTGATCACATGACCTATCCGTACGGTATCCATGCGGCGGTGGTGAAGCTGGACCGTGACACCAGCGGCATCAGGGTGGAGCGTTTTGTCATTGCCTACGACATCGGCCGTTCGGTGAACCCGATGCTGGTCGAGGGCCAGCTCGTCGGCGGCGCGGCGCAGGGCATAGGCGGCGCGCTGTTCGAGGAATTTGTCTACGACGAAGCCGGGCAGCCCCAGGCGACGACCTTTGCAGACTATCTGATGCCCACGCTCGCCGAGATGCCGCACGTCGAAACGATCGTGACCGAGGACGCACCGAGTCCGCTCAATCCGCTTGGCGTCAAGGGTGCGGGCGAAGGCGGAATCAATGCCGCCGGCGCCGCGATCGCAGCGGCGATCGACGATGCGCTCGGGGTCGCCGGTGCAATTACCCGCCTGCCGGTCACGCCGGTGCGCCTGCATGCCCTGACGCACCGGAATTGAGCTACTGTTGCCAGTGTCACCGCACGCTCTTAACATGCGGTTCACCGGTATTCGTTATTTCGCCTGAATCCATGGAGGTTCCCCGATGACTTCGCGCCGCACCCTGCTCGGTCTTTCCGTCGCCGCTTCTCTTGCCGTTTTCGCGGGTCCGCTCGCCTCGACCGCGCACGCGCAGGGCACGATCAAGATCGGGGAACTGAACAGCTACAAGTCGCAGCCCGCCTTCCTTGATCCCTACAAAAAGGGCTGGGAACTCGCGATCGAGGAAATCAACGCCGCGGGCGGCATCAAGGGACGCAAGCTCGAGGTGATCTCGCGCGACGACAACGGCAATCCCGGCGATGCGGTGCGGGTGGCGGAAGAGCTCGTCACGCGCGAGGGTGTGACGGTGATCACGGGCACCTTCCTTTCGCATATCGGGTTGGCTGTGACCGAATTCGCCAAGCAGAAGAAGGTGTTTTTCCTTGCCGCCGAGCCGCTCACCGACAAGATCACCTGGCAGAACGGCAACGAATACACCTTCCGGCTGCGTTCTTCCACCTACATGCAGGTGGCGATGCTGGTGCCGCACGCGCTTGAAATGAAGAAAAAGCGCTGGGCGCTGGTCTATCCGAATTTCGAATACGGCCAGTCGGCGGCGACCTGGTTCAAGCAGATGATGAAGGCGAAGCAACCCGACATCGAGTTCGTCTCCGAGCAGACGCCGCCGCTTGGCAAGGTCGATGCCGGTCCGATCGTGCAGGCGCTCGCCGATGCGAAGCCGGATGCGATCTTCAACGTGCTGTTCGGGCCCGACCTCGCGCGCTTCGTGCGTGAAGGCAACACCCGCGGCCTGTTCCGTTCGCGCAACGTGGTGAGCCTGCTCTCGGGCGAACCCGAATACCTCGATCCGCTCAAGGAAGAGACGCCGGAGGGCTGGGTGGTGACCGGGTATCCGTGGAACGAGATCAACACGCCCGAGCACAAGGCCTTCGTGGCGGCCTACCAGAAGCGCTTCAAGGATTACCCGCGCCTCGGTTCGATCGTCGGCTACATCACGATGAAGTCGATCGCCGCCGGCCTGCAGAAGACCGGCGGCTCCACCGAACCCGCGAAGATGATCCAGGCCTTCAAGGGGCTCAAGCTCAATTCGCCCGCCGGCCCGATCGAATACCGCCGCCAGGATCACCAGGCCACGATGGGTGCCTGGGTCGGCTGGCTTGCACAGCGCGACGGCAAGGGCGTGATGGTGGACTTCAAGTATGTCGACGGTGCCGCAGTGCAGCCGAGCGATGCCGAAGTGAAGAAGATGCGTCCGCAGTAAGAGTGCGACAACGGCGCCCCGGACCCCCGCAGGAGGATGGGGTGCCGGGCGTGCGGCGACGGTTCCGATTCAGGTAGCGTGAAAGACGTCCTGTAGGCGGCACGGAATCCACGCAGTCCACAAGCAACTCCATGTCCCTCGACACTTTTCTCGTTCAGGCACTCAACGGCTTCGCGAATGCGTCGTCGCTGTTTTTTCTCGCCGCCGGCCTGTCGCTGATCTTCGGTGTCACGCGCATCGTCAACATGGCGCACGGCACCTTCTACATGCTCGGTGCCTATATCGCCTACACCTTCGCCGAGAAGGCGGGCGGCGTGTTCGGCTTCTGGGGCGGCATCCTCGCGACGACGGTGCTGGTGGCGATCCTCGGTGCGCTGGTGGAGATGCTCCTGCTGCGGCGCATCTACCGCGCGCCCGAACTCTTCCAGCTGCTCGCGACCTTCGCGCTGGTGCTGGTCGCAAGCGATGCGACGATCGCGATCTGGGGCCCGGAAGACCTGCTCGGCCCGCGTGCGCCCGGCCTGCGCGGATCGGTGGAGATTCTCGGCCGGCGCTTTCCCGAATACGACCTGTTCCTGATCGTGATCGGCCCGCTGGTGCTCTATCTGTTGCATCTGCTGCTCACCCGCACCCGCTGGGGCCGGCTGATACGCGCGGCGACGCAGGACCGCGACATGGTGGGCGCGCTTGGCGTAGATCAGGCGAGGCTCTTTACCGCGGTGTTTGCGCTCGGATCGGGTCTGGCGGGACTGGGCGGAGCGCTGCAGATCGCGCGCGAGCCGGCCAATCTCGCGATGGACCTGAACGCGATCGGCGATGCCTTCGTGGTGGTGGTGGTCGGTGGCATGGGATCTATCCCCGGCGCCTTTCTCGCTGCGCTGCTTATCTCGGAGATCAAGGCTGTCTGCATCGGCATCGGCACGCAGACCCTGCTCGGGATCACGATGAATTTCTCCAAGCTCACGCTGGTGGCGGAGTTCCTGGTGATGGCGGCGGTGCTGATCTTCCGTCCCTACGGGCTGCTCGGACGCGCGCAGGGCGCGGTTCGCAACGCGGCATCGGCCGAGGATCCGTTGCGCCCCGCGACACGTCCGGTCAAGCTGCTCGCGGCGGCAACGCTGGCCGGGCTTCTCGCGATTCCCCTGTTTGCGGGCTATTCACCCTACGCACTGGTGCTCGGCATCGATGTGCTGATCGCGATCCTGTTCGCCACCAGCCTGCACTTCATCATGGGGCCGGGCGGAATGCACTCCTTCGGGCATGCGGCCTACTTCGGTCTGGGCGCCTACGGCGCAGGCCTGCTGCTCAAGCTGGGCGGCCTGCCGATGCCGCTTGCTCTCGCGCTCGGGCCGCTGGTGGCCGCAATCGGTGCGATTGTCTTCGGCTGGTTCGCGGTACGGCTATCGGGTGTGTACCTCGCGATGCTCACGCTTGCCTTCGCGCAGATCGTCTGGTCGATCGTGTTCCAGTGGGAGCAGGTCACCGGCGGCTCCAACGGCGTCAACGGCATCTGGCCGACGGAGCCCTTCGATGCGAAGTGGGCCTACTACCTGCTGGTGCTGGGGCTCACCGTCGCGGGGGTGCTGATCCTGCGGCGCATGCTGTTTGCGCCTTTCGGATACGCGATGCGTGCCGGACGCGATTCGCCGCTGCGCGCGGAGGCCACCGGCATCGACGTTCGTCGCGTGCACTGGACGGGATTCATCATTGGGGGCCTTGCCTGCGGCGTGGGTGGCGCGATGTTCGCCTTTGCCAAGGGCAGCATCTCGCCCGAGACGATCCATGTAGGCCGTTCGGTCGATGGCCTGGTGATGGTGTTGCTCGGTGGCATCAACAACCTCACCGGCCCGGTGGTGGGCGGTGCGGTGTTCACCCTGTTGCAGGACACGCTGATCCGGCAGACCGACTACTGGCGCGGACTGCTCGGCGCGGTGATCCTGCTGCTTGTGCTGGTGTTCCCGGGCGGGATTTCCGGCGGCATTGCGTCCTGGATGAAACGGCGGGGCGAGCGATGAAGCCTCTGCTTGAGGTTGTCCAGCTCGCGCGCAGCTTCGGCGGCGTGCGTGCCGTCGACGGCGTGAGCTTCGCGATCCGCAAGGGCGAGTTCCTTGCGCTCATCGGCCCGAACGGGGCGGGCAAGTCCACCTGTTTCAACATGATCAACGGCCAACTCGCCGCGGACTCGGGCAACATTCTTCTGGCGGGCGAAACCATCATCGGCCTCAAGCCGCGCGAGATCTGGCGCAGAGGCGTGGGCCGCACCTTCCAGATCGCGGCCACCTTCGGTTCGTTTACGGTGATCGAGAACGTGCAGATGGCACTGCTGTCGCATGCGGGCGAGATATTCCGATTCTGGGGCCCGGTGGCGCGGCGCCATCGCGACGAGGCGATGGAACTGCTTGCACAGGTCGGGATGGCCGAGCAGGCGGATCGCGCGGGCCGCGAACTGGCTTATGGCGATGTCAAACGGGTCGAACTCGCGATCGCGCTCGCCAACCGGCCGCAACTCCTCCTGATGGACGAACCCACGGCCGGCATGGCGCCGCGCGAGCGCAACCAGCTGATCGCGCTGGTCAAGCGTCTGGTGGGCGAGCGCGGCATCTCGGTCCTGTTTACCGAGCATTCGATGGATGTGGTGTTTGCGCACGCGGACCGCATCATTGTTCTCGCGCGCGGCAAGCTGATAGCCGACGGCAATGCGGTATCGATCCGAGCTAACCCTGCGGTGCAGGAGGTGTACTTCGGCACCGGCAAGACGTTTGAACGAGCCGCACCATGAGCGCGCCGATGCTCGCGGTCGAAAAACTTTGCGCCTGGTACTCGGCGGCGCAAATCCTGTTCGATATTTCTTTCACCGTCGGTCGCGGGGAAGTGGTCGCGCTGATGGGCCGCAACGGCGCGGGCAAGACCACCACCATGCGGTCCCTGATGGGACTGATGGACAGACGCAGCGGCAGCGTGGTGTTCCGTGGTCGTGACATCTCGCGGCTGCCGCCGTTCCGGATCGCGCGTCTTGGCCTGGGCTGGGTGCCCGAGGACCGGCGCATCTTCACCGAGCTCTCCGTGATGGATAACCTCGACATCGGCCGCCAACCGCCGCGCCGCTGGGACGGCGAGAATGAGGACGGTACTGCGGCCCCGGTGTGGACGCCCGAGCGCCTGTTCGGCTTGTTCCCGAATCTCGGCGAGATGCGCGACCGCGCCGGCGGGAGCATGAGCGGCGGCGAGCAGCAAATGCTCACCGTCGCACGCACGCTGATGGGCAATCCGCTGCTGGTGCTGCTGGATGAACCCTCCGAGGGCGTCGCGCCGCTGATCGTCGAGCAGATGGCCAACACCATCATCGAACTGAAAAAGCAGGGACTGTCGATCCTGCTGTCGGAACAGAACCTGCATTTCGCCGAACTCGTGTCCGACCGCGTCTACCTGCTCGAGAAGGGGCATATCGCCTGGCAAGGCGGGATGAAGGAACTCGTCGGCAACGAAGAGGTGCAGAGGACGTTCCTTACGATGTGACGGTTCACGTGGGCGGGGGATCGTCTCACCGCCAAGAAGCAAAACCAAAAGCGGAAGGCATCGGAACAGGGAGGGCGGGGGAGCCCGCCCTCCCCGTTACCCCTCCCACCCCGGCAAAGCCCGCTTCGAGCGGGCTTTGTTTCGTGGGCGAAAAGTTCGCTTTTCTTGGCGTCCTTGGCA
>CANIEV010000028.1 GCA_947466535.1 Betaproteobacteria bacterium
GATTAGGTTGTGGATTAGGTTGTGGATTCTATCGGGCAAGGCGCCGGCGGGCGCGCACCACAGCGGCGCGGACGGCGGCGGGCGCCGTGCCGCCGATGTGCTTGCGCCCGGCGAGCGAACCTTCGAGCGTGAGCACTTTCGCCACGTCGCGTCCGATCACCGGCGAGAATTCGCGCAGCTCGGCAAGACTCAGTTCGGCGAGATCGACGCCGCGGGTCTCCGCCTGACGCACCGCGCGTGCCACCACCTCGTGCGCATCGCGGAAGGCAAGGCCTTTCTTGACGAGGTAATCGGCGAGGTCGGTTGCGGTCGCGTAACCCTCGGTGGCGGCGGCGCGCATGCGCTCGCGGTTCACGCGGATGCCGGGAATCATCTCGGCGAAGATCGCGAGCGTATCGTGCAGCGTATCGACCGTGTCGAACAGCGGTTCCTTGTCTTCCTGATTGTCCTTGTTGTAGGCGAGCGGCTGGCCCTTCATCAGGGTGAGCAGCGCCATCAGGTGGCCATAGACGCGGCCGGTCTTGCCGCGCGCGAGTTCGGGCACGTCCGGGTTCTTCTTCTGCGGCATGATCGAGGAGCCGGTGCAATACCGGTCGGGCAGCATGATGAAGCCGAATCGCGGGCTCATCCAGAGGATCAGCTCCTCCGAGAGGCGCGAGATATGCATCATCGCGAGGGACGCGCAGCCGCAGAACTCGATCGCGAAATCGCGGTCGGATACCGAGTCGAGCGAGTTCTCGGTCACCGCGTCAAAACCCAGCGATCGTGCCACGTGCTCGCGGTCGATCGGATACGAGGTGCCGGCGAGTGCGGCCGCGCCGAGCGGCAGGCGATTCAGGCGCTTGCGGCAGTCGAGAAAACGCTCGCGGTCGCGCTCGAACATCTCCACATAGGCAAGCAGGTGATGGCCGAAGGTCACCGGCTGGGCCACTTGCAGGTGGGTGAATCCGGGCATCGCGGTGTCGGCGTTCTTCTCCGCGGTGTCGATCAGAGCGACTTCCAGCTTGCCGAGCAGGGCGACAATCGCATCGAGCTCCCGACGCAGCCAGAGACGAATGTCGGTCGCCACCTGGTCGTTGCGCGAGCGCGCGGTATGCAGGCGCTTGCCTGGATCGCCGACAAGCGCGGTGAGCCGCCGTTCGATGTTGAGATGCACGTCCTCTGCGTCGAGCGACCAATCGAATCGCCCCTCCTGTATCTCGCGGCGAATGCTCGCCATGCCGCGTTCGATCGCGACGAGGTCCTTGCGCGAGATCACCTTTTTCGCGGCGAGCATGCGCGCATGCGCAATTGATCCGTCAATATCATCGCGTGCCAGACGCTTGTCGAAGTCCACGCTCGCGGTGTAGCGCTTGACGCGCTCGTCCACCGGTTCGGCGAAGCGGCCCGACCAGGCGACGCCCGGCTTTTTGGTCGCGGCTTTTTTCCGGGGTACGGCGGCGCGGCGGGCGCTGGAAGGTCTGGTCGGCATGATGTTTGTACAATGCGCTCAGGTTCGAAGGCGGGTGAGTGAGAAGGGCAGCCTAGTGGACGGATTACACAAGCAGGTGCAAGGCCATCCGGGTTGGCACCAGCCGGCCCGGTCGGCGAAGGCGGCCCGCCGTAGCCAGTCACAAACCGGCGACGCCCGACGCTCTACCCGACATGCCCGACACGATCCGATACGAACCGGCCCAATTCAACCCGAACACAAGTGGCGTGACTGAAAAACCCCTACGAAGTATACGGCAAATCGATACCCGCGACGCCCTGCCGGACTTTCGCAATCTCGGTGTCATTGCGCGGATTCTGCTCGCGACGAATGCGGCAGGCTTTGCGGCGGCGGCGCTGCGCTCGCAGCGCCTGTCGGAACTCGCCGACCAGTTCGCACCGGTGGCGCTGGCGCTGGAACCGGCACTGATCGCGACACTCGCTTCGCTCTACCTGCTTTCCACCGTTCTCAGGCGCCTG
The DNA here is from genome assembly GCA_947466535.1 of Betaproteobacteria bacterium. Classification (GTDB taxonomy): domain Bacteria; phylum Pseudomonadota; class Gammaproteobacteria; order Burkholderiales; family SG8-39; genus CAMBSA01. The sequence continues at coordinate 1,951 of CANIEV010000028.1, forward strand.
CCGTATGCCGCGGGGCTGGCCATTACGGGGGCAATCGCAGCGGCGTTCTCGGCGGCGATGGCGCCGGTGGCGTACGCGCTTGGCCAGATCGGGGGCGCCTGGGACGGCGCGCGATATGCGGCATGGGCGCTGGTTCTGGTCGGCCTGCTTGCGGTGTATTTCAATCTCAGGGAGCGTGCCTTGTCCCCCTCGCTTGCCGAGGCGCGACTGCAGGCGCTGCAGGCGCGTATCCGGCCGCATTTTCTGTTCAACAGTCTGAACGCGGTGCTGTCCCTGATGCGGCGCGACGGCCGTCGTGCCGAAACCGCGGTCGAGGATCTCGCGGACCTGTTTCGCGCGGTGATGGCGGACCCGCGTCAGACAGTGCCGCTCGCCGACGAGATTGCGCTGTGCAGGCAGTACCTGAACCTCGAACTGTTGCGTCTTGGCGACCGCCTCGCGATCGAATGGAATGTTGCGGACGATGCAGGCGCTGTGCTGGTTCCGGCGATGGTCCTGCAGCCGTTGATGGAGAACGCGGTGTATCACGGCGTCGAGCCCGGCGTGGAGCGCGGTGTCATCACGATGTCGGCCAACGTGACGGGCGACAGGCTGCGCATCGAGCTCACCAATCCGTATCATCCCGAGCACCTGCACCAACAGGGCAACCGAATGGCGCTGGACAACATCCGCGAACGCCTGCGTCTGCATTACGACATCGAGGCCGAATTCCGCTCGGGCGTGGATGGCGACCGCTATCGCATCGCGATCGTACTGCCGGTGCATCGTGATCGCTCTTCCGGCCAAAACCGCATGAGCGCGCATTCATGACCGAACCGCTGCGTGTCTTCATCGTCGATGACGAGCCGCCAGCACGCGAGCGGCTCGCGGAATTGCTCGAGGATTGCCGCGCCGAGGTGCCGAACGTGAGCGCGGGCGAGGCGGCCAACGGGGTTGAGGCGCTCGCGCGCCTGCCCGCGACAGCACCCGACGTGGTGCTGGTGGACGTGCACATGCCGGGCATGAACGGCATCGAGTTTGCGCGCCACCTCCAGAAGCTCGAACACCCGCCCGCGGTGATATTCGTCACCGCCTTCGACCAGTACGCGGTGCAGGCCTTCGAGGTCAATGCGCTGGATTACCTTTTGAAGCCGGTTCGCGCGGCACGGCTCGCGACGGCCCTCATCAAGGCGGCGGGCAAGGTGGCCGGCGCGTCGGCGTCCGCGCGGGAGGCGCTGGAGAAGGCGGACACGCAGGCCCGGCGTTTCCTTTCGGTCGCCGAGCGCGGGCGGGTTCGGCTCGTGCCGGTCACCGAGATCCTCTACCTTCGTGCCGAACTCAAGTACGTGACGGTCCGCACCGTCGAGCGGGAGTTCATCATCGAAGAATCACTCACCCAGCTTGAGCAGGAGTTCGAGGCCCGGTTTCTCCGGGTACACCGAAGCTGCCTTGTCGCGCGGGACCGCGTCCGGGGACTGGAGCGATTGCCCGACGAGGAGGGCGAGGCACGCTGGGCGGTGGTGATCGAGGGCGCGTTCGACCCGATCCCGGTGAGCCGCAGGCAGCTTGCCGCCGTGAAACAGCTGGTGAAAGGCTAGGGCTGAGCGCGAGCGGCGATCAGCGCGCCCGGATTTTGGCTACCGCGGTGTCGACGCGCTGATCGAGGTAATAGCCGTAGTAGTCCGAGCCGGTGAAGCCCACCAGCGGCTCGGCAAGCGATTCGCCGCCCGCCCCGAAGAGCATGACGGTCGGCATCTGCTTGATTCGATGCTGGCGTGACACGGCAGCGTGCGTCGTCGGTTTGCCCTGAAAGTCAGTCAGCTTCGCATCGCTGTCGACGTTCACCTGCAGGAACACCAGTTTCTCACGATAGCCGGCGTTGCGTTGCATCGGCAGCAGGAATTCGCGCCGCGTGCGCTCGCACCAGACGCAATCCTTCTCGCTGAAGAGCACGAGGACCGCGCGTCCCGCGGCGGCGCCATCGCGCGCCGATCGTGCGAGATCGGTGGCGGTGTCGAGGTGCTGGGCGCTCGTCGGCACGGCGGGCAGCGCGAGGGCGCATGTTAAAATCAACGCCTTCGCAACCTTTTGCAAGCCCCCGGCGAACCGCACGGCGATTTTCTGGCGGCGCGAGAATCGGGACGGCCCGGCAATGCAGGCACATCCGACGAGTGAAAGGCAGCGCGATCCGCATCTGCCTTCGAGAAAGCGCGCGATTTCCTTGAACAATCCACCCAAGCGTTTGGTCATAGCGTCCCGGAACAGCCGGCTGGCAATGTGGCAGGCGCGCTTCGTACAGTCGGCACTCTTGAAATTATATCCCTCGTGCGATGTGGCGATCACCGGCCACACCACCCAGGGTGACCGGATACTCGATGTCACCCTGTCGAAGATCGGCGGCAAGGGACTGTTCGTGAAGGAACTCGAGGCGGCGATTGAGAAGGGCGATGCGGACATCGCGGTGCATTCGGCCAAGGACGTCCCGATGGAGTTGCCCGAAGGCTTCTGCATCGCCGCGATTCTCGAGCGTGAGGATCCGCGGGACTGCCTCGTCTCGGGCAAGTACGAATCGCTCGAGTCCCTGCCCCCCGGTGCGCGGGTCGGCACCTCCAGCCTGCGCCGCGAGGTGCAGCTGCGCCGCCGCTTTCCCGGTTTCGAAATCGCGTCCGTCCGCGGCAATGTCGACACGCGCCTCGCCAAGCTCGATCGCGGCGAATACGACGCGCTGCTGCTTGCCGCCGCCGGATTGAAGCGCCTCGAACTCGGCGATCGCATCCGTGCGCTGGTTTCGCCGGAAGATTCCCTGCCCGCGCCCGGACAGGGGGCGCTCGCGATCGAGTGCCGGTCCGACCGCGCCGATCTGCTCGCCATGCTTGCGCCGATGGTGCACGCCGAGACCTCGGCCTGCGTGCGCGCCGAGCGCGCTCTGTCGCGGGCGCTTTCGGGCAGCTGCCAGTTGCCGCTTGGGGCCTTCGCCGTCATGGAGGCAGGAAAGCTGCGCCTTCGCGCCTTCGTGTCCACGCCCGATGCTGTCCGGCGGATCGATACCGAAGTCAGCGGTTCACCGGACGAGGCGGAAGCGCTTGGCGTGCGCGCCGCGCAGGATCTGCGCTCGCGCGGGGCGGACGAGGTTCTTTTGGCATTGTTATGAGCGAACCCGGAGGCCTCGGCGGGCGCGGCATCCTGCTGCTTCGACCCGAGGCGCTTGCGGCGGCGGTCGCGCGGCGCATTCGCGATCGCGGCGGCGAACCGCTGATCTTCCCGGTGATGGAAATCCAGCCGCCCCCGGACCTCGCGCGGCTTGCCGGAATCATCGACCGGCTCGATCAGGCCAGCCTTGCGATCTTCATCAGCCCGACCGCGGTCGAACGTGGCATGGCGCACGTCAGGATGTACCGGGACTGGCCCGAGGGCGTGCGGGTGGCGGCGGTGGGGCCGGCCACGGCGTCAGCGCTGGAACGTCGCGGCTTTCGCGACGTGATCGTTTCGCCGGAGGGCGCCGACAGCGAGGCGCTCGTCGCGCTGCCTGAACTCGCGTCGGTGCGTGAATCGACGGTGGTGATATTCCGCGGCGAAGGCGGCAGGCCCTTGCTCGGCGACACGCTTGCCGAGCGCGGTGCTCGGGTGGACTACGCCGAATGCTACCGGCGGGTGCGTCCGGAGGGCGTGCCGGGCGAACTGGTGATGCGCATTGCGCAGGGGTATGCGCATGCGGTGTGCGTCTGGAGCGCCGAAGCCTGGGAGAACGGCTGCGCGCTGCTGGGCGCGGCGCCTCGCGAAGGCGACGAAACCTCCGCGCTCGAACGCTTCAGGGCACTGCCGGTGTTCGTTCCGCACGAACGCATCGCCGCGCAGATTGCACGATCCGGTTCAACCGCGATCGTCCTGCCGGGTGGCGATGCGCCCATGATCGAGGGGATGGAGCGCTTTTTTGCTAAAGTATGATCAGTGTCCGTGGCGACGACCACGGATGGCAGCACATCGAGACATCCACACCATCGGCCTACCATGAGCGAGTCTCTTCCTCCGTCGTCCACGTCGGTCCCAACGCCCGAAGCGCCTGCCGCTCCGGCGCGCCCGGGTGCAGGCTGGTTGCACCGGATGCGACCGGCCACTGCGGTGACAATCGTGCTTGCGCTGCTGCTCGCGTGGAACTGGTACGACTCGCGCAGTCAGATCGACGGCCTGCGTGAGGAAGTTGCCCGGCGCCTGCGCGACAGCGACACCGACAGCCGCGACGCGCGCAGCGTCGCCAAGCAGGTGCAGGAGGCGTTGCGCGAGGCGCAGGGACGTCTCGCCCAGCTCGAGGCGAAGCTTGCCGAGTCGCAGAGCCAGCAACTCGCGCTCGAGGCGCTGTATCAGGAACTCTCACGCAGCCGCGACGAATGGGCGCTGGCGGAGATTGAGCAGATTCTCACCATCGCCTCGCAGCAGTTGCAGCTCGCGGGCAATGTGCAGGCGGCACTGGTCGCGTTGCAGACCGCGGATGCACGGCTTGCGCGCTCGGACCGGCCGCAGTTCATCCCGCTACGCCGTGTGCTTGCGCGCGATATCGACCGCCTTCGCACCACGCCGAGTGTCGACACCGTCGGCATCGCGCTGAAGCTCGACCAGGCGATCGCGGCGGCTGACTCGCTGCCGCTTGCCTTCGACCAGCGCATGGCCGGCGGGCGCAGTGAAAGTGCGCCGCGCGATGACGGCATGTGGGCGCGGCTCGGCGCGGAGATCTGGGGCGAGGTGCGCGGTCTGGTGCGCATCCGCAATCTCGATCGCGTCGATGCGCCGCTCCTGCCGCCGAGCGAAGCCTATTTCCTGCGGCAGAACCTCAAGCTTCGCCTGTTGAACGCACGGCTTGCCCTGCTCGAGCGGAACGAAACCGTTTTCCGCGCAGACGTGCAGGCCTCGACCGACTGGATCAATCGCTATTTCGACGCGCGTTCGAAGCCGGCGGCGGCGACGCTGGGCACGCTCAAGCAGATCTCGGGTAGTGGGCTTCGCATCGAGGTGCCCGCGGTGTCGGAGAGCCTTGCCGCGGTGCGCAGTTTCAAGCTGACACGCGAACGGGTGACGAAGTGATATCCGACGAGAGCGTCGCAGCGAGCTCCAATGCGGGCGCCGAAGTGAACGCGCCCAGCGGTTCGGAATGAAGGCCGGCGGATGAAAGGCCTGGTGTGGCTGCTCGCTGCGTTCGCCGCAGCCGTCGGCCTGTCGCTCGCGTTGCACGACACCGAGGGCTATCTGCTGGTGGTGCTGCCGCCCTGGCGGGTGGAGCTGTCGCTTGTCTTCGGCGTGGTTCTGCTCGTGCTCGCTTTTGTCGCCCTGCATCTGGGCATCCGGATCGTGTCCGCCACGCTTGGGCTGCCGGCGCGGGTTCGTGCCTTCCGGGCGCAGCAGCGCGTGCAACGCGGCCGCCGTGCGCTTGCGGGTGCAATGCAGGCGCTGTTCGAAGGCCGCTGGAGCCGTGCCGAGAAACTTGCCGCCGAAGCCTGGGAGATCGAGGATCCGAAGGCGCCCGCCGGCCTGGTGGCGGCGCGTGCATCGCAGCGCCTGCGCGATCCCGCGCGGCGCGACCGCTGGCTTGCGCAGGTGCGCGATGCCGAGCCGGAATGGCGCCGCGCGCGGCTGATGACCGAAGCCGAACTGCTTATCGAGGAGCGGCGCTACGACGAGGCAAAGACGGTGCTTGACGAACTCGTCGCAGGCGGCGGCCGTCACATCGCCACGATGCAGCTGCAGTTGCGTGCGGCGCAGGGCCTGTCCAACTGGGATGAAGTCATCCGACTCGCGAGGCAACTCGAGAAGCGCAATGCGCTTCCGCCCGAAGCGGTCGAAAGCGTCGTGACGCAGGCGCGCGTGGCGTTGCTTGGCCGGCGCATGCACGAGCCGCGCAGCCTCGCAAAAGCCTGGCGCGATACGCCCGAGAGCGAGCGGCGCCAACCCAAGGTAGCGGCCGCCGCGGCACGCGCCTACATGCGTCTGGGTGACTGCGCGAGCGCGCACCGGATACTGGAGGCTGCGCTCGAATCACGCTGGGAGCCGTCCCTTGTCACGCTCTATGGCGAGTGCCTCGATGACGAGGCGCTTATTCGAATCCAGCGCGCCGAACGCTGGCTCAAGGACCATCCGCGCGATGCGGAACTGTTGCTGGCGCTTGGCCTGCTCTGCGTGCAGTGTGAGCTCTGGGGCAAGGCGCAGAGCTACCTCGAGGCAAGCCTCTCGGTCTCGCCCGGACGCTCGGTGCACATTGCGCTTGCGCAGTTGTTCGACAGGATCGGCCGCAACGCCGAGGCCGACCGGCACTACCGGGCAAGCGCGGATAAGGGGCTGCTTAACTGAGGGGGCTGCTTAACTGAGGGGACTGCTCAACTGAGTCGGTCGGCAGAAAGTGCAACTTATCGGTTTTTACAAGTCCTATTCATACGGCAAAGGGGGGAATTCAATTGCTAAATTTAGCAATTCCCGGGCAGGGATTTTGCGATTTTTCTAGGCGGTGAGCCAGTCGCGGGCGGTGAGGAACCTGCTGTAGAGTTCGGCCTCGGGCGTTCCCGCCGCGGGTGACCAGTCATAGCGCCAGCTGACCGAGGGCGGCATCGACATAAGGATCGATTCGGTGCGGCCGCCGGACTGCAGCCCGAACAGGGTGCCGCGGTCCCAGACCAGATTGAACTCGACATAGCGCCCGCGGCGATAGGACTGGAAATCGCGTTCGCGCTCGCCCCACGCCATCCCGCGGCGGCGTTCTGCCACCGGAAGGTAGGCGGCAAGAAACGAATCACCCACGCTGCGCACGAGGCCGAAGTTCGCGTCGAACCCGTCGGCGTTCAGGTCGTCGAAAAAGATGCCGCCGATGCCGCGCGGTTCGCGCCGGTGTTTCAGATAGAAATACTCGTCGCACTGACGCTTGAAGCGCGGGTAGTGGTCGCCACCGAACGGCGCAAGCGCATCGGCGCAGGTGCGATGGAAGTGAATGCAGTCTTCCTCGAAGCCGTAATACGGCGTGAGGTCCATGCCGCCGCCGAACCACCACGCGTCCTCCGCGCCCGGCGCGCGGGCGAGGAAAAAGCGCACGTTCAGATGCACCGTCGGGCAGTACGGATTGCGCGGATGCAGCACCAGCGACACGCCCATTGCGTCGAAGCCGCGGCCGGCGAGCTCCGGGCGCGAGGCGCTCGCCGAAGGCGGCAACCGTTCGCCTTTCACGTGTGAAAACGCGACACCTCCGCGTTCGAAGAATTCGCCGCCTTCGATCACGCGGGTGTCGCCGCCGCCGCCTTCGGGGCGCTCCCAGGTGTCGCGCCGGAATCGTCCGCCGCCGTCGAATTGCTCCAGCCCGCCGACGATGCGGTCCTGCAGCCCGGCGAAGTAGCTTTTGACCGTGGCGAGGTCGATCGTGCCGATGTTGATGGCTGGGGCCATGGGCCGGCTCAGTCCTTGCGCGGGGCGATTCCGCGATGTCCGATGTCGCGGCGGAACCGCATGCCGTCGAAGCGGATCGACTCGATCGCCTGGTAGGCGCGGCGCTGCGCCATCTTGATCGAATCGCCAAGCGCGGTGACGCAGAGCACGCGGCCGCCGGAGGTCGCGGGCTTGCCGCCTGACAATGCGGTGCCGGCGTGGAACACGTGGCAGTCCTCGGTCGCCGCGGGCAGGCCGCTGATCGGGTCGCCCTTGCGCGGATTGTCGGGGTAGCCGTGGGCCGCGAGCACCACGCCAAGCGCGGTGCGACGGTCCCAGATCGCTTCCGCCCGATCGAGCCGGCCGTCGATGGCATGTTCGACGAGTTCGAACAGATCGCTTTTCAGGCGCATCAGGATCGGCTGCGTCTCGGGGTCACCGAGGCGGCAGTTGAATTCCAGCACCTTCGCGTTGCCCTTGCGGTCGATCATCAGGCCGGCATAGAGAAAGCCGGTGTAGGGGTGGCCGTCACCCGCCATGCCGCTGAGCACCGGCTGGATCACTTCCCGCACGACGCGGGCATGCAGCTCGGGCGTCACCACCGGCGCGGGTGAATACGCGCCCATGCCACCGGTGTTCGGGCCGAGATCTCCGTCCTGCAGCCGCTTGTGGTCTTGACTGGTGGCAAGCGTCAGCACATGGCTGCCGTCGCACATGACGATGAAGCTTGCCTCTTCGCCTTCGAGGAACTCCTCGATCACCACCCGGTGGCCGGCTTCACCCATCGAGCCCCCGACGAGCATCGCATCGATCGCCGCGTGTGCGTCGGCTTCGTCCATCGCTACCACCACGCCCTTGCCGGCCGCAAGGCCGTCGGCCTTGATCACGATCGGCGCGCCGCGCGCAGCCACGTAATCGTGTGCAGCGCGCGGATCGGTGAAACTCGCGAACTCCGCGGTCGGTATGTTGTGGCGCTGCATGAAGTTCTTGGCGAACTCCTTGGAGGCCTCGAGCTGTGCGCAGGCCCGGCTGGGCCCGAAGATGCGCAGGCCCCGCGACTGGAAGAGGTCCACCACCCCGGCGGCGAGCGGCGCCTCAGGTCCCACGACCGTCAGGCCGATCGGTTCGCGCTGCGCGAAATCGGCGAGTGCCTCCAGATCGGTGATCGCGAGGTTTTCAACTCCGGGTTCAGTCGCGGTGCCGGCATTGCCCGGTGCGACAAAGACTTTCTGCACCCGCGGGCTTTGCGCGAGACGCCAGGCGATCGCGTGCTCGCGTCCGCCCGAGCCGATGACAAGTACTTTCACGTGTTTTCCGTAGCCCGCTCAGTGCCTGAAGTGCCGTGCGCCGGTGAACACCATCGCAATGCCGAGTTCATCGGCTGCGGCGATAACCTCGTCGTCGCGCACGCTGCCGCCAGGCTGGATTACCGCTTTCGCGCCGGCTTGCGCCACGACTTCCACGCCGTCGCGGAAGGGAAAGAACGCGTCCGAGGCGACCACCGATCCGGCGAGTGAAAGCCCCGCGTTCTGCGCCTTGATCGAGGCAATGCGCGCGCTGTCGACCCGGCTCATCTGGCCCGCGCCCACGCCAAGCGTGCGGTTTGAGCCGCAGAACACGATCGCATTCGACTTGACGTACTTGGCAACGCGCCAGGCAAACAGCAGATCGTCGAGTTGTGCCGGCGTCGGCTGCAGTTTTGTCACCACACGAAGCTGCGCGGCGGTGATATTCAGGCTGTCGGGCGACTGCACCAGCAGTCCTCCGCCGACCCGCTTGACGTCCCAGGGAACGGTCCCGCTGCCAAGGTCGACTTCGAGAAGCCGCGCATTCTGCTTCGTCGCAAATGTCTTGCGCGCGGCATCGTCATAGGCGGGCGCGATCACGACTTCGACGAACTGTTTGGTGACTGCCTCGGCCGCCGCGCCGTCGAGCGGACGGTTGAAGGCGATGATCCCGCCAAACGCGGAGCTGGGGTCTGTTGCGAACGCGAGCTTGTAGGCGTCCAGCGGCGTGTCCGCCACTGCGACGCCGCAGGGGTTGGCGTGCTTGACGATCACGCAGGCGGGGCGATCGAAGGTCTTGACGCATTCCCAGGCTGCATCCGAATCGCCGATGTTGTTGTACGAGAGTTCCTTGCCCTGCAACTGGCGGTAGTGCGCGAGACTGCCCGCGGCGGGCTCGAGGTCGCGGTAGAACGCGGCGCTCTGGTGCGGATTTTCGCCATAGCGCATGTCCTGCACCTTCACGAACTGCGCGGTGAAGCGCTCCGGATAGGCGTTGCGCGTGCCATCGGGCGCGAGCGACCCGAGGTAGTTGCTGACCGCGGCGTCGTAGGCGGCGGTATGGGCGAAGACCTTTTTTGCCAGCGTGAATCGGGTGGGTTCCGACAACGCGCCCGCGTTCGCGCGAAGCTCATCGAGGATTGACGCGTAATCGGAGGGGGCGGTTACCACGGCGACACCGCCGTAGTTCTTGGCCGCCGCGCGGAGCATTGTCGGGCCGCCGATGTCGATGTTCTCGATCGCATCCTCCAGCGGGCAGTCGGCACGCGCCACGGTCTGCGCGAACGGGTAGAGGTTCACCACGACCATGTCGATCGGATCGATGCCGGCATCGGCTATTGCCTTGAGGTGCGCAGGCAGATCGCGGCGTGCGAGCAATCCGCCGTGGATCTTCGGATGCAGGGTCTTGACGCGGCCGTCGAGCATCTCGGGAAAGCCGGTCACCTGCGCAACCTCGGTGACATCCAGCCCGGCGTCGGCGAGCAGTTTCGCGGTGCCGCCGGTGGAGACGAAACGGATGCCGAATTTCGCCAGTCCGCGCGCGAATTCGAGCACGCCGGTCTTGTCAGATACGCTGATAAGGGCGCGGCGAACCGTGATGTTCATTCGCCGGACCTCTAGGTCTTGATCTTCAGCGAGAGCATCTTCTTTCGCAGCGTGTTGCGGTTGATGCCTAGCATCTCCGCCGCGATGGTCTGGTTGCCTTCGGCGTGATCGAGAACCACCTCGAGCAGCGGGCGCTCCACGTTCTTCAGCACCATGTCGTAGACCGAGCGCGGCGTCGCGCCGTCCAGGTCCTTGAAGTAACGCTCCAGCGATCGACGGACGCAGTCCCCGATTTCGTTTGTCTGCCTCATGCAGCTAACCTCTCGTCATATCGCAGCCGGTCGCCGGCCTGCGCGAGTTCATCAAAAAAGCGGATTACCGCCGAGCGCTGCGAATCGCAGGTCTCGAGCGTGTTCATGAATCGGCGGAAATGCTCGCCACCGGGCAGGTCGCGCGTGTACCAGCCGATGTGCTTGCGCGCCACGCGCACGCCGGATTCGGCGCCGTAGAGGGAATACAGTCCCTCGAGGTGCTCGAGAAGAACGGCGCGGATTTCGGCGACCATCGGGGCGGGTGCAGTCTGCCCCGTGGCGATGAGGTGCTCGATCTCGCGAAAGATCCAGGGTCGTCCCTGGGCCGCGCGCCCGATCATCACGCCGTCGGCACCGGTGTAGTCGAGCACGCGTTTTGCATCTTCCGGGCTGTTGATGTCGCCGTTGGCAATCACCGGCAGCTGCGTCGCCTGCTTTACCGCGCGGATCGTGTCGTATTCCGCATCACCCGAGAAGCCGCAGGCGCGGGTGCGGCCGTGCAGGGCGAGCGCGCGGATACCGCTTTGTTCGGCAATGCGCGCCACAGTGAGCGCGTTGCGATTGGTCGCGTCCCAGCCGGTGCGGAACTTGAGCGTCACCGGCACATCCACCGCGCGAGCGACGGATTCGAGGATGCGGCCAACGAGCGTCTCGTGGCGCAGCAGGGACGAACCCGCCATCGCGTTGCACACTTTTTTTGCCGGGCAGCCCATGTTGATGTCGATGATCTGCGCGCCGCGGTCAACGTTGTAGCGCGCAGCATCGGCCATCATTTGAGGATCAGCGCCGGCGATCTGCACCGAAATCGGATCGGTCTCGCCGGTGTGGTCGGTACGAAGCCGCCCCTTGCGCGTATCGCGCAGCGACGCCTGCGAGGACACCATCTCCGACACCGCGAGTCCGGCGCCGAATCGCCTGCAGAGTTGCCGGAACGGCCTGTCCGTGACGCCTGCCATCGGCGCGACAAACAAATTGTTCCTCAGCACGTGTGTGCCGATTTGCACGATCGTTTTCTCGGAGGGGGTGAAAGACGGGAGGGGAATTCTATACCTAATCGACGCATCGACATCAACACTTCCTTTGTGAAAAAACAGGAAATGTTTTTGCGTCGATGGTTTACGGCAAAGCCCTCGCGCCGAACATCATCCGCCGTGCAAGAAATTCGCGCGCCGGAGGCAAGACATCGAGCGCGAACAGGCCGAATCCGCGCGCGCAACGCGCAAACGGGTCGTCGGTGGAGAACATTCGCACGAATAAATCCGTGGCGCGTACGCTGCCGACGCGATCAAGTCTGCGTCGGCGCAGATAGTGCTCGACGAACTCTGCGCCGCCGATTTCTTCGCGAGGCCACGAACCGGCGAGTTCCGCAAGTTCCCATGCGTCCCGAAGTCCGAGGTTAAGCCCCTGTCCCGCAACCGGATGCAATGTTTGCGCGGCGTTGCCGATTGTCAGCACCTGCGGTACAGGCGATGGATCGCGCACCCGCAGTTGCAGCGGGAAAACACCGCGTTCGCCCGCTTCGATGAATGCGCCTGCCCTGCGCCCGAATGCGGTGCCGAGTCGCGCAAGAAACTCGTGTTCCGGCAGCGCTGCCAATGTGTGTGCGTCGTCCGGTTGCACGCTCCAGACGAGTGCATAACGGTCGCGATACGGCAAAAGCGCGATCGGCCCGTCTTCGGTGAATCGTTCCCAGGCGCGCCCTTCAGAGGGGTTGTCGGTCTTCACCGAGGCGACCAGCGCGGACTGATGGTAGTCGCGCTGCGTCACCGGGGTTGCACCGGCTGAAATGGCATCGATCGGGGGCAACGTGCCTTCGGCGATCACGAGCAGCCGGGTCCGGAGATGCTGAATAGCCTGGCCCGAGTACGGGTCTGAGGTCACGCTGACAGTAATCTGTCCTGCGTGCGCTTCCGATCCGGTGACGGTACCGTTCATCGGTTTCCTGTCGAGTGTCCGGCCGAGCGCGGGCAAAAGGTCCGAATACGCGATTACGTGACCCAGCGCGGGAAGCTTGTAATCCCTGTGATCGATCAGTGTGCGTCCGAAGCCGCCGCGCTGCGACACATGGATGGTGCGAATCGGTGTCGCGTTCAGCCCGCGCCATGCACCCAGCCGTTCGAGCAAAATCCGGCTTGCGTGCGAAAGCGCGATCGGGCGGTCGGAGGCGGTCGTCGATGTGCTGACGACTGTGGCTCGTACGCCGAACTGCTCAAGCGCCCGGGCGAGTGCGAGGCCGACCGGTCCGCCGCCGGCGATGACGATGTCTGCGGATTCAGGCACTGCCGACAAGTGCCTCGATGTCCGCCGCGGCCTTGGGTGTCTCCCGGGTAAGCACTTCGCAGCCCGACTCGGTGACGAGCACGTCGTCTTCGATGCGGATGCCGATGTTCCAGAATTTTTCCGGCACCTTGTCGTTCGGACGCACGTAGCAGCCAGGCTCGACGGTGAGCGTCATGCCGGGTTGAAGCGGACGCCAGGCATTCGCGTGTTTGTACTCGCCGACGTCGTGCACATCCAGGCCGAGCCAGTGGCCGGTGCGATGCATGTAGAAGCGGCGGTAGTCCTCGGTTTCGATGACCCGGTCGAGCGGACCTTCGCACAAGCCAAGGTCAATGAATCCCTGCGCGAGAATTCTTACCGCCGCTTCGTGCGGTTCGTTCCAATGGCGTGCGGGTTTCACCGCGGCGATCGCGGCAAGCTGCGATTCGAGCACGATCTCGTAGAGATCGCGCTGCGGTCCGGAGAACTTGCCGCCCACCGGCCAGGTGCGGGTGATGTCGGCCGCATAGCCGTCAAGCTCGCAGCCGGCATCGACCAGCAGCAGGGCGCCGTCGGCAAGCGGCTGGTTGTTTTCGCGGTAATGCAGCACGCAGGCGTTCGCGCCGCCGGCGACAATCGGCCAGTAGGCGGGATACTGTGCGCCGCCTCGGCGGAATTCGTATTGCAGTTCGGCCTCGATTTCATACTCGGCCTTGCCCGGGCGCGTGGCGCGCATCGCGCGCACATGTGCCGCTGCAGAGATCGTGGCCGCGCGACGCATGGTGGTGATTTCCGCGTCGTCCTTGAACAGGCGCATTTCGTCGAGCGCGAGCCGCACATCGCGGATGTCGCCGGGCGCACTTATGCCGGTGCGCGCCTGTGCTCGAACCTGATTAAGCCATCCGAGCACGCGGGTATCCCAGACGGTGTCGGCGCCCGGGGCGTACCAGAGCGCGGGCTGGTTGGCGATCAGTCCGGGGAGCATTTCATCGAGCAGGCCGATCGAATGGGTTTCGTCCACGCCAAAGTGCTCGCGAGCTGCCTCCGGGCCGAATCGGAACCCTTCCCAGAGTTCGCGCTCCACGTTCTTGTCGCGGCAGAACAGGATCGAGCGAGGCTCGGCGCCGGCGATCAGGACCAGCACCGCCTCCGGTTCGGGAAAGCCGCAGAGGTACCAGAAGTAGCTGTCGTAGCGGAACAGGTAGTCGCTGTCGCGATTGCGCATGCGCTCGTGGGCGGTCGGGATGATCGCGATCCCGGTCTGCATCGTCTGCTGCAGACGGCGGCGTCGTTCTGACTGCTTTTCGTAGTCGCTCATCGTGTCTCTAATGGGTTGTGGTGAACGGCCGAACCCGCCGCGTAACGCGCACGTCTAGGCCGGGCGAAGCATCCGGTCGAGTTCCGCGAGTCGTTGCGGTGTTCCGATATCCTGCCAGAGTCCGGTGTGGATTTCCCCGCTCGCGCGTCCGTCGTCGGCCGCGCGGCGCAAAAGGGGCGCGAGTTTCGCCGCCTGACCGGGAACCAGCGCCCGGAACATTTCTGCACGGTACACGCCGATGCCGGAAAAAGTAAGCATCGTCTGCCCGCGATTGCGCAATTCCCCGCTTTCCAGCGTGAAATCGCCGTTCGGGTTGTGCGCGGGGTTCGGCACGAGAAGCACATGCGCAAGCCGCGTTTCGCGCGGCTGTGCGGCAAGATGGCGGAAGTCGATATCGGAGTGGATGTCCCCGTTGACGACGAGAAAGGACTCACCGAGCAGCGGCAGGGCCTTGCGAATGCCGCCCGCGGTCTCGAGCGCGGTGCCTTCGGGGGAATACCTGATTGATGCGTCATACGCCGAGCCGTCGCCGAGCATAGCCTCGATCTTTTCGCCAAGATGCGCATGATTGATCACGAGTTCAGTGAAGCCCGAGCGCACCAGTGCCTCGATCGTCCAGGCGATCAGCGGCTTTCCGCCCGCTTCGAGCAAGGGCTTGGGCGTCGAATCGGTCAGCGGGCGCATGCGCTCGCCGCGGCCTGCGGCGAGGATCATCGCTTTCATCGGTACGGGTAATCCGGTAGAGGCGTCGCGAAATTCAAGCGGCGGCTCCGTCCTGCAGCCGGTCGACGAGTTTTGCGAGCGGAGCAAGTTCGCGGTAGCGTTCGCTGGCGCGGCGCAGGTAGCCGAGCACGCGCGGCTGGTCATCGAGATAGCCTCGCTTGCCGTCCCGGCAGGCGAGGCGGGCGAAGATTCCGACCACCTTGATCTGGCGCTGCACGCCCATCCATTCGAAATCGCGGTAGAACTCGCCGAAATCGGCGTGCACCGGCAGGCCGGCTCGCCGCGCCTGGTCCCAGTAGAAGATCGCCCAGTCAATGACGCGTTCCTCGTCCCAGGCAATGTATGCGTCGCGCAGGAGCGAGACGAGGTCGTAGGTGATCGGCCCTTCGACCGCATCCTGGAAATCCAGCACTCCGGGTCCGGGGTCGCAGACCATCAGGTTGCGCGAATGGTAGTCGCGATGCACGAATACCCGCGGCTGGGCGAGGTTGTTCGCGAGGATGCTTTCGAACGCAAGGCGCAAGGACTCGTCGTCATCGGGGATAAGAGGCGCACCAAGCTGACGCTCGATGTACCACTCCGGAAACAATTTGAGCTCGCGGGTGAGCAGGGCCCGGTCGTAGGGAGGTAGAACCTCCGGGCGGCTGGCCGCCTGAATTTTTACCAGGGCGCGGATCGCCTCCTTGTAGAGCCCGTCTGCGCTCGCTTCGTTCAGTTCATCGAGATACGTCCTGTTGCCGAGGTCGCTCAGCAGAAGGAATCCCTGTTCCAGATCCTGCGCGTGAACCCGTGGCACAACCACGCCGGCTTCGCCGAAAAGCGCCGCGATGCGGACGAACGGGCGGCAGTCTTCCTTGTCGGGGGGCGCGTCCATTGCGATGCGCGAACCGCCATCGGGCAGGCTGATCCGGAAGTAACGCCGGAAGCTCGCATCGCTGGAGGCGGGAGCGAGCGCAAACTTATCGGTGCCAACGGAAGCGGCAAGCCATTGGCGCAGCAGTTGAATTCTGTCCACGATTGCCTTGTGAAGGGATTTGTGCGATTTTACCAGCCGCTTTCCCCATAACTCTTCAAGACAAGTCCCCCAAGAATATGTCCGCCGCCTCGCTGCGCCGCGCGGTGCTCGCGGTCCTGTTGCCGGCAGTCGTGCTGCCTCCCGTGGTATTGCTGACCGCCGCACCGGTCTACGGACAGGTCACCGGTCTGCGTCCGCTGACCAAGCCGCTGCCGCCGGTCAGGATCGACCCCCGCACGCTGCCATCCCGCATTACCGCCGACCGGCTCGAAGGCGTGTCCGAGAAGGAAACGATCGCCGAGGGCAAGGCCGAAATCAATCGAGGCACGACGGCGATATTCGCCGACTGGCTGCGCTTTGATAACGAGGCGGAGGAAGTCGAAGCGAAGGGCAGCGTGCGAATCGAGCGCGACGGCGACGTCGTCACCGGTCCGGCCCTGCGCTACAGGATGAACGACGGCACCGGTGTTTTCGAGTCGCCGGTTTTTTCGATCGCGCCGCGTCCGCGTCGCGATCTCGAGCCTGTTTCGGCGCGAGGCAGCGCGGGCAAGGTTGAATTCCAGGGCGAAGACCATTACCGGGTGCTCGGCGGAAGTTTCACGACCTGCAAGCCCGGCAACGAGGACTGGGTTCTCCGCGCGGAGCAACTGGATCTCGACTACGGCAAGAATCTCGGCACCGCCAAGTGGGCCACGCTGTACTTCATGGACACGCCGCTGATCAAGACTCCAACGCTCGAATTTTCTCTCAACAACGAACGGAAATCGGGTTTTCTTTCCCCGATTGTCGGCGTGACGGGGAAGAGCGGCCCCGAAATTACTGTCCCTTACTACCTGAATCTGGCACCCAACTACGACCTGACGGTTCTGCCGCGCTACATGGAAAAGCGTGGTTTGCAGATCGGTGGTGAGTTCCGATACATGGATCGGACCTACAACGGCGTGGCCCGTGCCGAGGTCCTTCCTGACGATCAGCAGCGCGGCATTACCCGATCGGTAATGGCGCTGAGCCACTCGTACAAGGACGGTCCGTGGAGTGGCGGCCTGAACCTGAACAAGGCATCCGATAACAATTACTTCAAGGATCTTTCCAGCCGATTGAGTATCGTCTCCCAGACCTATCTTCCGCGGGAAGGGGTGATGACCTATCAGGGGCAACTTCCCGCGGGCGGTTCCTGGGGCGCGACGGGCCGGTTTCAAAGCTTTCAGACGCTTCAGGATCCCACGAATCCCGTGCTGATCCAGTATTCGCGTGCGCCGCAGTTACTGTTCAATGCCTCGCGCCCGGATGTCAAAGGATTTGATTTCTCGCTCCAGGGTGAAACCGTCGATTTTCATCATCCGGAGAAGGTGGTCGGTCTGCGCAATCGCCTGCAACCTTCGGTGAGTTACCCGATAATTTCGCCCGGTGCGTTTATCACGCCGAAGATCGGGGTTGACACCACGCTATACAGCCTGAGCCGCACCTCGGTGGTGCCGGGAACGCCGGATACGATCCAGCGGACGCTTCCGGTGTTCAGCACCGACTCCGGGTTGACATTCGAGCGTGCCGCGAGCTATTTCGGGCAGTCATTTCAACAGACGCTCGAGCCGCGTGCCTTCTATTTGTATCGGCCGTATCGTGACCAGAGCAACATTCCGCTGTTCGATACAGCACTTGCCGATTTCAACTATGCACAGATCTTTTCGGAGAATTCGTTTTCCGGCGGGGACAGGCTGGTAGACGCCAATCAA
Organism: Betaproteobacteria bacterium; assembly: GCA_947466535.1. Lineage (GTDB taxonomy): Bacteria > Pseudomonadota > Gammaproteobacteria > Burkholderiales > SG8-39 > CAMBSA01. The sequence continues at coordinate 19,515 of CANIEV010000028.1, forward strand.
CTGACACTCGCCGTGACGAGTCGCCTGCTTTCACCCGCAAGCGGACAGGAAGCAATAAGGGCGACCATCGGGCAACGGTATTACATGCGCGACCAGCGCGTGCCACTGGATGCGTCGTCGGTGCCGCGGACCTATCAGACCTCCGATTGGATTGCATCCCTGGCGGGGCGGGTCGCGCCCAAGTGGACTATGGAGACCAACGTCCAGTACAACTCGCGTGAATCACGGACGGAACGCCTGACGGTAGGCACGCGCTACAACCCGGAATTGCTCAAGACGATCAACATGAGCTACCGTTATATGCGCGACACGTTCAATCAGGCCGACGTCTCCGCGCAATGGCCTCTTGGCGGAGGCTGGCACGGTGTCGGTCGGATGAACTATTCGATCAAGGACAGCAGGATTGTCGAGTCGCTTGGCGGTCTGGAATACAATGGCGGTTGCTGGATCGTTCGCGGGGTGTTGCAGCGCTTTGCAACGGGCACCGGCGGTGGAACCACCAATGCGATATTCATCCAGCTGGAGCTGAACGGTTTCTCGCGCATCGGCGCAAATCCGCTTGAGGCGCTCAAGCGCAACATTCCCGGCTATACGCGCCTGAACCAGACCGTCCCTCCCGGACGGGCATTCGACTTCGAAAGCAATCAAGGTGCATTCTGATTTAAACGGATTCGACACCTGGGCCGTCCCCGGGTCGTATATACGGTCCCTCGGCCTGGTCGGCATACTTGTGGTGCTCTTCGCGGCTTGCTCGGTATCCAGCGCTCTGGCGCAGGGCGGCGGACGTCGTATTGCGCTTGTCGATCGCATCGTTGCGGTGGTGAACAACGAGGTGATCACCCGAGTTGAGCTTCAGGGGCAGGTGGACCGTTCGCTCGACGAACTCCGGCGCCGCAAGGTGCCGCTGCCAGCGGCCGAGGATATTGAGCGGCAGGCGCTTGAACGCCTGATCATGGACCGGGTGCAGATCCAGTTTGCCAACCAGACATCGTTGAAAGTGGATGACCTCGAGCTTGATCGGGCGATTTCGCGCATCGCAGAGTCGAACAACCTGTCGCTGACAGAATTCCGTCGCACGCTTGAGCGTGACGGAGTCGCTTTCGACCGCTTTCGTGAGGAAATCCGCCAGGAAATCGTTCTGACAAGACTGCGCGAGCGTGAGGTGGACAACAAGATCACCGTTGGCGATAGCGAGATCGACAACTATCTCCTCGAGCAGCAGGACGCGAAGGTTGCGCCGAGCGAGTTCCATCTCGCGCATATTCTCGTGCGGATTCCCGAGCAGGCGAGTCCCGAACAGGTGGATCGCCAGCGCACCAGGGCCGAGGAAGCCGGCGCACGGCTCAAGCAGGGAGCGGATTTTGAGCAGGTCGCTGCGACCTATTCGGATGCGCCTGACGGACTGAAGGGTGGCGACATGGGGTGGCGCAGTCAGGATCGGCTGCCGGAATTGTTTGCAGAGGCGGCGGCGAAGTTGAATCCGGGTGATGTAAGCGCGCCCCTTCGCAGTCCGGCGGGCTTTCACATTCTCAAGCTGGTGAATCGACGCGGGGGCACGGCGGCCCTGATGATAGAGCAGACGCATGTGCGTCATATTCTTGCGCGCACCAGCGAGGTGGTGTCGGAAGGCGAAGCGAAACGCAAACTCGTTCAGTTGCGCGAGCGCATCGTCAACGGCGCGGCTGATTTTTCAGATATCGCGAGACAGCACTCGGATGACGGTTCGGCGAGCCGCGGCGGGGACCTCGGCTGGCTCTATCCGGGCGACACCGTACCCGAATTCGAGAGGGCGTTTCGCGAACTCAAACCGATGGAAATCAGCGAACCGATCAAGTCGTCTTTCGGCTGGCATCTGATGCAGGTGATCGAGAGGCGGGTCGCAGACGTCTCGAGTGACCGGAAACGCCTTGATGCGCGGCGCGTGCTGCGTGACAGGAAAAGCGACGAGGCGTATCAGGACTGGCTCCGGCAAATGCGTGACCGCGCCTACGTCGAGTACCGGCTCGAGGACAGGTAGGCGCCTCGCATTCGCTGAGGCGAAAATGAACACGTCGACAGCAGCGGGCGTATCCGTACGTCCGGTAATCGCGATCACTTCGGGTGAACCGGCCGGCATCGGGCCGGATATATGCGTTTCACTCGCGCAGCACGTGTTTTCATCGAGGATTGTGGTGCTTGGCGACCTTCGAATGCTGCGGGAGCGTGCCGGGCTCCTTCGGAATCCCGCGCGTCTTGTGGAGTATTGCCGCGGGGACAACGGTGCGGGCCACGCAGGTCACGCGGGGATCCTTGAGGTTCTGGATCTGCCGCTCGCAGTGGCCACCGAGGCGGGTCGCCTGGACGCCCTTAACGCCCCCTCGGTGCTGGCCATGCTCGACCGCGCGTTTGACGGCTGCCTCGCGGGCGAATTTGCCGCGATGGTGACAGCGCCGGTGCAGAAAAGCGTCATCAACGATGCGGGTATTCCGTTCTCGGGGCATACCGAATACCTTGCCGATCGCGGTGGCGCAGGTCCTGCGGTGATGATGCTGGTTGGTGGCGGTTTGCGGGTGGCTCTTGCAACGACGCATCTTGCGCTCAAGGATGTGCCGGCCGCGATAGATCGCGCCGGGCTTGTGCGCACCGTGCAAATTCTTGCCGGCGCATTGCGGCGGGATTTCGGTCGGCGCGATCCGAGGATTCTTGTCGCAGGGCTCAATCCGCACAGCGGAGAGGGCGGGCATCTTGGCCGTGAGGAAATCGAGACGATCGCCCCGGCGGTCGCGATGCTGCGCGCTGAGGGCATAGATGTTGTCGGTCCGTTGCCTGCCGATACGTTGTTCAACCCCGAGCGTCTGCGTGGGGTTGATGCGGTTCTCGCGATGTACCACGACCAGGGCCTGCCGGTGCTCAAGTTCGCCAGCTTCGGCTCGGGCATCAATGTCACGCTGGGCCTTCCGGTGATCCGCACCTCGGTCGATCACGGTACTGCGCTTGATCTCGCGGGCAAGGGTGGCTCGGATGCGGGCAGCCTGGTCGCAGCAGTGGAACTCGCGATCGCGATGGCCAATGCCCGTTCGGACGGACCCGTATGAGCAATCCGTTGTCATCGCACCGCCCGCGGCGGCGTTTCGGGCAGAATTTTCTGGTCGATCGCAGCTATATCGATCGCATCGTGGCCGCGGTGGCGCCCGAGCGCGATGACGCGGTGCTGGAAATCGGCCCAGGACAGGGGGCGATCACTGCGCCGCTTCTCGAGCGTCTCGACCGGCTGTATGCGGTGGAGATCGACCGTGATCTGGCACGGTCGCTCGGCGAACGATTCGCGCCCGAACGGCTGGTTCTGTTCTGCGAAGACGCGCTCGAATTCGACTATGCGGGACTGCCTGAGGCGCTGCGCGTGGTGGGCAACCTTCCCTATAACGTATCCACACCGCTGCTGTTCCGGCTCGAGGCCTTCACATCGCGTTTCCGTGACATGCATTTCATGCTGCAGCGCGAGGTCGTCGACCGCATGGTCGCGGGACCGTCGACGCCCGCTTACGGCCGTCTGTCAGTAATGTTGCAGCGCCGGTTTGAACTGGAGCGGTTATTCGTGGTTCCGCCGGGAGCCTTCCGCCCCCAGCCGGCAGTCCATTCGGCGATTGTCCGACTGCTTCCGCGCAAGGAGGCGATAGCGCCGGATGTAAGTGACGCGGCGTTCCGCAGCGTGGTCAGCGCAGCATTTTCGGGGCGCCGGAAAACCTTGCGCAACGCACTGTCGAGCTTGCTCCAGGGCGCGGATATTATCGCGGCGGGAATCGATCCGGGTCTGAGACCGGAAAATCTGGGTGTAATCGAGTATTCGGAACTCGCCCGGGCGTTCGAGCGCAACCGGGATCGCGCGCCGATACACAAAGAATGACCTTGCTGGCAAAATCACGTACCAGTCACGCAAGTTGCAGTTAAACCGGAGTTAAACGATGGGCCTGCTCGACGACCTCAAAAAACAGGCTGAGACTGTTCAGTCACAGCAGATCTCGAAATCGGCAATGCGCGAGGAAATGCTGCAACAGGTCGACGAGAAGATGAAGCTCTCCTTCCAGTACCTGAACGAGCTACTCAAGCATCTTGTGGTGCTTAAACCGGTCAATCCGGTGAAATTTTCAGTGCCTGGCGTCATTGATCTGCAGAATCTGCAATATGGCGAGTCATTCATCGATTCCAGGAAGTCGCGGGTAGCAAATGCCGATGTGTACGACCTGATCCAGATTTACCTGAAATGGGGATCGCCCGCGACCAAGGTGACGCTCGACCGCGACATGCCGGCGACGGCACAAAAAGTGCGTGACGCGCTTTTTGCATCGGGTATCAAGTTTGTTGAGGATGAAATAAAGAGCGCACGCAGTTCGGTCACCGGATGGAAATTCGGCATTGAATCGGCGCTGGTCACGGACATCCTGATCAAGCCTGACCTCGACCAGGGAAGGCTGATGTTTCGGGCGAAAAACCTGCTGCGGCTCGGCATCGATGACTTCGCGGTGCCAGCACCGGAAATGAGTGAAGGCGTGCTCGAGGAATTTGCAAAAACACTGCTTGGCCATCCGAGCGCATTCCAGAAATATAGGACTGTCTCGCCCCTGCGGTAGAGACATGAAGGGCGGCGCTCAGTCGCCCTTGCGCTCGATCAGTTCGATCCGGTAGCCGTCCGGATCCTCGATGAAGGCCATTACCGTCGGGCTGAATTTCATCGGGCCCGGCTCCCGCACGATCTTGCCGCCGCGCTGCCTCATTTCAGCGCAGGCGGCGTACACGTCGGGTACGGCGATCGCCACATGCCCGTAGCCGGTTCCGATTTCGTATTTGTCCACGCCCCAGTTATGGGTCAGCTCGATCACTGCGCCGTCGGCTTCTTCACCGTAGCCGAGGAATGCCAGGGTGAATTTGCCGTCTGGGAAGTCCTTCTTTCGCAGAAGGCGCATGCCCAGCACCTCGGTATAAAAACGAATCGAGCGATCGAGATCGCCCACGCGGAGCATCGTGTGCAGAATTTTCATCGCGCAGCCTCCAGGTCGGGCAGCCGCCTTCCGAGCAGTCGTAGCTCGTTGCGCGCCGCAAGGTAATCCGGGTAGAGCCGCTCCACGACCTTCCAGAAGCGGCGTGAATGATTGAGTTCCTTCAGGTGCGCAATCTCGTGCGCCACCACGTAATCGATCAGGGGCAGCGGTGTGTGAAACAGCCGCCACGTCAGCAGCACCCGACCGTCCGAGTGGCAACTGCCCCATTGTCCGCGCGCGTTGGACAGACGCAGTTTCGGCATCGGAACCCCGAGTCGCTGCGCGTAGATGCCCAGACGCTCGGCGAAGAGTGTGCTCGACTCGGCCCTGATCCAATCCAGCGTGCGTGCGCGCAGTTGCGCCGGATCGCCCGGCTGCTCGAGCCCGATTTCGAGGCGACCATCGTGCAGTCGTCCGAAGCCTTCACCCGGAACCGGTGCGAGCTCGATTTCGTTTCCAAGTATCGGAAAGCGGGCGCCCGCACGCCAGCTGAATCCCGGCGATGCATGCTGTGCCGAGTCGCGCAGGCGGCGCCTGATCCAGAGCGATTTCTGGCTCAGGAATGCCTCGATCTCGACGACCGGCATCGACAAGGGCGCGCGCGCGCGCACGCCGTGGCGGTCGACATAGATCGCCAGCGTGCGCCGTCGCGCGCGCTCCAGCCGGTACACGATCCAGCCGTCGGCGAGCAAGGCGCGGCGTATCGCACCGCCCGCCTGGCTATGCGTGCTCGTGATGGCGGCGTCGAATCCGAGTTCGAGTTGATCGGATCGAAGGTCGATCCGGTCCAGCGGGGCGCTCGGGGCGCGTGCGGTGATTCCGTTCCGATTCATCGAAGCAGCGCCGGCATCCGGCTCTCGATCCATTCCTCGACCTGCGCGTTGAGGGCCTCGGGAGTCAGACCTTCCGGCGATATAGGTTCGCCGATCAGGACGGTAACCGTGCCCGGCCGCTTTATGAACGCATTGCGCCGCCAGAACAATCCGGCATTGTGGGCGACAGGCACCACCAACGCCCCCGTCTTGACGGCAAGCCACGCCCCCCCCACCCGGTATTCGCCGCGCGTTCCGGGCGCGACTCGCGTGCCCTCGGGAAATATCGCGATCCAGAACCCTTGCGAGAGGCGTTCGCGCCCTTGTGCAAGCATGCGCTTCAAGGCACTCGTGCCTTTGCTGCGGTCGATCGAGATCGGGCTCATCAGAGCGAGTCCCCAGCCGAAGAAGGGGATCCAGAGCAGTTCGCGCTTCAACACAAGCACCTGCGGCGGAAAGATCACCTGAAAGGCGAGCGTTTCCCAGGCCGACTGATGTTTGGCGAGGATGATTGCAGGTTGTGAAGGAAGATGCTCCAGTCCTTCCACACGGTAGCGGATGCCGAGAACGACTTGCGCAAGCGCGATGACCGCCCGTGACCAGCCCGAAATCAGGCGAAACCGCATCTGCGCAGGCAGCGGGAATGTCGCGAGGGCGAACAGAGCGTAGGGCGGGGTGATCAGCAGCAGCGCGGCGGCGAAGACGAGCGACCTCAGCAGGATCATTGAAGAAGTGCGGTGGCCGCCGTCGCCAGATCGGGATAGATCTGGGTGCCGGGGGGCATTTCACCCTTGTCGCGGGTCTTGGTTCCGTTTCCGGTGAGCACCAGCATCGGCTGTGCGCCGCACGAATTAGCAGCGTCGAGGTCGCGCTGGCTGTCCCCGATGGCAGGTACGTTTGCGAGCGACGCGCCGTAGCGTTCGGAGATTGCGTAGTACATGCCCGGATTCGGCTTTCGATTGGGTGAATTCGACTCTGCCGTGTCGGGACAGTAGAACACCGCCTCGATGCGGCCACCGACCTGATTGACCGCGCGATGCATCTTGGCGTGGATCGCGTTGAGCGTTGCCATGTCGAACAGTCCGCGGCCAACGCCTGCCTGATTGGTTGCAACGACGATGCGCCATCCCGCCTGGGTGAAGCGCGCGATCGCCTCGAGACTGCCTGCGATCGGACGCCATTCGTCCGGACTCTTGATGTAGTGCGCGCTGTCGTGGTTGATCACGCCGTCGCGGTCGAGGATCAGCAGTTTCACGCGGCGAGCCTGGACAGGTCGGCGATCCGATTCATGCTCGCGTGAAGCTTGCCGAGGAAGGCGATGCGGTTGGCACGCAGCGCGAGGTCCGGGTCCATCACCATTACCTTGTCAAAGTACGCATCGACCAGCGAGCGTAATCCGGCCAGTTTCTTCAGGCCGGCGGTGTATTCGGTGTTGGCGAAATCGCGCTCGATCTCCGGCTGCAACTCTGTGAAGGCGAGTCCGAGCGCGCTTTCTTCGGCGAGCACGAAGCGATCGCTGTTGAATTCGGCAGGCACCGCATCCCCCGCCTGCCGGAGAATATTGCCGATACGCTTGTTCGCTGCAGCGAGGCTGGCGGCTTGCGGCAGTTGATTGAAGCTGCGCACGGCGTCCAGACGCTTGCGCACGAGGTCAACGCGCCCGGGGAGGAGGCAAAGCACGGCATCCACTTCGTGCACACTGAACCCCTGATCGATGAAGTAGCCACGCATGCGGTCGAAGATGAAGAGCGTCAGGTCGGAACGTGCGTCACCGAATCCGGCGACACCATGGAATCCGCTGAAGGCGGCGTCGATCATTTCATTCAGTGGTGCGGCAATTGATTTTTCGCCAAGCAGGCGAATCACCCCAAGCGCGGCACGGCGCAGGCCGAACGGGTCGCGGTCGCCGGTCGGTTGCTGGCCGATCCCGAACAATCCGGCGAGTGAATCGAGCTTGTCGGCGAGCGCGACCACGCAGGCGATCGTGCCCGCGGGAAGCGCGTCCCCGGCATAGCGCGGACGATAGTGATCCTCGATTGCGTCGGCGACTTCCGCGGGTTCGCCGTCGGCGAGCGCGTAGTAGCGACCCATGATGCCCTGCAACTCAGGAAACTCGCCGACCATCGACGAGGTGAGGTCGGCCTTGACAAGCCATGCGGCGCGTTCCGCGAGCGTGGCATCGAGGCCGAGCGTGTGTGCGATCTTCCCGGCGAGTTTTTCCAGACGTTCGATTCGCTGAAACTGGCTGCCGAGCTTGTTGTGATAGACGATGGATTCGAGCTTCGACACGCGCGACTCGAGCCTGACCTTCTTGTCGGTTTCGAAGAAAAACCGGGCGTCGGCGAGACGCGGCCGCACGACGCGCTGATTGCCCTCGACGATGTTGCGCGGATCGGCAAGCCGCATGTTGCTCACGATCAGGAAGCGGTGGCTGAGCTTGCCCGCGCGTGTGCCGGTGGATTCGAAGAGCGGGAAATACTTCTGGTTCTGCCGCATGGTGAGAATCAGGCATTCCTGCGGTACGGCGAGAAACTCCGGCTCGAATTCGCCAACGTAGACCGTCGGACGTTCCACCAGCGCGGTAACTTCGTCCAGAAGCGGGATGACACTCTCCTCCGGGCCGAGCGACGCGCCGAGCCGTGCGGCTTCCGCATCCAGCTGGGTACGGATATCCGAGCGCCGGCGCTGGAAGTCGGCAATCACGCAGCCCTCGGACTCGAGTCGGGTTTCGTATTCATCGGCGTGCGCAAGCGCGATGTCACGGTTTCCCTGGAATCGGTGACCGTGCGTCAGCCGACCCGAGGTCAGTCCCAGCACCGATACCGGCACGATGTCCGCGCCGTGCAGAGCGACAAGGCCGTGCGCGGGGCGCACGAAATGCACCGTTGTCTCGCCGTCGGCGAGCTGGTAGCCCATCACCTTCGGGATCGGCAACTTTGCAAGCGCGTCGGTGATCGCAGACTGCAGGCCGTCGGCGAGTGATAAGCCGGCGAGCGTTCTGTGCAGATAGACGAACTCCGCACCGCCCTCGATGCGTCGCTCGAGTTGCGCGGTGTCCGCTGCCACGCCTTCTTTCTCGAGACGCTTTCGAAGGGCGTCGGTCGGCTGATCACCGGTATAGGCGACCTTGGCGGGCATCAGTTTTTTCGATTCCGCACGGTCCTCGGCGCGGGCGCGAACCGCCGGGACGTGCACCGCGAGCCGGCGCGGCGTGGCGTAGGCGCGTGTCGCGCTCGCATCGCCGACCACCAGCTGATGCCGCGACAGGGCCGCGACGAGTTCCTGCGCGAACACGCGGCCTAGCGTCTCGAGCGCCTTCGGCGGAAGTTCCTCGGTGAACAGTTCCACCAGCAGCGGCGCGGTGCTCATGCAGCCTCCGCGCGCTTGAGCATCGGAAAGCCGAGGCGTTCGCGCGATTCGAAATAGGCCTGGCCCACCGCGCGTGCCAGTGTGCGGATGCGGCCGATATAGCCGGCCCGCTCGGTTACCGAAATGGCGCCACGTGCATCAAGCAGGTTGAAGGCATGTGCCGCCTTGAGCACCATCTCGTAGGCGGGCAGCGCGAGTTGCGACTCCATCAGGCGCTTCGCCTCGGATTCATAGTGTCCGAAGTGTTCGAACAGCATAGGCGCGTTGGAGTGCTCGAAGTTGTAGGTGGACTGCTCCACCTCGTTCTGGTGATAGACGTCGCGGTACGTGAGCCCGGGCATCCATTCCAGGTCATACACGTTCTGCACGCCCTGCAGGTACATCGCCAGCCGCTCGAGTCCGTAGGTGATCTCGCCCATGATCGGCTTGCAGTCGATGCCCGCCACCTGCTGGAAATAGGTGAACTGGGTGATCTCCATGCCGTTGAGCCAGACTTCCCAGCCAAGACCCCAGGCGCCAAGCGTCGGGTTTTCCCAGTCGTCCTCGACAAAGCGGATGTCGTGTTCGCCCGGCTTGATGCCTATGGCTTCGAGCGAGGCGATGTAAAGGTCGAGGATGTCCGGCGGCGAGGGTTTGAGCACCACCTGATACTGGTAGTAGTGCTGCAGGCGGTTCGGATTCTCGCCGTAACGGCCGTCCTTCGGGCGACGCGAAGGCTGCACATACGCGGCGCGCCAGGGCTCGGGCCCGATCGAGCGCAGAAAGGTGGCGGTGTGCGAGGTGCCTGCGCCGACTTCGAGATCGTACGGCTGCAGGAGCGCGCAGCCACGCTCGCTCCAGAATTGCTGGAGCCTGAGAATGAGTTGCTGGAAGGTGATCATGTCGAGGCGGGTGTTCTGCACGGAGTGAACTGCAAACCGGAATTTTACAGGCTTTGCCTTGCAGCACGTCTGCGCGCGAGAGTGAACAGGATCGCGGCGAGCGCAAGCAGGGCCGCGGCCGCAAGCGCGGGGGCGTTGCCTAATCGCACATAGGGTGTCGCGCCCATGAACGGTTGTACTTTTGCGTGCAGCACGCCTTCGGTGAAGGGCGGCAGGCGGGCGATCACGCGGCCGCGCTCGTCGATCGCAGCGGTGGCGCCTGTGTTTGTTGCACGCACCATGGGGCGCCCGGTCTCGATCGAGCGCATGCGCGAGATCTGCAGGTGCTGGTCGGGAGCGAGCGAATCCCCGAACCAGGCGACGTTCGACAGGTTGGCGAGCACCGTGGCCTCGGGAAGCTGTGCGATCAGCTCTTCGCCAAAAGCGTCCTCGTAGCAGACGGTGAGCGCGACTTTCACGCCGGCCGCGCGCATTGGCGCCTGCGTGTCTCCGCCTCGGGAGAAGTCCGACAACGGCATCTGCATCAGGGCGACGATCCACGCAAACTCTGCCGGCACGAATTCCCCAAGCGGAACGAGATGGCGCTTCGCGTAGAACTGCGTGGCGGTGGCGCCAAGATTGACCACCCCATTGTAGTAATTGCCTTCGCGGACGCGAAACGGCGCACCGAGCAGCAGGTCGCCCTGCTGCGCGTAGGCATGCTCGGCGAGGCGGTCGAGGTAGCGCGGGTCCACGCTGTCGAGCAGGCGTGGAATCGCGGTCTCCGGCAGGACGATCAACTTTGCCTTGCTGGATTCGACGAGCCTCGCATAGGACGCAAGGGTTTCCCGGTAACGCGCCGGGTCAAACTTCAGGTTCTGCGGGACATTGCCCTGGACAAGCGCGACATCGAGCGGGTCTCCTTCGGGCACGGTCCAGGCTGTGCTGCGAAGCATGGCTCCGCCCGAGACAACAATCACGATCGCGCCGATGCAGGCGAGGCGACGCGATGTTTCCCTGGCGAGGATCGCTGCTGCGAGCAGCCCTGCCGATATCGCTGTGGCGAGCGATACACCGTAGAGGCCGGCGAGCGGCGCAAATCCCGCGAGCGGCGTGTCGGTCTGCGAATAGCCGGTCGCGAGCCATGGGAACCCGGTGAGCAGCCAGCTTCGCAGCCATTCGCCCAGCACCCAGAACGAAGGCAGAAGGATGGCGGCGCGTAGCGCGGGCGGGGCTGCCCCGAATCGCGCGCAAAGCGATCCGGCCAGCGCCGGAAAGAGCGCGAGATAGGCGCAGAACGCGAACGTTGCGAGTGCCGCGACAGGCGCGGGCATCTGGCCATATACATGCAGGCTGACGTACACCCAGGACACGCCGGCGAGAAAATGACCAAGGCCCCAGAGGAAGCCGAGCAGCGCCGCGCGCCGCGGATTCTCGGCGGCTGCAAGAAGGCAGAACAGCGCTGTAAGCGTCAGGGGTGACAGCAGCGAGAGGCCTATCGGCTCGAATCCCGCAACGGCAATTGCGCCCAGAACAAACACGACCGGCATCGCAGCGCGACCGGCGGCGAATCGCTCGGCCTTGAGGGCAGTGCTCATGACGATGCGCCTTCCGGCGTGTTCAATGCTTTCCGGGGAGTTTCTGGACCTGCAACAGGTACAGGCGGCGGCTGTCGGCGCGCAGCACGGTAAAGCGCAGGCTCTCGATCGTGACCGATTCGCCCCGCTTGGGCAGGCGTCCGAAACGGTCGATCACGAGTCCGCCCACCGTGTCATAGCCGTCGGTCTCGAACTCCGAGCCGAGCGCTTCGTTGAAATCACCGATCTCGGTGTGCGCCTTGACGCGGAACTGTGTGGGGGACTCGCGCAGCAGGTTGTCGGACGCCTCGTCGAAGTCGTATTCGTCCTCGATGTCGCCGACGATCTGCTCCAGCACATCCTCGATCGAGATCAGTCCCGCCACGCCGCCGTACTCGTCGACCACGATTGCCATGTGATTGCGATTGGCGCGGAATTCGCGAAGCAGCACGTTGAGTGGTTTGGACTGAGGCACGAACACCGCGGGGCGAAGCATTTCCCGCACATTGAATTCCTCCTCGCCCGCGTAGTAGCGCAGCAGGTCCTTCGCAAGCAGCACTCCGATCACGTCGTCCGGATTGCGATCGACCACCGGGAAGCGAGAGTGCGCGGTGGCAATCACGTGCGGGATGAAGCGGTCGGGCGTCTCGTTGATGTCGATGACATCCATCTGTGCGCGCGGCACCATGATGTGGCGGACCTGCATCTCCGAGACCTGCATAACACCTTCGATCATCGACAGCGCATCCGCATCGAGCAGGTTGCGATCGTGCGCGGAATGCAGCAGCGTGAGCAGTTGCTCGCGGTCCTCGGGCTCGCGCATGATCAGAGCCGACAGGCGCTCGAGCAAAGTGGGCTTCTCGCTCATGCCGCCTTCAATGCTTCGATCGCGTACGGATCCGCGTAGCCAAGGCGGGCAAGGATGCGGCGTTCGGCGCGCTCCATGCGCACCGCTTCCGCGTCCGCCTCGTGGTCGTGGCCCGACAGGTGCAGGATGCCGTGCACCAGAAGGTGCGCGTAATGGGCCTCGATAGGTTTAC